>CAZPJP010000072.1:0-3616 GCA_964586915.1 uncultured Anaerolineales bacterium
CAGGTTCGCCTGTTAACACCACAGGTTCGCCTGTGAACGCCACAGGTTCGCCTGTGAACGCCACAGGTTCGCCTGCGGACGCCACAGGCACGAACACCACGAACCACAAGTACGCGGATCGGGCGATGATGGCCGTCCCGTTGGTGGGGCGCTTCGGGCCGTTGGGCGTGCTTGTCCTGGTGGCCACTCAGTCCGGTTACTTTGGTGAGTCGCAGGCAGGTCTGGCGGAGCTCTTCTCCGCGCAGGCCGCGGCGGCGTTGGAGAATGCCCGGCTGAATCGTGATGCTCAGCGTCGCGCCGAGGAGTTCTCGCAGCTCTATGAGGCGGGCATAGACTTGATCACTATCCTTGACGCGGAGGAGCTGCTGGATCGTGCTGCAGACTGGGCGCGTCGCGTTCTCGATGCCGAGCGCGCCGCCGTATACGTGAAGTATCCCGAGACTGGTGTGTATCTAAGCGGCCAAAGCGTCAGTGAGCCGCGCTATCGGCTTGATCCGGATACGGGCGATCTGACCGAGGGCGGCCCGACCGAGACGATTCTTGGGGCGCAGGAGAGCGTGTTGATCCGCGATCATCGAGAGTCATCTGCCGCGAATGTCCGTCGGTTGGTACACCTGGGGCTTCTTTCACAGATGGGCGCGCCCCTCCGCGTGGGCACCGAGGTTCTGGGGGCGGTCTTCGTCAACGGCGCCGAGGTGGGGCGTTTTGACGCGCGGGATCTGGATCTGCTGGAGTTTCTTGCTACGCAGGTCTCCTCTGCGCTTCAGAACTCGATCCAGTTCGGGCAAACGGAGCGGGCGCTGGCTGTGGTGGGCCGGCAGGCGCGGTACCAGGCTAACATCTCTCAGGCAGTGGCCCTCCTCAACGAGCAGGGGACGGAGGCCGCAGCGGACGTGCTGCGGCTGTTGGGGGAGGCGGCCAATGTCTCGCTGGTTCTGTACTTTGACTGCGTGGAGGACAGCTTGGGAGACGGATCCGAGCAGCCAACATCGGTCTGGCGTTTGGATGAGGCCTGGTTGGGAAATGGGTCACGTGAGGAAGAGACCTGGTCTGACGAACGGCTTGAGCTTGCTGTCGATCAGCTGCCGGCGTGGGCCCGTGCGCTTACCGAAGATGGATATGCGATGAGCCTGCGGGAGGATCTGCCCGCGCCGGAGCGCGAGAGTCTCACCGTGCGGCCCTTTGAGGCCCTGTTGGGACTGGCGGTTCCCGGAGAGGCTTATGAGCCGGGGTTCGTGGCGCTCTATCGGGATGCGCCGACCCTGTGGTCAGAGCAGGAGATCATTGCGCTTCAGACTGTTGCTGCAGCTATGTCCAACACCGTGGCGCGCGAGAGTCTCTTCGAGCAGGTGCAACGGACGCTCAGTGAGACCGAGGCTCTCTATCGCGGTGGTGCAGCCTTGAGTGAGGTGGAAACGTATCAGGACATCTTGGAGGTGCTCCTGGAGCACACGGTGTTGGGACGGGAAGCGCACAAGGCCGCGCTTTGTCTCTTCGATCGCGCGTGGACCGGCGATGACCTGCCAAGTTATGCGGACGTCGTCGCGTCTTGGTCCGCTGATCCTGAGACGCGGGTCAGGCGTCGCCACGACCTAAGTCGCCACGACCTAAGTCGCGTCCAGGGCGTCCCCCTCGTCTCAAATGGGGCAGAGGAGATGACACCGCTCTTCATTGAGGACCTGGCGCAGCATCCGCATCTCACCTCTGACCTCGGTGAGTCCACGCGGACGGGGGATGCTCGCGGGCAACGACTCGTTTCGGTGCTTCTGCACCCTGCCGACGGCGCACAGAGTTTAATCCTTCTGCCTTTGACCGTGGGAGGGCAACGAATCGGCTATCTGCACGCAGACTATCAGGATGCCCAGACGTTTACAGAGGCGGATCGTCGACGATTGATCAGTTTGACGCAGCAGGCGGCCATCGCCGTGCTGAATATCCGCCAGCTCAGAGCTACTGAGGCGCGCGCCCGTCGCGAGCAGCTCATCCGCCACATCACCGGACGCATCCAGGAGGCGGGCGACGTTCAGGGTGTTCTGCGGACCGCCGTGCAGGAGTTGGGACAGGCCTTCGGAACGTCGCAAAACAGAATCCAGTTCCGTCCTCCAGGCGATCAGGAGGACAGTGATGTTTGAGCGCAAAGGCGGCGTACGCCTCCCTCTGACTCGCCCCACAGGTGAGCTCACAGCTCTGCTCGGGACGGGCGGCGGCGAATTCTCCGGCGCGAATTGTGGGAAAGGTGAGCGGAGATGATTCCAGTCCAGAAGACCAGAGCGGAACTTGTGAAGGAGCTCAGTGCCCTCCGCGAACGGCTCTCACAACTGTCTCAGGGAGATCTGGCGGAGCAGGTACGCTCTTTGCAGTCTCTGATCGATGTGATCCCAAACCCGATCTTCTACAAGGATGCTGACGGTGTCTATCTTGGGTGCAACACTGCCTTTGCGAAAGGCGTCCTTGGCCTCCCCAAAGAGAGAATCATAGGCAGCACGGTGCATGATCTGCCGGAGGTGATCCCGTCTGACCTTGCGGACCTCTATCATCGTCGCGATCGCATGCTGATGGCTGCGCGGGGCACGCAGACCTACGAAGCGGATGTCGTCTTCGCGGACGGAGGCACCCACCGTGTGTTATTCAACACGGCAGCGCTTGAGGACCATTCCGGCACCATCTCCGGTATGGTCGGCATCATGCTTGACGTCTCCGACACGCGCGCCGGAGAGCGGGTAACCGGTAGATCCATGATTACAGGCGGGGTTACAGACGGGACGGCCCCTAGGGCTGCCCACGGAGAGAGGCGTGCCGACCGTGACACGATGTTACGGGGGGCACAAGAACGCGCGAACCGCCTGCAGGCAGCGGCGGAGATCTCGCGTGCTGCCTCTTCGTTGCTCAGTCTGGAGGAGCTGCTTCCGCGCTCGGTAGAGTTGATTCGAGAGCGCTTTGACCTCTATTACGTGGGGATCTTCCTTTTGGACGAGGGCGAGGAATGGGCGGACCTCAAGGCCGGGACGGGAGAGGCGGGTCGTCAGATGCTGGCAGCCGGACATCGCTTGCGTTGGGGAAGCGACTCGATGATCGGCCAGTGTGTGGCGACGGCCAAGCCGCGCATTGCGCTCGATGTGGGCGACGAGGCGGTCCGCTTCGATAATCCGCTATTGCCGGAGACGAAATCGGAGATGGCCCTGCCGTTGATCAGTCGCAACCGGGTGATCGGCGCTATGACGATTCAATCGGAGCTGCGGGGGGCGTTTTCCCAAGAGGACATCACCATACTCCAGACGATGGCCGATCAGCTGGCGAATGCGATCCAGAATGCGCGCCTGTTCGAGCAGATGGACCGCGCGGTGCGCGAAAACGAGACCCTCTACCATATCACGACCCTCGTGGGCGAGGCGCGCACGGTCGAGGATCTTGTGCAGGCAGCGCTCGATGTAGCTACCTTCCTGAACCTCGACACCGCCTCACTGCGTATCTTCACGCGTTGGGATGACCACAAGATCCCGTTGGCCATGGATGTCTATGGGTTGAGCCTTCGCAACGGTGAGCGGGAGGCCACGTACCATTCGGGCGAGCCGGTCGACCGCGAGCTCTTCGACTGGTGCTTCGCGGATCCCCAACG
>CAZPJP010000072.1:3716-5483 GCA_964586915.1 uncultured Anaerolineales bacterium
CATCCCCGAGCGGGTGCGCGCCGACTTGGTGCGGCGGGGACATCAAGCGCTTATTGTTGCGCCTCTTCGGGCTCGGGGGATGAATCAGGGAGTGATTGCGCTTTACGGCGCGGAAGCTCTCGACGCATTGCCTGAGTCCTACGTGCAGATCTTCGCGCGCTCGCTCATTGACCAGGTCGCCTCCGTGTTGGATCGTCAGTTCCTGATGACTGAGCTTGAGCGCCGCGCCGGCTATCTCGCTGCGGCGGCTGATGTCTCCCGTGCCGCTTCCTCCCTCCTTGATCAGGAGCAGCTGCTCGCCGAGAGTGTGACGTTGATCCGGCAACGGTTTGAGCTTGAGCGAGTAGGTATCTATCTTCTGGACGATGTGGGGCAGTGGGCCGTGCTTGGCGCCGAGAGCCGAGAGTCCCCGGAGACGGGGACGGGCCAACCCCGCCGCCTTGCTCTGGATCGTTCTTCGCCCGTCGGTGTCTGCATGTCTGACCGCCGGGTCGTAGTGGCGGGAGATGAGGATGATCTATGGCAAGCGTCGGATGCATCACAGCAGCTCCGAGCGCACCAATCAGCCGCACTGCCGCTGATTAGCCACGGGGAGGTCGTGGGGGCGATGACGGTCCGTTCTAGGGCACAGGAACCCTTCTCCGAGTCGGATGTGACGGCCTTTCGGACGCTTGCGGACCAGCTCGCAAATGCCATCCGCAACGCCCAGCTCTACGAAGCCTCGCAGGACAACCTGGAGGAGATGCACCGTCTGCAGCGACGGTATGCTCTGGAGATGTGGGATGAGTATCTCGAGCGTCAGGATATCGTGGGATATGAGTACGACCTTAACGAGGTGACGTCTCTGGCTGCGCCGGCAGATGTCGGGCACTTCGAAGTGGCTCAAGAAGAGGATGGCAGCGCTCTGATGCAGACGTTGACGATCCGTGATCAGCCGGTGGGTCTTATGACCTTTGAGGAGCCTGCTGCCCCCGGCCTAGAGGAGGCGCCCGCGGACTGGTCGGAGGATCAGAGGGCCGTGCTGGAGGCCGTCCACGAGCAGCTCGAGCTGGCGCTTGAGAACCGTCTGTTGATCGATCGCTCGCAGCGATCGCTGATGGAGGCGCGGCAGCGTGAGTCCGAGCTCGCCTTCTTGCAGGAGATCTCAGCTTTCCTCAACGCGACCAATGATGTCGTCGCGGCGCGTCACGAGCTGCTCTCGCTGCTACAGGGATTCGCACCTGTCGACCAGTTGACCCTCGTTGGCTATGATAGCGAGCAGGAAGAGTTGGCGTTACTGGGGGCCGTGGGCGACGCCACCGAGGTCTACCAGGCGATGGCGAGAGCTGGCACGCTCCCGGATTCAGGCTTCGCATCCGTCATCGCGAGTCAGTCTCTTTCTGTCATAAGCGATCTGGAGCCCGGGACCGCCGACCGTGAGGCGCCCGAGCTTGTGGCCCTTGGCATCCGATCTCGGCTATTGCTCCCCCTGAAACTGGGCCATCGTCTTCTCGGTGTTCTGGAGCTGGCCAGCGACCGACCTGATGTTTTCGATATGCCGGGCCTGCTGCCAGTCCTTCAGCAGGTCGCTGCCCAGGTGGCATCGGCTATGGAGCGAGGCAACTTGCTCCGCGTCGCGCAGGCCAGCGCGACAGAGTCGCGCACGTTGTACGAGGCCACGCGTGACCTTGCCGAGGCGATGGATGCGGCAGAAGTATTGTCGGCTGTTGCGCGGCACGCCTTCCCCTCCGTGCCTGTCCGCGCCGAGATCGGGCTCTATCTGGCTGA
>CAZPJP010000072.1:5583-7316 GCA_964586915.1 uncultured Anaerolineales bacterium
GAGATCGTGGCCTCGCTCTCCAGCGTCGAAGGCGCCCCGCCCATGGAGGTGGGCACCCGGCTGCGCGCGTCTGAGATACCGTCGCTAGCGCTGCTGGAGGATGAGCCACTCTTTGTGTCGGAGGATGTGGCCGAGGATCCAAGAATCGGCGAGGATCTCCGTGTTGCGTATCTCGCATCCGAGGGGGGTGAGCACCGCCGCATTGGGGCGCTTGTGATTGCCTCACTTGCGACAGGTGTGGGCGCGGGTGAACGCATCGGTGTGTTGCGGGTCAGATTTGAGGAGCCTCAGACCCTTGCCGAGCCCGATTTACGTTTCTACCGTACTGTCGTCGATCAAGCAGCGGTTGTGCTATCCAACCGACAGCTTTTCCAGGAGTCACAGGAGCGTATCGAGCGCCAGGCTGTAGCCGTTGAGTTGGCCAACCTCACGACGTCTCTCTCAGAACGCCAGGCCCTGCTCCAGCGATCAGTTGATTTCCTAGCAGAGCGCGCCTGCGGGCCGGGCCTATACTTTGCCGGCATCTTCCTCTTGGACGCTCAGGGTGATTGGGCCGTCCTTCAGGCAGCAACTGGCGAGATTGGCGAGCGTTTGCTAGCGATGGGCCATCGTGTGCAGATCAGCCAGGCAGCCGGGCGCGACGAAGAGCCGTACGGGTCTATGGTGGCCCGTTCTATCCAGGAGGGTGAGCGATTGCTAGCCCTCGATATCGACGCCGATACAGCGGTTCATGAGAACCCGCTGCTTCCGGATACGCGATCCGCAGTGGTCTTCCCCCTCATCAGTCGGGGACAGATCAACGGGGCAATATCCCTGCAATCCGATCGCCGGTTTGCTTTTACCCAGGATGACATTGCGACGCTGGCTCTGATGGTGAACCAGCTAGCCAACGTTATTGAGAGCACGAACTTGTATGAGCGCTCACAACGCTCTCTGGCTGAGACGCGTATGCTCTATCGTATCGCACAGCAGATCACCGATGCGCGCGATGCTGAGGCGGTCCTCGAGGCGGCTGTGGAGGGGATTGCGCAGCGTGAGGAGCCGGATTTCGTCGTCGCCGGTCTTCTCGAGCCCCAGGAGGACCCGATCGATCTCCGCATTGTTGAGTCGTGGAGTAGAGATGCGCGGAGTTCAGGCCCCGACGCATCCCTGCCTCTAGCGGCATTCCCGCTGGATGAGATGAGCCAGCTCTATGAGGCACTGCGGTTGGATGAGCGTTTCGTCACCCCGGATGTCACGCAGGACCCTATGGCGAGTGACTACCTTCGTCGTATCTACACGGAGCTGGGACTTCGCGCGACCGCCGCATTCCAGCTAAGCGTGCGAGGCGAGCAGTATGGGACGATTATGGTCCACAGCCGGAATGCGCGGGAATTCTCCACGGCTGAGCTAAGCTTCTATGAGAATGTGGCGCGCCAGGCCTTCGTCGCCCTGGAGAACCTCCGATTGGTGGAAGCGACCCAGGCGCAGGCCGAACGGCGCGACATTCTCAACCAGGTTCTCCAGACGGCGTCGGGTTCGCTGGACCAGACCGTCATCATGCAAGAGGTCGGCGCTGTGATCTCGGAGCGTCTCGACATGCCCGTGATAGTCTGGGAGTGGGGCGGCATCTCACTGCGCGCAGCCGCTATCTATGCTGAGGGTGGGCGCTCGATCAATGGCCACGGTGAGTCAATTGCGCGCCGGACCTCTCCCCCCGTGACGTCTACGGGCCCCGTGATGTCTACGGGCCC
>CAZPJP010000072.1:7416-15469 GCA_964586915.1 uncultured Anaerolineales bacterium
GTCTACGGGCCCCGTGATGTCTACGGGCCCTGGGAAGCCAGCGGGCCGTCCCGCCGATGAGGCGCTCCAGCCCCTCTATGACGCGCTGGAGCGGCGTGAACCCCGGAGCCTCGACTTTGGCGACGAGGGGTGGTCGGAGTTCTTCGACAACGGCGAGGGCCTCAGGTTGGTCGAAGGCTATGCCGTGCCCCTCGTTACCACGCGCGAAGGCTACGGGCAGGATAGCCTCTTTGGCGTCATCATGCTGGGGCGCCAACCTGGGCACGATGAGATCGATGATATGGAGCGGGAGTTCCTGCGCACCGCCTGTGCTAACGTCAGCGTCGCTCTAGAGACGGCGAGCCTCTATCGGAACGCACAAGAGACGGCGGAGAAGCTTAAAGAGGTCGATGAGCTCAAGAACCAGTTCATGGCGAATATGTCTCACGAGCTCCGCACGCCGCTCAATTCGATCATTGGCTTCTCGCGCGTCATGCTGAAGGGCATCGACGGGCCGCTGACAGAGATGCAGGAGACGGACCTCAACGCGATTTACGACAGCGGTCGCCACCTCTTGAATCTGATCAACGACATTCTCGATATCTCGAAGATCAATGCGGGCAAGATGGAGACCACCTTTGAACCGGTGGATCTCGGAGAGATGATCGAGAGCGTCATGTCGACCGCTCTCGGTTTCGTCAAGGATAAGCCTGTCCAGCTTCTCACCGACGTGCCGGATGACCTACCGAAGGTGGTGGCGGATGGACGCCGCATCCGTCAGGTGTTGACGAATCTTCTGGGCAACGCCGGCAAGTTCACGGAGGAGGGATACATCAAGGTCTCTGCCAGCTACGATGATCATCAGGTGCTGGTCCGTGTCGAGGACACCGGCATCGGTATCCCGCCGGACCGAGTCCACGCGGTCTTCGAGCAGTTCGAGCAGGTCGACTCAACGTCGACGCGGCGGTATGGCGGCACAGGCCTCGGTATTCCCCTGAGCCGGGAGTTTGTGCGCATACACGGGGGAGATATGTGGATCCAGGACACCGTGGTTGGGCAGGGCACGGTTTTCTGTTTCTCCCTGCCTCTCGGCGGCCCGGACTCGGCACGCCCGCCAAGTGACCCCGATGCGAGCCCGGTCGGTCGGGTTGTGCTCGCTGTGGATGACGATCCCGGGGTGATTACCTTATTCCGCCGGTATTTAGAGACACGTGGCTATCGCGTGTTTGGTTTGACCAACGCGGAGCGTACGCTTGAGGAAGCCAAGCGCTTGCGACCGCACGCGATCACGCTGGACGTGATCATGCCCGGGAAGAGCGGTTGGGAGATCCTCGAGGAGCTGAAGTCTGATCCGGACACACGCGACATTCCGGTCATCATCTGTTCAGTGTTGCCTGTGCACGCACGCAGCGACGGCGCCCGAGGACCTTACGAGCACGAAAAGGGATTGAGTATGGGCGTGGCCGACTACCTGGTCAAACCGATCTCCGAGCGGGCGTTGCTTGAGGTTCTCGAACGCGTCGGTGCCCACCGAAGTCCCGGGCCGGGCTACGATGATGGGCGCGTACTGGTTGTCGATGACAATCCTGATGATCGTAAGCTGCTGCGTCGTGTTCTCGAGAGCGCTGACTACGAGGTCGTGGAGGCAGAGGGAGGGGCCGAGGCGATCGGCCGAATCCACGCGGAGCCGCCGAAGCTCGTCATTCTCGATCTGATGATGCCCGACGTGGACGGCTTCGCCGTGCTTGAGAATCTCAAGAGCGGTCAGCGAACGCGCCAGATACCGGTCGTGATCGTCACGGCCAAGGAGCTGGATGATGCTCAGCGTGAGCGTCTTCAGGAGCAGGCAGAAGCGTTGGTGGAGAAGGGGCTGTTTGACCAGGAGCAGTTGCTTGACGACGTCCGTGCTGCTCTCGATCGGTTCGCCGAAGCTAGGTACGTGTGACAGATGGGTTTGTTGACACGCTGTGTCTCTCGTGTAAAATGGCGAACAGCGTCAAGCAGTCTATCTAGATTCTTCTCGAGATCCTACAGGAGGTTATTTTATGGCTTACGCGATCACACCCCTTTGCGAGCGCGCCGGTTTGTGCGTCGATATGTGCCCGACCGACTCAATCCACTACGTCGATGGTGACAGCGAGTGGCCCTACTACTACATCAACCCCGAGACCTGCATCGATTGTGGGGCTTGCGCTGCCGAATGCCCGAATGAGGCTATCTTCGCTGATATGGACCTGCCCGCGGAATACGAGGAGTACCTCGACATCAACGAGGCCTTCTTCACCAAAGGTCCGGGGGCCGATTTGGTCTAGCCTGTCGCTTGCCGATAGGGTCCGCACGTCGTGGGGCCCGAAAAAGCGACGAGCTCGTGACAGTCACGAACCAGGAACACGGCGGGGCCGAGAAGATCGGCCCCGTTCCGTTTGGATCGGCGTCGGTGCGTCAAAGCGCGTAGATTGGGCTGGTGATGATCCACGCCACCTTCCGCCCCTGGAACCTCCGGTAGACTTCTACACGGTAGATACCGGCCTCCGCCGAGGTGTAGTGCAAGGATTGTCCTACGGTTCGGTGTATCACCTTGCCATCGCGCCGGAGAAGGATCTCGCCGCGAGCCGGCGTGGTGATCGTGACGTTGATCGCCCCAAGACGCCGCAGCTCCTCCCCAGGCACGGCTGTCCCCGAGCCGCTCTTCATCACACAACGAAATCCTCGCGTGGGATGGGGAAGATCATAGCCGATCCAGGTGCGGCCCGATTGCAGAGCTTCGTAGATGAGGGCTTTGTCAGCCTCAAGCTCTCCTGAAAGGGGCGCTTGCGTCAACACGTGCGTGTTGACGCATCGGAATAGGTACTCATAGGAAAAAACCTGGCGTCTAAAGGGGCCCATGCGATACGTTCCGCCGTGAGCGTCCGCGCTACCTAACGCGGAGATCCGATATCCCTGTGCCAACAGCTCGTCCCAGAGACGTAGTGTAGCGCGATAAGGTCCTCGAATTCCCCACTCTGGCTTCAGCGCGTAGATAGGTGCCACAAGCTTGGACCACAGCAACCCTTTGAACTCTGACATATAGTTCCAAATCTCTATGCCTTGAACGTTCTGCGGCGGCCAGTCAGTCCAGGGGATCGCCGCCAGTCCGGAACGCACAGGGCTGCTGCGCTCGATGGGATGTGCAATATAGCAGATGCCGCCGCGTCGGCGTGCCGCTTGTATAAGGGTCTGGGTATTGCCAAAGGAGTAGGGGGCCATATCGCGCTCGGTCCCGTAGACCAGCAGGTGATTGCGTGCGGGTTGCTGCCGGACATTGTGGACCTCTTCGCCGGAGAGCATCAGCGTCTGACCGTGGTACTGCTCCAGGCCTGAAGGGCGCACGTTATGGTCGGTGACGATCACGAAGTTGAGTTTCGCGGCTGTCGCTGCCGCGGCGATCTGCCCGTAACGCGCGGATCCATCTGAGTAGACTGAGTGGACGTGCGGGTTACCAACGTACTCGCGATAAGTCTCCATACTCTATGGTCCTAGAATGTCCATAAGCGTCGCAGCGCCTGCAAATGTCGCGGGGTCACAGAATGAGCATCGCGTCGCCAAACGAGTAAAATCTGTAGCGCTCGGCGATGGCTTCCTCATACGCGCGGCGGATGGTGTCCTCACCAGCAAACGCCATCACCAGGGCGAGCAGCGTGCTCCGCGGCAGATGGAAGTTGGTGACCAAAGCGTCGACGACCTGGAAATCGAAGCCCGGTGTGATATAGAGATCGGTGAACCCCTCGAACGGTGAGACGGGACGCCAGGGGCAGCTCTCGTTGGGTGTCTGAAGCATACCCTGGCGCGCGGCGGTTTCCAGCACGCGAACGCTCGTCGTGCCCACCGCGACGACGCGCTTTCCCATCACCTTCGCCCGGTTGACTTGCTCCGCTGTCTGTCGATCAAGGGAGCACCACTCGCGATGGATCTCATGGGCCTCGATTGAGGCCTCCGTGATGGGACGAAAGGTGTCCAGACCCACGTGCAGGGTGACGAAGCCGAGCTTAATGCCCTGGCCTCTCAGTTCCAGCAGGAGATCGGGCGTGAAGTGCAGACCGGCGGTCGGCGCTGCCGCGCTGCCCGGTGTGTGCGCGTAGATCGTCTGATATCGCTCCGGATCCTCGAGACGGCGGTGGATGTAGGGAGGTAGAGGCATCTCGCCGAGCGTGTCAAGGTGGGGCTCGACGGGTTCGGAGAAGCTAAGTACCCGTTCGCCGCGCGGATCGGCTTCAATGACTGTCGCTGTGAGGTTTGAGGGCTCCTCGTCTCTGTAAAGTCGGATGACTGTGCCGACACGGGTTCGAGCGCCGCCCACCAGACCCCGCCACCGCTGTTCGTCGAGCTTACGGAGCAGCAGCACCTCGACCTTACCGCCGGTGGGTTCCTTCCGTCCATACAGGCGCGCCGGGATGACGCGACTTTCGTTAGCAACCAGGAGGTCGCCGTTCGCGAGGTAGGTATCGATATCCCGGAATCTGCGGTGCTCAATGCGTCCCGTGGCACGATGGAGCACCAGGAGCCTCGACTCATCGCGGGGTTCGATGGGCTCCTGCGCTATGAGTTCCTCAGGTAGTTCGTAGTTGAGTTCCGCAGTCTTCACAGGTTCTCTTTCTCCAAGGCCAGTCGCTCCCCTAACCGGGCATGAGCACCGAACGGAGCGTGGGTGCGTAGGCGTCAGTCATCTCCGGCGTGATTGCATTTCCGCGCGCGATGGCAGCATAGAGATCCGCGCTGGGGCGGGGCGTGCGTTTCTGTGTCTCGGGGTCCAGTTCAATCAGCCCGAAGGGCAGTGTCCAGCCCTCGGCCCACTCAAAATTGTCGACCAGCGTCCAATGATAATAGCTCATCACCGGCAGATTCTGCTGGATCGCCTTCCATAGTTGATGCAGGTGTAGCAGCAGCGCACGGGGTCTCTGATCGTCGTCGGCGTCGGGGAACCCGTTCTCGGTGATGTGGATCGGCAGGCCGAGGCGCGCGATGCGTCTAACCGCTCTCGATAGTCCTTCTGGGTAGAGTTCGCCATACCCCCCGTCGAGCAGTTCCGCGTCCTCAGCGTGTAGCGTACGCGCCATGCCGGGCGCGTCGCTCTCTCGGTCGAAGCTGACAAGATCCCGGGTATAGTAGTTGAGACCAAACCAGTCCAAGGTGTGCCGTGACGCGAAGGCCGGCCCGAAGCCCAGCGGCGGTAGCCACCATCCTTTATGGACAGCCTGAATTGTGCTCCGGTTGAACCACGTGTCCTGCGCCCAGGCTGCGGCGCGATCGACGAGTCGCCTGGGGTCTGCCGGATCGAAGAAGCGGAGATTGTGGGCCAATCCCACCTGTGCGTCCTCTTGAAGCTGATGAATGAGCTTGTACGCAGCGCCGTGAGCCTCCAACATGTGACGCAGGACCACGGAGGCTGTCCTTAGATCCTTTGTTCCCGGCGGAAAGTCTCCCAACACGTAGCCAAGAGAGGCATAGACGTTGGGCTCGTTGATGGTGCACCAGAGGGTGGTGTACTCTCGCAAAGCCGGGACGACCTGCTCGACGTAGCGTGTGAAATAGGGGATCACGTCCTTCTGTGCCCATCCACCCTTCTCCGCCAACCACAGCGGGTCGGTGAAGTGATGCAGCGTGACCATGGGCTCGATACCCCGTTCGCGCAGTCCCGCGAGCATCTCACGGTAACGCTCGAGCGCTGCTGTGTCGATGCGCCCTGGGGCTACCTCCACCCGGCTCCATTCGATGGAGAGGCGCAAGGTCGTCAGCCCCATGGCAGCCGCCCGGTCGAAGTCGGCCTCGGCGTCCTCCCACCAGTTACATGCCAGACCGGACTTATGATCCTCGGCGATGCGCCCGGGCTGATTCTCCCAGGCCCACCATTGGTTGTTGGTGTTGTCGCCCTCGACCTGATGGGAAGCCGTCGCGACGCCCCATTTGAAGTCAGGAGGGAAGTGATAGGTTGCGTCGGGCATATACCTCATCCTCGGCTCAAACGAAGGCCCCGGCGATCAGCCGGGCCCTTTCGTCCATTATAACGGATCCACCCTAACCGGCAACGCACTCACCGGCAGGTGTACTGTCTCGCCTAACGGAGGCGCACGTCTGTGCCCGTGAACTCCAGCTCGAGCGTCACGCGGTCGTCCTGGACCGCTCCGTCTGCATCACTCTTTGCAGGGAGGCGGTCCAGCGTATCAGGATCGTACCAGCCGAGGCCCAGCCGGTAAGTGCCCGCCGGCACCGCGGAGACGTCCAGTGTGATCGTCTCGCTGACGACCTCGCCTTCGGCCCACAACGAGGTCGGGTACGTCCAGTCGCGGGGCATGGCATCATTCTGGGTCACGACCTCTTCGGTGACCGGATCGTAGAGATGCACGAACCGCTTGTAGTCCTGAGCGAGGGCGCGGTGTGCCTGCCACCAGAGTGTGAGGGTCAGGGTGTCCGCACCAAGGCTATGCGACCGCGAGTCGTGCTGGAGATCGTAGCCCAATAGGGTGAGGGTCTCGTCGAAGGTGGCCTGTTGTGGGAATGGGATCTGCGGGACCTTGAAAGAGCGTGGTCGCGAAAGCAGGGTGAGCGTGGCGACCTCCTCGCAGGTCACGGAGGTCGACGGACCCTGCAGATCGAGCGTAAGTGTATAGGTGCCTGCTTCCAGTCCCGCCGGCAGATCCAGAGCCACCGGGGAGAGCACCCAGGCGTGCCGTGGCCACTCAGACGTGCGGCTGCCGGGTGCTACGGGCCCGACGACGGTGCTGGCGACGGTGCGGTCTGGACCGACGAGCATCCACGTTGCGGTGAGGTCCTCAGTTGGCTCAAGGAGGGCATTCCATTCGGCCACGAATTGCAGCGTCTCGCCCTCGGTGATGGTATCCGGCCCATCGATCCCCAGAAGCGCGAGCCCCTGGGAGCCGTCCGTATGGTCGGTCTGACATAAGATCGTCGCCCCTTTCCGGGTCTGCTCGCAGCAGGCGGTTCGGAGGTTGTAGAGCACGGGCTTTTCCAGACGAACCGGAATGTCCACCTGACCGCCCCCTTCCATTGTGGCCTGGAGGTAAGTCAGGATCTGCAGCGTATAGTCACCGGGTGCCAGCCCCTCCGGCAACGGCAATCTGGGATACTCGACGACCTGCTCACCCGGTCGCCAGAGGGTCGTAGGGAGGTAGCCATAACCGGGCTGCTCGTCCAGCTGCTGGATCAGGCGGCCCTCTGCGTCAAGAAGCCGGAGCGAGTACCGCCAATTTCGCGCGGTGCCGTCCGTTGACCAGACGAGCGCCAATCGCAGCTCGGTCGGCTCTATCTGCTCGGCGCGCACGCGATAGAGGGTCAGGTCCTGGAACTCCGCCAGCGGCGTGGCGTCCGGAGGGAGAGGCGGTCCTGCCGGGACGCGAATGGCGCCCACGTAGAGAGGGCCCATCGTGCGTCCCTGTGGCGTCCGCGGCGACAGTGGGCCCGCAACGCTGTTCACCTCTAGCTGCAGAAGGTAGAGGCCGCGGGTCAGATCCCCGGGCAGCGAGAGCGCGATGCGATTCTGAGGCGAGATCACGCCAGCACCCTCGGCGATGGCGTACGGGACGCCACGGCGCGGCTCTGCCGGAGAGACGAGTCGCAGCGTGGCCGTTACTGGCGTGGTGACCGAGAGGCCATCCCATTCGAGGATGGCTTCCAGGTCCATCCCCGGCGTCGCGGTGACGCTTGACAGGGCCACGTCGCTGAGCTCGAGGGATCCGAAATTGATCGGCCCCTGGTGTGGATAGGGCATCTGGTCGAAATCGAAGAAGACAGCGTCGCGGTCTGGGGGCCGCTGCAGCAGCGCTGGCAGCGAGGCCAGGACGAGCAGGCCCATCGCGGGCGCCACCCAGCCGATGGCGTCCCGAAGTTCAATCCGCTGTCGCCCGCCCCGCGCGGCGATTCCCGCTGTGAGGACCAGCGCGATGAGTGACACCATCATCGCTGCCGTCCGCACGGGCGTTGTCCCCAGCTGCAAGACCATCCTGTGACTGCCCTGAGTCACGGGTACCGTGAGTCGGCCTGAGCCCGGCATTGGGTAAGCGTCTGTCTTCGTCCCATCGAT
>CAZPJP010000072.1:15569-17704 GCA_964586915.1 uncultured Anaerolineales bacterium
CCTGAGCGATCGGGGTGCCCGAACCATCGACAACCGCTTCCGAGATATAGAGCCGCGGGACGACGTCCCTTGGCAGGTACTCGTAGCGGATCGTCGTGCCGATATTGCCCGTGAAGCTCTCGTAGAGCAGCAGGTTCTCCCACGTGACATCCTCAGGGCAGATAACGAGCCGGTCGGGTCTCAGTGCGACCAGGCTCGCGCCGATGATCGCCAGGCTACCGACCGCGGCCAGGATAACGGACTGGAGCCATCGTCGATCGCTTACGTCGGGTCCGTCGCCCACCCACGGCTCTGCCACAGCAGCCGTCACAGCTGCGCTGAAGAGGGCTTGCACCGACAGAAACCGCCACGGAAACTGCGTCAGCTCAAGCAGCGGGAGATGGTCCCAGAGCGGTTTTGAGAGCGGCGTGATCATCAGCGTGGCGCCGAGTAGCCCCACAAGCAGTGTGACGGGGTCTGCCGCCGCGGCTAATCTCCGATCGGCGCCGCGGGGAGAACGCAGCGTGCGAACCAGACGGATCGCCAGACGCGCGCTGCCAAGCAGCGTCAGGATCGCCTGGACTGTGCCCATAGCGAAGGGACCCGCCGCGTCGACCGTTCCGGCGACGCTGTAGCTGAAGGTCGGTGAGACCTGCACGAGGTCGAGGGTCCGAAAGTGGCGCGTGTAGTGGAAGTAGTCCTCGGTGAACGCCGGGCCGAGCTGCCCGTACCCTGTCTCCAGCACCGCCGGCATCCAGAACCAGGCTGTCAAGAGGATGCCCACGACAAAGATCGCGGCTAATCCGATCACTTTCCGAGGGATGCCTGAGCGCCAGGTCGTGCTATCCCGATCCCCGATGCTCGCTTTGGTGCCAGCTTGGCTCTGGTCTCTCTTCCGCGCGGTCTCTCGCACCACGGCACCGATGGCGTAGAGCACCGCAAAGGGCGAGAAGATCATCGCCGATACGTTATGTGTCAGGATCAGCGCTCCGTAGCTGAGACCACCGGCGAGTATCCGACCGGGCGCAGGGCGCCGGACGTAGCGATCGATGGTCCACAGGATGAGTGGGTACCAGATAAATGCGTAGAATTCGGAGAGCGAGTCCCCCCGGACGTAGACGTTGACCATATGGAAGGGCGCGAAGGTATATGCTGCCACGGCCAGCACCCGGGCAGCGCGGCTCTGCAGCATTCTCCGCGACCACAGCGCCATCGTCCAGGCAGCGAGCAGAAAGCCCAGCGTCTGCGTGATCTGGATCGCCGACAGCACATTGATGCCGAGCGCCGTGAGCCCGCCGCTCAGGTAGTATGGGAGTGCCGCATAGTGATTGAAGAAGGGATAGCCCAGACCATACGCGGCGTGCGCCATCCACCGCGCCGGCACGCTGCCGTGACGCAGGTTGTCGGCCATCTCCATCGTGCGCTGGAGTAGAAAGGGGCTGTCGCCGCCGCCGCGCGTGTTGATGATGCCCGGACCCCAGAGCGGCGCTGCCGCAAGGAGGGCGCAGAGCAATACTAGACTTAACGTGGGGGACCCAAAGGGTCGTGACCCGTGAGCCGCGCCCTGCCACGACCTTTGTTTTCGAGAGGTCATGGACGCTCGGCCAGAATCACGGGTAACTCAACGGCATCAGCCGTGGCGGTCCCGGATTCATCCAGCGTGCGCAGCCCCTCCAGCGTGTCGGTCTTATAGAGACCTATGCGCAGTCGATCCTGCTCTGGGTCGGGCTGTACCCCGTTCAGGGCATGCTCGTCGAGGATGAGATCGCCCGGTTCCCACAACGTCGTCGGCAGGTGTCCCCGACCTGGCTGACCGTCGTGCTGAGTCAGGTGCTCTCCGTTGCGGAGATAGTGGACGAAGACGGTATAGCGCTCGTCAATGGTCGCCTCGGTCTCCCACCAAAGCTGGACGGTAGGAGCCCCATTGGACCCGGTCCGCACCAGGGCCGCGCGCAGGATAATGCCGCCCTCGAACCGAGCGAGTGCCTCTGGCACCTCAGGCCTCTCCGCGGCCTCGATCAGCATCGCGATCGGTATCGGCTCCGGATCCAGGTCACCCTGCGCCCTGGGACCCTCTCGCACTTGAATGTAGGAAGGGTGGGGGAGATAAGGAAGCACGTCCGGCTCCCAGTCCCGGTAGGGCCACACGACAAAAG
>CAZPJP010000073.1:0-17654 GCA_964586915.1 uncultured Anaerolineales bacterium
CGCGGCGAGCTGCTATTGATGGTCGTCGTGGGAGTGCTGCAGACGATCGGCATGAGCATTATCGGCGTCCAGTATGCGCTGGTGCTGGGCGTCATCGCCGGCCTGTTGGAGATCATACCCAGCATTGGCCCGACGTTAGCTGCGATTCCTGCCATTCTCGTGGCGCTGAGCAGGGGTCCGGTGCGCGCTCTGTTAGCACTGGGTGTCGCCAGAATCGTTCAGATGATTGAAAACTCGGTGATCGTGCCGCGGGTCCTGGGCGAGACGATGGGCCTGCACCCGGTGGTGCTAATGGTGATGTTGGTCGTCGGGGTGGAAATCGCGGGGTTGCCCGGATTGATCCTCGCTCCCATTCTGACGGCGGTGCTGCGGGATGTCTACCGCTACTTTTTGCACCGGTTTGCGGATGACCCCTGCGGCCCCCAGGAGGCGCTGAGGCGTGTGACAGACGGAGAACCCTTCTCGTTGGATATCTGATGCCCTGCGTCTGAGGCGGAGCAACCCGGTTCGCGAAGCTAGCAAAAGAGCCCATCGCAAGGATGGGCTCTATTTCATGTGTCGGGGCGGACGGATTTGAACCGTCGACCTCTACAACCCCATTGTAGCGCCCTAGCCAAGCTGGGCCACGCCCCGTTCGACGATGATGATTATACAACATGGCTGTGTTTTTGGCAAGGGCGGGTAGCCCGGCTTTTGCGCTGGGCCCCGCCCAACACAAACCCAACCCAAGACCAACTGGGCCCAACAGCAACCCAAACCAGGGCCAACGGGGAGGGTGGAGGTTCTGTGCTACACTAGATTGAGAGCAGCGCGCCGGATGAAAGAGGATGCGATGGAGAACGTTGGCGGGGTAGGTCCTTCAGCTTGGGGCTACGATCGGGCCGTTGGTCTGGGGCGGCTGATGTTGGCATTTGCGGCCGCACGGATCTATTGTACTATGGGTCGGAACCACCGGGATTGAGGAGATGGCTCTGTGTGGTCGCTGTCTAGTTCAGGCTTAGTTTGCGCTTAGCTAAGGCTCTGAGAACGATTGTAGGGGACAATGCTTATTGTGGGACAGAGCGGGAGGAGACGTGGACACCAACACTTCGACTGACAAACAGGATCTTGGACTTCGGATGCAAGATGGCGCGCTTACGCGCCGGGACTTTCTCAAGATGGGTGCGCTGGCTGCTGTACCTTTGCTGCTACCGCCGTTCCGAGGGGTGGCCTGGGTCTCGGCTCAGGAGACATCGTCGCCGCCGGCGCCGCTAGGTAGGATCGCCACGTGGTGGCGGCAGGCGGTTCGCGCCGAGCCTGCACCACAAGCGGACGTCGTGCGTTGGACGACGCGGGATGATCTGCTTCCCCTGCACGCCGCAGTGGAGGGCGAAGCGCCGTGGCCCACCAACGCGATCTGGTATCAGACAGACGATGGCTACATCCACAGTGGCTACGTCCAGCCTGTGCGCGACAATCCTCAACCTGTGATCGAGAATGTCGTGGAGCCGGGATTCTGGGGCCAGGTCGCCGTTCCATGGGCTGAGGCTCGCTGGACGCCGCAGAGCGGCTATCGTGCCTTCAAGTTCTACTATGGGACGGTGTACCGGGTCACGCGGACGGTCCACGACGAGGAGGGGCAAGCGTGGTACCAACTCAAGGAGGGGGTGACGCCGTGGAGCAGCGACGGTCCCTACGTGCCAGCCCACACGCTGCGGCGTGTACCGCCTGAGGCGCTCGCGCCGATCTCGCCCGGGCATCCCGAGAAGACGTTGCTCATTGACCGGCAGGATCAGTCGTTGACGTGCCTTGAGGGAGATCGCGCGGTCTTCACGACGCCAGTGTCCACCGGACATGCGGCTACGCCGACGCCGCGCGGCGAGTTTCGGGTTCTCTATAAGCGACATACCCGTCGCATGAGGGTTCAGGACATCGCGGATCCCTACGATCTCCCCGGCGTTCCGTGGACGGTCTACTTCACTTGGAGCGGCGTCGCGATCCACGGCACGTATTGGCACAATGATTACGGTCGGGTCCACAGCCACGGCTGCGTGAACCTGACGCCGGAGGCGGCTCAGTGGGTCTTCCGCTGGGCGGAACCGACGATACCTTACGACGCGTACACACGCTTCGCGGAACCGCGTGAGGCAGGAACGCGCGTGCGGGTCGTCTAGCGACGGCGTGGGGGCCGCGTAGCTATCTATCCACCCTACTATTCAGATTGTTCATTTCAAGGAGGTAATCTGTGGCAGATGAAGTGATGGTGACGATCGATCGAGATGAGTGCATCGAGTGCGGTGTCTGCTGGAGCACGTGCCCGGAGTTCTTCGAAGTTGGTGACGACGGATGGAGCCAGGTGACTGAGGGCTATCGGGTCGAAGGCGCTCTCGACTGCGGGAAGGCGCCTTCGGATCTGGAGGATTGTGTAGTAGATGCCGCCGATGGCTGTCCGGTGGCGATCATCCACGTCGAGAGTTAGCGCGGAGCGCTGAGCTTGGCAGCGACAGACGGCCCGGTCCCACACTCGGGACCGGGCCGTCACGGTTCTGCGCATCTCCAAACGGAAACCAAACCCTAGCAACTCATCCCAGCACCAACCCCAACGCGTGCCGTCGGACGGCAGCCCGCATCTATGCTAAGCTAAACAGTGAAGTGTGAAGGTGCCTGCTTGGATGGCCTACATACGACTGCCTCTTGATGGAGAATTGCAGGAGAGCGAAAGGAGCCCTACGATATGAATTACCATGAGTTCTTAGGTGCAGTGCAGCATCGCGCTGAGATGGCGACGACGCAGGAAGCTGTGAAAGCAACGCGCGCCACATTGCAGACGCTCGCGGAGCGCATCACGCGAGGTGAGGCCAGCGATGTCGCAGCACAGTTACCCGAGGAGCTAGCGACCTATCTTGAGGGAGCAAAGGCCAAGCCTGAGGTCTTCTCTGCCCAGGAATTTCTCGAACGCGTCGCCGCCCGTGAGGAGGTTGATCTGCCCGTTTCCAGCTACCACGCACGCGTGGTAATCGAGGTCCTGTCGGAGGCCATCACCCCAGCCGAGCTGACGCAGTTGCGTGGACAGCTTCCCGCTGATTATGATGCCCTCTTTGAAGCCGGCAGTGAAGGAGAGATGGACCTCGGCTGACGGCGGTTAGCCACACCTGAATTGAGCACGCGGGGGAGGCCGGGGCGAACTGTGCCACGGCGTTTCCCGCGTGTATTCGTATCATGCGGATAGGAGGATGGCGTGAGCATGCACGAGGCTGGCGGTGAACGAAGGATTCTGATATTGACAGCCGATGTCGGTTTCGGCCATCGCAGCGCGGCAGAGGCCGTGAAGGCAGCGCTAGACCAAGCCATTGCGGAGAATGGTGAGCGCACGAGCGTGGCCGAGATCGTGAATCTCTTTGACGACAAGCGCGTCCCGGCAGTGCTGCGCGATCGGCAGACCGAGTACGACAGCTTGGTCCGCTCGGCGCCCGATCTCTACAAGCTCGGCTATGATGTGGCCCAGAGCGCACCGGTTGACGCCGCTTTGGAGGGAGCGTTGATCCTGATGCTCTTCGACGTCATCAGGGATGCCTTGCGCGATTACAGTCCCGATGCCATCGTCTCCACCTACCCGCTATACCAAGCGCCAGTCGGCGCCGTTCGACAGGTCACTGGAAGGCGCAGTCCGCTGCTGACGGTGGTGACAGATCTGGCGACGGTGCATGCGGTCTGGTTCCAACGGGCGACCGATCTCTGGTTGGTGCCGACCGACAAAGTCGCGGAGGTCGCGCGCAAGCATGGAGTTGCCGAGGATCGCATCCGCGTTACGGGGCTGCCGGTCGATCCGTTCCTCGCCGAACGCCCTGCGGATCGGACTGTTTTGCGCCAGGAGCTAGGCTGGGATGCGGAGCTGACTACTTTGCTGGTGGTGGGGAGCAAGCGTGTGGCCAATCTGTTGGAGGTTCTGCGGGCGCTGAATCACGCCCGGCTTCCCGTGCAGTTGATCCTGGTCGCTGGCGGCGATGACGAGCTTTATGAGCAGTTCCAGGAGCAGACCTGGCACCTTCCGGCTTATATCTACAACTTTGTCGACGAGATGCCGAGGTTTATGCACGCGTCGGATGCGATTATGACCAAAGCCGGAGGGCTGATTGTCTCAGAATCGCTGGCGGCTGGCCTGCCTATGATCCTGGTGAACGTCCTTCCAGGCCAGGAGGTGGGCAACGCGGAGCACGTGGTTGAGGGCGGCGCTGGCGTCGTCGCGAAGGATGCCATTACCGTCCTCGAGACGATGTGGCATTGGCTAGAGGACGATCGCCGGGAACTGCATAGAAGAGCACGTGCTGCCGTAGAGTTGGGGAAGCCGCAAGCTGCCCACGATGTGGCTGAATTGGCCTTGAAGGCCGCGTGGGGCGAGCTGCCGGGGCTGCGAGCAGGTAGACGCGGGCGCTCGCGGGAGAAAACCGGTCGGGCGCGGCTGCTCGACTTCCTGCGGCGTCACGGACTTATCGGCGAGAAGTCACAAGAAGGAAGCGCTTCGGCCTAGCGCCTAGCCCCGAGTCGTCGGGTCTCCTGAGGGTGCCAGGGGAGACCCATTGTGACGCTGTCAAGTCGTGGCGGCCCTCAGCCGAACGATGGCAATGTCGTCGCGTCTGCTGGCGGGGTCGCTTCCCGTACTATTGGAAGACGGATCGTGAAGGTGGAACCGCTCTCCTCGCCCTGCTGGCTTTCCACCGTGATCTCGCCCGCCATGTAGGACACCTGGGCTTGTGCAATGACCAGACCCATGCCGGTGCCTTGCTGCTCCAGCTTGTCGCGGTCGATCTGGCGGAAGCGTTCGAAGAGATTATCGATCTGATCGGGGGGGATGCCGACGCCCCAATCTCGCACCGCGATCTCGATCCGCTCGTCGGTTGCCGTGGCGCTAACGCGGATCCGCTTTCCGCTGCGTCGCGAGAACTTAACGGCGTTGTCGATAAGCCGGGCGAGTGCGTCCGCGAGAAAGTACTCGTGGGTCAGGACGGGCGGCAGCGACTCGGGAATGTCGGTCTCCAAGACTATGCCGAACTTCTCTGCCTCGCTGGTCGCCGCCTGCGCAGAGCGACGTATGATGTCCGCCACGCTATCCTGGACGGTCCCGAGAATCTGGAACTCCCGCTGTAACTCCCCGGCTTCGAGCTTGACGACCATCAGAAGGTCCTCAACCAGACGTGTCAGGCGATCCGCCCCCTTTTGTATGCCCATGAGGAACTGCTGGAAGTCCCCGGGCGGCAGATTCGTCGCCTCCTCCAGGGCAAGCTCCGTGTAGCCATAGACGCTCGTCAGGGGCGTCCGCAGCTCGTGGCTGAGCAACGTGATGATCTGTTGCTTAAGCGCCTCGAACTCCGACTCGGTGGCTTCCCGAATCGCTCGGGCTCGGCCGATGCGGGAGTTCACGACTACGACGAGCTCCTGAGGATCGAAAGGCTTGACGATATAATCCTCGGCGCCCAGCGCCTTTCCTCGCAGGCGATCCTCGCGTTCCGCTCGCGCGGTCAGGAAGATAAACGGGATGGGGACCCACTCGGGGTTCGAATGAACCTCGTCGAAAAACCGATATCCATCCATACGGGGCATCGAGATATCGGCGATGATTAGGTCCGGTATGGTGTCGTGCATTTTCTCCAGGGCATCGACGCCATCGGTGGCCGTTACCACCTGATAGCCCTCGACCTCGAGGATGTCGCGAATAGCCAGCAGCAGCAGGTCGTGATCCTCGACCACGAGAACGCGTTTCTTCCTCATTTCTACCTCTCTGGGGCAGTACCTCCGTCGGTCCGCCGGCTCGCTCGGTCCACAGTATCCACTGTTACGGCGTGGACGCAAGGGGCAGCCTCACCGTGACGCGAGTCCCTTTGCCTGGCGCGCTCTCCACCGCGATCTGCCCACCGTGTAGCTCCAGGACCCTCTTCGCGATCGTAAGCCCCAATCCGCTCCCGGCGATCTGCCGCGTGCGCGCCTCCTCACCCCGGAAGAAGCGATCAAAGATCGCGGAAAGCTCACTCGGCGGTATGCCGATACCGGTATCCTCGACGACGAATACGGCCCAGTGTTTCTGCTCGACCTGCTCGGCGGTGTTGGACAGATGAATACGACCCGCAGGCGTGTACATAATCGCGTTGTCGACGAGCTTCTCGATGGCGAGGTTGAGCCAGTGAGAGTCGATGTGGACGGGGAGTGGCACGCCCGTCGTTTGACACGTGAGCTCGAGTCCCTTTGCCGCAGCTTCTTGAGCAAATGCGCTTGCCGTCGACGAGACGAGTAGGTTGAGATCGACCGTGTGCGGGTTCAGCTCTACGCGCCCAGCCTCGATACGCGCGATCTGCAGGATGCTCTCGACGAGCCGGGAGAGGCGCGCGATCTCCTGCCTCAAGGACTGGAAGTAAGTCGCGCGTCGATCGGGTGAGCTGGTCTCCAGCAGCGAAGTATACAGCCTTATGGCTGCCACTGGGGTACGAAGCTCGTGGGAGACGTCCGAGATGAACTGGGACCTCATCCGATCCAGCGCACGGAGGTGACTCACATCGTGAACGGCGACAACGACGGCCTCCTGACCGGTCGCGGCACCGGAAACTGGGGCGGCGCGGAGCTCGAGATCGAGTCCGGTGAGCTCCACAAACCGGTCGGGACGCTCATCTGGGTGCTGCACAGCGTCACGGACGGCGGCGCGCAACTGCGACGCATCAGCCGGGCTGAGCTCCTGGGAGAGCCATCGCTCAGCCACTGGATTCGCCTGGATGATTCCACCCGCCAGATCTGTCACAATGATCCCATCGGACGTGCTTCGGAGGATCGCTTCGGACCAGGCGGTACGGGCTCGCAATTCATCGGTGCGCGCTTGCACGCGCCGCTCGAGCTCCGCAGCGTGGTGGCGCGTCTCCTCGTAGAGCCGGGCATTCTGCAGCGCGATCGAGGCATGATTGGCGAATGCCTGGAGCCTCTGCGCATCCTCGGCAGAGAACTCACCGGGCTGGGAGCTATTGACATTGATGAACCCTTCGGTCCGGTCTCCGATGCGGATCGGGGCGCCGACATAGGCACGATGATCGACGCGTCCTGGCTTCGTGACCCAGCTGTCCATCTCGGTGGTATCCTCGATAAAGACCGGTTGGCCCGTCTCACGCATTTCGCGAAAGCTAGGATAGGCGTCGACGGTGGTGATCGTCCTCGCGATCTTGGCATCGGGGATGCCGAGCCGATCATATCCCCGCCAGCGCACAATCTGCGCAGTGGTATCCGTGACCAGCATGATGTTGTAGGTGTCGGCCGGCACGACGCGTGCGACCTGTTCGAGGATGCGATCGAGCACCTGCTCGAAGTCGAGCGAACTCGCGACGACCGCAGCAGCCGCTGTCAGCGCTTCGGCGAAAGCTAGCTCGGATCTGTTGTTCCGTTCCACGGTCATCATCGTATCCCGTCGAAGCTCGGTGCCTATCAAAGTGATGGGGTGCTCTGTCTATCGATTAACGATCACACGCGCTTCATCCGGCGTCATCGACGTGCGCGAGGAGATCTTGTCCTCAAGCTCTTTCGCCAGCTGTCTGTCGTTGATCACAATCGTCCCGACGATGACACCATCGCGGAGCACGATCTTCTTGTAGGTGCCGGCCTCATTGTCCAACTTCCGGATCTCTATGGTATTTGCATCCTCGGGGTTGACGTCTCCGACCGAGCTCACATCGATGCCGACCACCTTCAGAGTCGTGGAGGGCACCACGACGTCATAGATGGTCTCCTCACCGGCCATATTGCCTGCCGCAATGCGAGCCTGGGCCTGCGCGATGGGTGCGATGGCCCAGGAATAACCCTTGTACACGGCAACGTCACCCGCGGCATAGATGTCGGCGTCGCTGGTGGCCATTCTGTCGTTGACCACGATGCCACGGTCGGTTGCGATGCCAGCCTCCTGCGCGAGCTTGGCGTAGGGGCGGACGCCCGCTGCCACGAGGACGGTCTGCGCGGAGAGGAGCAAGCCGTTCTGCAACTGGACGCCAGTGACGTGGTCGTTGCCCACGAAGGCTTCCGTGCGGGCGTCGACAAGCACCTCGATTCCAAGAGACTCCACGAAGTCCTGGAGCAACCTCGCGCCCTGGGCGTCGAGCTGGCGCGGCATCAGCCTGGGGAAATACTCGACCACCGTGATGTGAGCACAGAAGCTCTTCAGTCCGCGCGCGGCCTCCAGGCCGAGCAATCCACCGCCGATGACCACGGTATCCTGACAGGTGACGGCCGCCTTCTCCAGTTCCAGCGTGTCCTCCAACGTCCGCCAAGTGCGGACGCCCTCTTTGTCGATGCCCTCGATGGGTGGGACAAAGGGCAAGCTTCCCGTCGCCAGGAGCAGTTTGTCGTAGCTGACCTCTTCCCGGTCTTGAATGGTGACGGTCTTGCGGTCCGGATGCACTGCGGTCACCGGTTGGCCCAATCGCAGGTCGATGCCGCGTTCCTGGTACCACGAGAGCGGGCGGCGCAGCAGACGACGCAGGGGGAGGTTTCCGGCAAGAAACTCGGTGAGCTGCGGCCGATAGTAGTAGGGATACTCCTCATCGGAGTAGACAATCACCTCGCCCACGTCACGACGGGCGAGATCCATAGCTGCTGTGATGCCGGCTACACCGCCACCAACGATGAGAAAGCGCATAGCAGGGCTCCTTTCCGCGAACGATATGGTCAACGCCTCTATTCTACAACGAAAGAGTTAGAGATAAACCGCCACCGAACCTCAGAAAGGCGCTTGACAATTAGAACGTTAGTTCGTATCATGTAGATGATAGAAGGAGGTTACCTGTGGATGCACTCGAGAAGCTTCAGCTCTTGGGACCGGCCGCGCGGTACGAGCCAGCCGAGGATGTGGGCCTTTTCGGTCAGCCGGTGGCGTCAACGTACGCCTGCGTTCCGCGTACGCCACGGGAGCTGTCGGGATGCATCTCCCACGCCACGCTTCCGGGAGGGCGGCGGGTGCCGATGCTCAAGACACTTGTCTCCTCTGTCTGCGAGAATGACTGCCGCTACTGTGCGTTTCGTGCGGGCCGCGACATCCGGCGCGCGACGTTCACGCCAGATGAGCTGGCGGCTCTGAGCGACCATCTTTGGCGCCAGGGCTTGGTCAAAGGCATCTTTCTGAGCTCCGGGCTTGTCGGTGGGGGACCGCACACTCAGGATCGGATCATCGCTACGGCGGAACTGCTGCGCCGGAAGTATGGGTTTCCCGGCTACCTCCATCTAAAGGTTATGCCCGGGGCGGAACGAGACCAGATCGCTGAGACGATGCGCTGGGCCGATCGCGTGTCGCTTAACCTGGAGGCGCCCAACGCGGGGCGGCTGCAGTCGCTGGCGCCTCGTAAGGCCTTCTCATCAGATCTGATGACGCGCCTTCGCTGGACCGATGAGCTGCGGCGTGCGGCGCCAGGCCGGCGGCCAAGCCTGACCACGCAGTTCGTCGTGGGCGCCGCTGGGGAGTCCGATGTGGAACTCCTCCATACGTCGGCCTTTCTCTACGAGGACCTAGGGTTGGCGCGGGCCTACTACAGCGGCTTCAGCCCGGTCCCTGGTACACCGCTTGAGGATCGCGCGCCGATTGCGCTTCGTCGGGAGCATCGCCTCTACCAGGCTTCGTTCCTCTTGCGAGATTATGGATTCGACGTCGAGGATCTGCCCTTTGGTGATGGCGGTAACCTGCCCCTAGACGTGGATCCAAAGATGGCGTGGGCTCGTACGCATCTCAAGGATGATCCCGTTGAGGTCAACACAGCGGAGCGCACCGTGCTGCTCCGCGTCCCAGGGATCGGGCCCCAGAGCGCCGATCGCATCCTCAAGGCGCGTCGCCAGGGTACGTTGCGAGATCTCAGCCACCTGCGGCAGCTTGGCATCGCGGTGAAGCGGGTGGCGCCCTTTGTGCTGGTCGACGGTCGTGCTGCGCCGCGTCAGCTTCCCCTCTTCGCGGTGTAGGTTCGGCGTCACTTTCTCTACGGACGAACTTGTGCTAGAATAGCGCCGGTCAATATTGTGTGAAAACGACAAAGGAGAGCACGCGATGGCAAGAGATATGACGATATCGTTTCCCGGCGGTGCGTGTGTGGACGCTCAGTGCGGCGAGATGGTGATTCGGACCGATCAGCCTGTCACAGGCGGCGGAGCGGGGTCGGCACCGACACCTTTCGAGCTCTTTCTCGCCTCGATGGGCACGTGCGCTGGGATCTACGTCCTAAGCTTCTGTCAACAAAGGGGGTTGCCGACCGAGGATATTAGGATCCACGAAGCGGTGGAGATGGACCCCAAGACTCATATGATCAGCGAGGTTGCCTTGAGGATTGAGCTGCCCCCGGATTTCCCGCGGAAGTACGCGAAGGCGTTGGTCAAGGCCGCGGAGCTCTGCGCCGTGAAACGGCATCTGGAGAGCCCGCCGGCGGTCAAGGTGGAGACTCAGATCGGCTAGCGTGCAGCACGCTGGGCCGGTGGCAGGGGTTCAACCACTCAACTCGGGGGCTCCATTTGGAGCCCCCGAGTCTGTCGTTCCCCGCGTGTTGGGTGTCTGGTCAGGACCTACAGGGTGATATTGGGGAAGGCGTTGTACCCTGCGTAGACAGCCTGCGGACCGAGATCCTCCTCGATGCGCAACAGCTGATTGTACTTGGCCACGCGATCCGAGCGAGCGGGAGCTCCGGTCTTGATCTGGCCGGTGTTGAGCGCGACGGCGAGGTCGGCGATAGTGGCGTCCTCGGTCTCGCCGGAGCGGTGCGACGTGACGGCGGTCCAGCCATGCTTGTGAGCCATACGGACCGCCGCGGTGGTCTCCGTGAGCGTGCCGATCTGGTTCAACTTGATCAGCACCGAGTTGGCGGCTTTCTCGTCGATGGCACGGGCAATGCGCTCGGTGTTGGTGACGAGCAGATCGTCGCCAACGATTTGGAGACTGTCGCCCATCCGCTCGACCTGCAGCTTGAACCCATCCCAGTCGTCCTCTGCGAAGCCGTCCTCGATGCTGATGATCGGGTATTTCTCAACCCAATCCGCATAGAACTCGACGAACTCCTCGCTGCTGAGGACGCGACCCTCGCGTTCGAGATGGTACTTGCCGTCTTTGTAGATCTCTGATGCTGCCGGATCCATCGCGATCCAGATATCCTCACCCGGCTCGTAGCCAGCTTTCTGGATAGCTTCCAGGATGACCTCGATGGCCATCTCGTTGGTCTCGAGACTGGGTGCGAAACCGCCCTCGTCGCCGACACCGACGCCGTAGCCCTTCGCCTTGAGCACGGCCTTGAGGGCGTGGTAGGTCTCCGCGCCCCACCGGAGCGCCTCGGCAAAGGTGGGCGCGCCGACGGGCATGACCATGAACTCCTGTAGATCTGGGCCGTCGACTGCGTGCTTGCCACCGTTCAGGATGTTCATCATCGGCACCGGTAACAGGTGGGCGAACGTTCCGCCAATATAGCGGTATAACGGCAGGCCGACGTATGCCGCGGCAGCCTTGGCCGAGGCTAGAGAGACGCCGAGGATGGCGTTGGCGCCGAGCTGAGCCTTGTTGGGCGTGCCGTCCAGGGCGAGCATCAGCTCATCGATACCCTTTTGGTCGGTGACATCCCACCCGACCAGTTCCTCCGCGATGGTCTCATTGACATTGTCGACTGCCATGAGAACACCCTTCCCATTGTAACGGCCTTCATCACCGTCGCGCAGCTCTAGAGCCTCGTGCACGCCGGTGGATGCGCCGGAGGGCACGGCGGCCCGGCCCACGCTGCCGTCCACAACCATGACCTCAACCTCGATGGTTGGGTTGCCGCGGGAGTCCAGGACCTCTCGGGCAATGATGTCTTCAATATAGGACATAGGTAACCTCCACTTTCGATTTGTAGCTGGTGCCAGAGTTTTCCTTATTTCTTGAAGCCTCCAACATGATACATTAAAGGTCTCGGAGCACAAGCATCGGGCGCCCAGCAATTGACGGAGCAGCAGCTGCGAGTATAGTGGGCGGGGCGGGGTAGGGCGCGGGGATGACGCAGAGATCGAGGGCCAGGAGGCAGAGACTGTGTGCGATTGGGAGACAGTGGCGCGACGGGTGGTGCTCGATACCGGCCCATACCTCAAGGTCGAGCTCCACCGTGTGCGGTTACCGGATGGCCGCGTGATTGAGGATTGGCCGTGGGTCGTGACGCCGGACTTCGTGATCATCGTCGCGATCACGGAAGACGATCGCTTTGTCTGCTTTCGGCAGACCAAATACAGCGTCCAGGGGGTGTCGCTGGCGCCCGTCGGCGGGTATATCGATGACGATGAGCCGCCCCTGACCGGTGCCAAGCGTGAGTTGCTTGAGGAGACGGGCTACGAAGCCCGGCATTGGGAGCTTTTGGGCGATTTTCCCGTCGATGGCAATCGAGGCGCCGGAGCGGCACATCTGTTCCTGGCACGGGACATCGTGCGGGTTGCCCAGCCCCATGCTGACGATCTGGAGGATCAGGAGCTGCTCTTCCTGACGCGAGCCGAGGTGGCTCAAGCGTTGGACGCCGGTGAGTTCAAGGTCTTGCCTTGGGTTGCCGCGCTGGCGCTGGCCCTGCGGCGAACGGCGCTGTAGCCTCTGCAACTTTGACCCGTGCGAGCACGTAGTATCAGGTTAGGTAAGGCCCTGAGCTGGTTACGCTTCACCCGTCACGTTCATTAGTCTCACTGCCAATGTGCCGGGTTGTCGTGTTTTGACTTGCAACTCAAGGCTGTCTATACTACGCAAGCAACCGAGAGATAGCCGAGGGGCCAGATGGGCGTCGACGGCTGCGGTGGAGACTATCAAGGAGGATGTTGGATGAGCAAACGACCTGGTGGTGAATTGGCGACGCGGCCCTTGCATTTCATCTGGATTGCCGATTGCTCGGGCTCGATGAAGACAGATGGCAAGATTCAAGCGTTGAATGTGGCGATTCGGGAGGCCATTCCGCATATGCAGAAAGTGGCCTCAGAGAATCCCAATGCGCAGGTTCTTGTCCGAGCGATCAAGTTCTCGAACGGCGCTCAGTGGCATATCTCCCAGCCGACGCCTGTGGAGGACTTCAAGTGGGATGATCTCAAGGCGGACGGCGTCACCGATATGGGCAAGGCCCTCTCGATGGTCGCCGAGCAGCTCAAGATTCCGCCTATGACCGATCGAGCCCTGCCGCCTGTGCTCGTCCTGATCTCGGATGGCCAGCCGACCGACAGCTTTGAGAAGGGGCTCCAGGAGCTGATGGAGCAACCTTGGGGCAAGAAGGCCGTGCGCATCGCCATTGCCATTGGCAGCGACGCCGACTATGATGTGCTCCAGAAGTTCATCGGCCACGTGGAGATCAAGCCACTTCAGGCGAACAACCCGGAGGCTTTGGTCAACTACATCAAATGGGTCTCGACGGCAGTGCTGAAGTCGGCGTCGTCACCGGCGAGCCAGTCGGCGGCGTCCGCCCCGACGACCAATGTCCCGGTGCCCGCCGTGCCCACTGTGACGCCGTCAGATGACGACGGGCCGGCGTCGGCTGACGACGTCTGGTAGCGACGACACCGATCCGAGCGATGACGCCTCAGTTGCGTGCACAGCCGTTGCGTTGGTATGCCATCGGCCGATCGGTTCGGGGCGCGTCCCACATCCGATCTGGGCTGTGCAACCAAGATGCAATCCGTTGGGTGCCCGAGTCTGGCTCTGGCCCGCCCTTGGTCCTGGCCGTCTCGGATGGCCATGGCAGCGCGAAGAGCTTCCGGAGCCACATTGGCTCGGCGGCGGCTGTAACGCTGGCTGTCGAGCTGATGCAGGAGCTTGTGGATGTTGCCCTCCCCAACCAGACTCAGTTGTCAGCGATCAAGCGCGCAGCCGAGGAGCGCTTGCCCCAGGAGTTGGTCCGGCGGTGGCAACAGGCCATTGATACCCATATGGCCGAGAATCCGTTCACGGATGAGGAGCTTGATGCCGTTCTCGAGGCGCGCAGCGCTCCCGAGCGAGATGACGTGCTCAGCCAGCCGCGCCTCGCGTATGGAGCGACGGTGTTGGGTGCGTTGATTGCCTCAGATTTCGTGCTCTATCTACAGCTTGGCGACGGCGACGTGCTGGCGGTCGGCGATAAGGGTGAGGTGGTGCGTCCTCTCCCTAAGGACGCTCGCCTGATCGCGAATGAGACGACCTCACTTTGCATGGACCAGGCATGGCGTGAAGTCCGCGTGGGCTTTCAGGCCGGGTATGGGACGATGCCCGCCCTCGTGATGGTGTCGACGGATGGGTATGCTAACTCGTTCGTCGACGACGCGGCCTTTCTGCAGGTGGGCTCCGACATACTGGACATCCTCCGAGAGGAGGGCGTCGCGACCGTGACCGAGAATCTAGAGGGATGGTTGCGGGAGGCCTCCGAGGCAGGGAGCGGGGATGACATCACGTTGGGCATCCTCTATCGTGAGGATATTGTGAACACCAGCACGCTCAACAATTCGGCGCGCTCTGAGAGCGAGGCGCCAACATCCGAGGAGGTCCCGGACTCTGAGGAGAAAAGCGGTGCCTCCACTCCTGTGTCCGAGACCCGAGCTAAGCGGACCCCGTCGCAAGCCTCCGCATCGCGGATCGAGCGATCGTTGATCGTGGCCCAGATCAAGCATGAGGGGCCTTGCGAACCGGCGAAGCAGGGGCGACTGCTGGATCTCGTTGAGAGGCCTCGTGAGGGCGCCGACGACGCTGTCGATGCCGGTGCGGACGACACGCCGGATGACAGCGTGTGACGTCACGTCGGCCTCAACCTGACGCCTTCCGGGGAGTGTGACGGTGGACGAGCGACCTCGCGACGTAGTGAGTGGGACCCTTCGGCGCATCGTGGATGACTATGGCGACGAGGTGCTGCGAGATCCGCGTCGCTGTCGAGCGCTGCTGATGGATCTCTGCGGCAACCACAGGCGCGAGATCAACCTCATTGAGATCGCGCTCCGCGAAAACGTCGTGAAGGATCTCAACGCATCGTCCGGCGACTTACCTCAAGGTCTGTTATTCGCACGCCTCACGCGCCGGCTCCAAGAGAGTCACTACCTTCCTGCTGAGGCCGCAGACTGGGCGGTGCGGGCGTGCGCCGCAGCCGCGTCCGAGACGATGGCAGAGCGCGGCGAGCGATCTTTTGCCTCAGAGGTGCCGGTTGCTGTGCTGGTGCGCGACTGGCTCGACGGTGAAGATGCCTGGCGGACGCTGGGGACGACGCCGGGCGAGGTGCTGACACCGGAGGATGTTGAGGTACAGCTAAGCGGACGGGTCGGCGATGCTGACCTTATGGCGCTCGCGGAGGACATTGAGGCTTTCGGGGGCGTCGAGCGCCTGGATCTCAGCTACAGTCCCATCACCGGCAAGGGTGTTGAGGCGCTTCGTGGCACACCCGGCCTTCTGAGCCTGAACTTGGCGTGGACGGGGGTAGGGGACGGTGCGCTTGAGGCCGTGGCCGACCTCCCGCAGTTGATCGAGCTGGACCTGTGGGGCTGCCGGGAGATTACCGATGCGGGAGTCTTGGCGTTGTCCGAGATGGTCCAGTTGGAGCGGCTCGACCTGGGGCTCTGTGAGATCAGCGACGTGGGGTTGCGGCGTTTGTTGGGTCTCAACCGTCTCCAAGATCTCAGCCTATCCGGTACGCAGATCAGCGACCGAGGCCTCGAGACGCTCGGCTCCGTGTCCACGCTTCAGCGGCTGGATCTATCCGGAACGCGGGTGACCGGGAGCGGGCTGGAGAGCATTGCCGGGCTGCCCGCGCTCGCCGTGCTTAACATGTCCGGATGCGTTATGCTGACATCGGGGGGACTCTCCGGAGTCCGGCTTGCCCGGCACCTCACCCATCTCGACCTGAGCTCCTGCGGCATGCTTGGTGATGAAGCGCTGTCGGCGTTACGTGGTCTACGCGAGCTCACCGATCTTTCGCTCGCCGGCGTTGCCTTGTCCGACGCGGCACTGCTATATCTGCGCGATCTCGCCCTTCTGTCACGCGTGGACCTCTCCTGGACGGGCATTGGCGATGCCGGTGTGGCGCGGCTCCGCGCGCTGAGGCGATTGCGTGAGCTATCGCTGTCGGGCACGCGTGTCTCCGATGCTAGCTTGCTCTTTTTGGCCGATCTGCCGGAGCTGCGCTATCTGGATCTTTCGAACACGCGGGTGACGGATACGGGCTTGCGCGCGCTGACGGCGGCATCGAGCCTGGAAGTGCTCGATCTGGAGGGGACGGACGTGAAAGACGCCGGTCTCGTGCACCTCGGCGAGCTGCCCAAACTTCAGCGCCTCTATCTGGGAAGCACATCGGTGACGGACGTAGGACTCGACCTCATTGGTCGTGTGACCGACGTGCAGGCCGTTGACTTGACCATGTGCGAGGGCATCTCGGCGGCGGGGGTGTCAGCGCTTGGCGACTATGGCGTTGAGGTTGTGTGGTAGGCCTCCCGGACCCGTACCGGTGAAGGTGAAGAGCTAACCCTTGTAGCGCCGAGCTTTACAGGAATGGAATATCAGGAGGATCGCATGCGCATATTGCAGGATGGTCAACAGGTGCAGACCGTGACGTCCAACCTGACGTGTACTGTGGAGAGTTTCATTGGGGGTGGGGGGCAGGGCGAGGTGTACCGAGCTGTCCTGGATGGCAAGCAGATCGCGCTTAAGTGGTATTATCCTGCCCAGGCGACGCCGGAGCAGCGTCAGGCGCTGGACATGCTGGTCAAGAAGGGGCCGCCAACGGGCCGATTCCTCTGGCCTATGGAGGTGACGGCCTCGCCGGACGTGCCGGGCTTCGGCTACGTCATGGCGTTGCGCGCGCCGCACTATAAGAGCATCGTAGACCTTATGAAGCGGCGGGCCGAACCGACCTTCCGCGCGTTGGCCACGGCGGGCATGCAGTTGGCGAACAGCTTTCTCGACCTGCACGCGATGGGGCTCTGCTATCGCGACATCTCCTTCGGCAACGTCTTTTTTGATCCCGATTCCGGTGAGGTGCTGATCTGCGACAACGACAATGTCACTGTCGATGGACAAGGCGAGGCTGGGGTCCTGGGCACCCCGCGCTTCATGGCTCCCGAGATCGTGCGCGGTGAGGCCCTTCCCAGCAGCAACACGGATCTCTACTCCCTCGCCGTCCTGCTGTTCTACATGCTAATGGTGCATCATCCGCTGGAGGGCCGACGAGAGCTCCAGATCAAGTGCCTCGATCTGCCTGCGATGAACCAGCTCTATGGCACCGATCCCCTCTTTATCTTCGATCCCGACGATGACTCGAACCGCCCCGTGCGCGGCTACCAGGACAACGCACTGGACTTCTGGCCCCTCTATCCGACTTTCCTGCGCGACCACTTCACGCAGGCGTTCACCGAGGGCCTCCACGATCCGGTCAACGGGCGCGTTCGGGAGAGTGAATGGCGCGCTGCGATGGTGCGCCTGCGTGACAGCATCTACTACTGCCCCCATTGCGGGCTGGAGAGCTTCTACGACGTCGAGGCGCTGCGAGCGTCGGGCGGCGCGCTTGGCGCGTGCTGGTCGTGTGGCGGGGCGCTCAGCCTGCCGCCGCGGATCCGCATTGACGATGCGATCGTAATGCTGAATTACGACACCAAGCTCTATCCCCATCACGTCGACGACAGCCGGCTCTACGACTTCACAAAACCGGTTGCAGAAATCGCGCAACATCCGACTCAGACCAACGTAT
>CAZPJP010000074.1:0-8620 GCA_964586915.1 uncultured Anaerolineales bacterium
GGCCTGAAGCACAGGGTCGCGGCCGGTGACGTAGTCGCCGAGGGTCAGCTCCACAGGACTGGCGAATACGATCGCTTTCGACTTCGATCGGAGTGTGTCGTAGGTCTGCGTTCCTTCATCCATCTCACTCCGATCCATCCACGATCATATCACGGGACGAGATCCGATTGCTAGCATTATTCCGTCGAAAGAGACTGTGGCAGGGAAAAAACGCTTGCGTGTCGCGCGTGTCGTGCCTATACTTTTGATGTAGAGATCAACTTACGCGGGAGGAGGACGACGGTGAACGAAGAGCGACAGGACCGCGAGCAGCGTCCCTATGACGAAAAGCAGCGGGAGGTGGCGGAGAAGGAGCTGCAGAAGCACGACGAGAAAGAGGAGAAGGAGGAGAAATCCTACGAGGAGAAGCAGCGTCAGGATCCCATTGGCGCGATGGTCTGGGCCGCGACCCTGATCTGGGCCGGACTCGTGCTCCTCGCCAACAACTTGGGATGGCTGGAGACGCTTCGCATCCGCCTGGGCGATACGGCCTTCGATATGCCCTTCGAGATCGAGGGGTGGGTCGGAGCCTGGCAGATCTTTTTCCTAGGCGCGGGGATCTTGGTCCTGATTGGGGTGTTAGTGCGGCTCCTGATGCCCGAGTACCGCCGTCCTATCCTGGGCAGCCTGATCTGGGCGATTGTCCTCTTTGGGCTCGCTCTGGGTCAGTGGGAGCTGATCTGGCCCCTCATCCTGATCGCCATCGGCTTCTCGCTCTTGCTCGGGGGATTGGTCAGGCGACGTTGAGATAGCCTCACGCGGGAGACGCGGTGCCACCGCGTCTCTACCAGGAGGGCGGGCGCAAGCGTTGTGGAGGCGGGGTGCCGCCCTGTTTTTACCAGGAGGGCAGGCGCAAGCGTTCTGGAGGCGGGGGCCGGCCCTGTCGGTGAGGTCTAGAGCTGCCCCAGGTTCAGGGACACGAGCTCCTGCCACCAGTACCGCAGGGGGACCCACCAGCGATCGCGCCCGATGCAGCGGAAGTAGGGGGGCTGGAGGGCCAGGATCCGGTCGCCGATCTCGTAGCGGGGCAGCACGGGCGTGGAGACGACCAGGCTGCCCATCTCGCCGGGCCGCATCTCGTGCAGCATCTTCACGCTGCTTGAAGTCTTGACCTCGAAGACAAAGAGATCGTAATTCGGCACCCAGGCGCGCTTCTCGTCGCGCTGCTGGCCGAACATCCCCTCGGTGGCGCCGTAGATCTCACGGATCGCGGCGGGGCCGAAGAGGGCCTGGAGCGAGGGCCGGTAGTTGGTGTTGATGCCCGGCTGACTGCCCAGCGTCATCACCTGCACCTGCCATAACTCCTTGGGATAGAGGCGGCGCTCCTTGCGTAGGTAGCGACCGAAGGCCAACGCTGTCGAGCAGACGCCGCCGACCAGGGTGACGTCCTGCTCCCTGCACCGCTCGTAGGCCAGCTCGAAGCGCCGGTGCCAATCCTGCAGCGTCTTGCCCCCGCCCAGGGCGTCGATCTCCTCCTGCGCGGGCACGGAGCGGACCGGCGTGCGGGTGGAGACGTGCTTCGTGTAGATGCCCGAGCTGTAGCCGTACTCGAGCTCCCGGTCCCCCGCCTTGACGGTGCCGACGACCGACGGGAAGTTGAGGTTGAGGTTGACGCCCCGGAAGACGTCAAAGCGTCGGGTCTCGGCCACGTACTGCATCACGGCGCGCCCGGCACTGACCCGCATCCGCAGATCCGTGGGCGTCATCGGGATAAACTTCGACTCGCCCTTGGTGGTGCCTCGGGTGATGGCCCAGCCGATGGGCGGCTCCCAGAGCAGCGCCTCGCTGTCGCCACGCATCACGTCGTCGATGATGGGCTTGTAATCCTCGTACGAGCGGATCGGAAAAGCGCGCCGATAATCCGCCAGCGTGTCGATCCGACCGGCGCCGTGCTCGGCGCCATCCCGCGTCTTGGCGTAATCCTCGAGCACCTGGTGAAGGACGCGCTCCTGGGCCGATGGCGGATCGGCGATCGCCTGATGCCATGGCTCAAGCTGCGACTGGAGCATTTTGGCGGCCTTCTGGGGATCCATCTCTGCCATCGTCCCTTCTCATCCTCTCCGCTGACTGAAGTCGGCTCCGTCGTTGTAGCGTGCGCCTGATTGTACTGCAGCCTGGTCCGGGTGCGAGTGGGGCTCTCGCGACGCTGCTGTACGCTTTTGTAGGGACGACTCAAGTCCACGCCACGCGGCGGATGTCGTCAAACAGCCAAACCCCCGGCGACATCCGCCGGGGGTTCGGGTGCTCAGATCGTGCTCTTAGGTTCGCATTTCCGCTCGCGTGTGGCCTCTATCTATCGCGGCGGTTCCTCACGTCGTCGGGAGGGTTGTTCGCTCTGTCGGAGTCGTTGTTAGGATCGCCTGGCGGCGCCTCGTTGCCCGGAGGGTCGTCTCCGCGACCGTCATCCTGGCGACCGTCACCTACACCGTCAGGAGGGCTGTTACCGACCCCATCAGGAGGGCCATCGCCGACCCCGCCAGGAGGGCCATCTCCTTCCCCGTCGGGTTCGCGCTCACTGGGGCCGTGGTCACTGGGCTCGTCTGGCCCCGCTCCGTTATCCCTATCGCCCTGGTCCGGTGGCTGAGCGCCGGGGCGATCTGCCGGCTCGTCGCTGCTGGGCGGCTTCTGGACGCCCCCATCCCCATCATCGTCACCGAGGTCGGTGCCTTCGCCGCCTTTGGGTTCCTCAGGCTTGCCCACAGCCTCTCTTGAGGGCCCGGGCTGCTCGCGCTCGCCCGCGTCCTGATTGCGATGCACCGAACCCAGCTCGGCCTGGGTCCACTCCATAGTTTGAATCATCGCGTTGACGGCTTCGTGGTCATCGTCACCGTCGTCCTCACCGCGCACGCGCGCAGCAACCTGCGCCATCGTCTCAAGCTGTTGCTGGAGGGTCTTGGAGATCTCCGACCGCGCCTGCTGACGCCCGGGTTCGTCCAGGTCGCCGGTCGTGTGCAGCGCGAGCTCGATCTGCGCGCGATACCGCTCGGCGACGTCCTCAGGTACGTCCCGGCTCCGAGTCGCCAAGCGCGTGGCTTCCTCGACGCGCGTTTGCGATTGGGCCAGGGCCTGTCGCGTTACCTCCTCCGGCACGCGGGCCCGCTGGATCCGCCACGACTCAAGCTGAACCTTGATGGGATAAAGGAGGGAGCCCGGAAGGCTGTCGCGAGCAGCCAGCACGGTCCCCGTGGTGCCTCCGAGAAGGAGCACCAGAATGAGTGCAAGTCGCAACGCAAGAGCTGTGGGGTGGGACTGTTGTCGGTCGAGGGCGAACAGCGACTGGAGGGCTCTCCGCCAGGCCGGCAGGCGCACCGCGCCCTCTGAGACTGCGGATGGGTCGGCCGTGTGCGTGTGAACCTCAGCCAGGAAAGCGCGGCGGTTCTCCTCCCAGCGAGCCGGATCCACCTCCGGTACGGGCTGGAGCGCCGCCAGAGCTTCTCTGACCAACTCGGGGAGCTCTGAATCCTCCCATCGATGCTTACGCTTCATTCTCCTCCTCCAGAATCTGCCTCCAGAATACGTTGCAGATTATCGATGGCGCGATGCTGCAGGGCCTTGACACTGCCCACCGTGCGGTCGAGGACCTGTGCGACCTCTCGCAAGCTCATCTCCTCCAAGAACCGCAGGGTCACCACCTGCTGCTGCAACGGTGTCAGCATCGTCAGCGCCGCTCGGGCGCGGGCCGCACGCTGTTCGCGAGCGAGATGCTCGCCCTGCGTCGCGGGCACCGCGGGATCGACGTCCTCCAGCAGCGCCGGTGGGTCGTCAGGCTCACGCCGGTAAAAATCGACGACCAGGTTGTGCGCGACCCGATAGAGCCATCCTGACAGGTGCTCCGTAGGTCCCGCCTCCCGCTTCAGTGCGTCGAGGAAGCGGTGAAACGTATCCGCTGTGAGATCGTGTGCTACGTCGTCGTCTCCGGTCCTGCGGTATACATAGCGGAATATCTTGGGTGCGTAGGTGTCGTAGATCTCGGTCAGCGCGGCCTCGTCCCAGCGCCGTGCTCGCTGCAGTAGCTGCAGTCCGTCGTTCACTATCCGCTCCTATCCATGTAGACGTTGCGGCCCTCAAAAGGATACGACAATCTGGGCCCGTGCGCCCCAACGCTATTGCACCCTAGGCCAGCGGCGATGCGTGATGCCCTGGCGCGTTCCGTTGACTACATCTTCCCAACCTGCACAATTCTGAATCCCCATGGTACAATAGCTCGCATCTGCGAAAAGGAGCCAGCTTTGACGCAACGCGACATCGTCGGTCTCATTGTATCGTATTTGTATGCATTCGGCCTGCTTCTGGTGGTCGAGGGGGTGGGTCGGCGCCTCCGGTGGCCTCAGTACCTGACCCGGAAACTGGTCCACATTGGCGCCGGTATGTGGATCTGGGGCATTCTGATCTTCTTCACGAACTGGGTCGTTGGGCTCATACCGTTCGCGACCTTCATCGTGCTCAACTACCTCTTCTACCGGTACCAGCTCTTCGAGGCGATGGACGCCGCCGATTCCTCTCCTGGCACCGTCTATTTCGCCATCTCGATCACGGCGCTTTTTGCCCTGCTTTGGCGACCGGACGGGCCTGTCGATCGGGTGGTCGTCGCGGCGGCTGCCGTGATGGCGATGACGTGGGGCGATGGGGTGGCGAGCATTGTGGGGCAACGTTGGGGCAGACGGACGTATACGGTCCTGAACGCCCGCCGCTCCTGGGAAGGCACCGCTGCGATGGCTGCGTTCGCCTTCACGTCGGTGCTGGTCACGCTGCTCCTTTTGCCTGGCTCTGCGCTGAGCCCCACCAGCGCCCGGCTGGACGTCGCTGCGGCCCTGGTGATGGCAGCGGTCGCCACCGTCGTGGCGACGGTGGCTGAGGCCGTCTCGCCGGCGGGCACGGACAACCTCACCGTGCCTCTCCTGACCGGGGCCGCCTTGGCGCTCTTCACGCTCTAGCTCGCGATGACGCATCTTTCTGCAGCACTTCTCGGACGGTTCGCGTGGGGCCTGGTTCTGAGCGGAGCTATCGCCGGCGTGGCTTACCGCCGTGAGGCGCTCGCCGGAAGCGGTGTGATGGGCGCTGTGATCGCCGGTTCGCTGATCTTCGGGCTTGGCGGATGGGTATGGGGTCTGCAGCTGATCACCTTCTTCGTGCTCTCGACCCTCCTGTCGCGGTATAGGGCGCGCTACAAAGAGGGACTGGCGGAGAAGTTCGCCAAGGGAGGGCGCCGAGACGTCGGACAGGTCCTGGCCAACGGTGGCGCGGGCGTGCTGTTGGCGGTCGCCTCCGCCGCAGCCGGTGGCCAGGCGTGGTTCATCGCCTTCACCGGAGCGATGGCCGCGGTCAACGCTGACACGTGGGCGACGGAGCTGGGCGTCCTAGCGCGACGACCACCGAGGCTGATTACCAGGGGCCGCATGTTCGAGCGGGGTACCTTTGGTGGGGTCTCGCTCCTTGGGGTGGGCGCCACCGTTGCCTGTGGCGCCGCGATGGGGCTATCGGGGCTCGGCTATAGCTGGCTTGACGGCCTCATAACGGGGTCCGGTTCGGTAGAAGGTGCTGTGTTGGTCGCTATCGCCGCACTGGCAGGATTGGCTGGATCGCTCACCGACAGCCTGTTGGGTGCCACGGTTCAGGCGATTTACTACACCCACGGACGGCGTAAGGAGACGGAGCGGGAGGTCGATCCCGATGGCTCGCCGAACGAGTTGATCCGGGGGTGGCGCTGGCTCAACAACGACTGGGTGAATTTCATCAGCTCGGTGGTCGGCGCGGCTGCCGCCATCGCCCTGTACGCGCTCTATGGTGCCGCGCGCGGTGGCCCTTGAGATTGCGATCGGCTTTTGGCAGTCGCCACAAAGCTGTAACGGATAAGCTTAGCACACTAAGGAGATGACCTATGCCTAAGATCACGATTATTGGTGCTGGAGGTTACGTTTTTCCACTGACCCTGATCCGGGACGTGCTCTCGTTCCCGGCGCTTCGCGATGCCCACTTCACGCTGATGGATATCGCTCCGGACAATCTGGAGCGCACGTACCGTCACGCGCAACATCTGATCGAGGCCCACGATCTGCCCGCGACAGTGGAAGCCACGACGGATCGCCGCACGTCCCTCGAAGGGGCGGACTTCGTCGTCGTCACGTTCCAGGTGGGCGGCCTCGAGGCCTACGAGCACGACGTCGAGATCCCCCGCAAGTATGGACTGGACCAGACCGTCGGCGACACCCTCGGGCCCGGCGGCGTCTTCCGCGGTTTGCGCACGGTTGCGGCCCTGGACCCCATTATCGCCGATATGAAGGAGGTCTGTCCTGACGCGTTGATGATCCAGTATGCCAACCCGATGTCCATCAACTGCTGGTACTCGTCCGACGCGGGGATCAAGACGGTGGGCCTCTGTCATTCGGTCCAGGGGACCTCGCAGATGCTGGCCAATCGGATGGGCTTCGAGCCTGGCACCTGGTCGTTCAAGTGCGCCGGGATCAACCATCAGGCGTGGTTCATCGAGTTCAAGCACAACGGGGAGGATGTGCTTGACGAACTCCGCGAGACGATGAACGCCTATGCCGAGCGGACGCGTCAGGCGCTGGCTGAGGGCAACGCTAGCGACGAGCTCTATGGGGGCGGCGGCGAGCAGGTGCGTACCGCCATTATGAACCTGACGGGCTACTTCCAGACGGAGTCGAGCCATCACGCCTCGGAGTATCTGCCCTACTTCCGGCGCACACCCGAGGAGGTCGAGACTTGGCTTCCGGAGCGGTGGGACTACTACGAGATCTGCAAGAACCACGACTTTGAGGGACTGGAGCGCCGCGCGGCGGAGCTGGCGGAGGCGCCGCTGGAGCCGAGCCACGAGTATGGCGCCTACATTATCGAGTCGATGACGACCAACACGCCGCGCGTGGTCTACGGCAACGTGCCCAACACCGGGATCATCACTAACCTAATGGAGGGGTGCTCCGTCGAGGTGCCCTGCCTCGTTGATGCGCAAGGGATTCAGCCGACGTTCGTCGGCGATCTGCCGCCTGCGTGTGCCGGGGTGAATGCCGGGAGCGTTGCGGTTCAGGATTGCGCTGTTAGGGCGGCGCAGACCGGTGATAGGGATCTGGTCCGCGCGGCGGTTGCTCTGGACAAGTACACGAGCGCCGTGCTGACGCTGGACGAGATCTCTAAGATGGTGGACGAGATGTTCGAGGCTGAGGCGGAGTGGCTGCCGCAGTTTGCGGGGTAGCCGAACCTAAGTGCAACGCACCTACGGGGTGACTTGTCGAGCGGGTGACTTTGCGGATGGAGGCGGTTGGGATTTGCGGGCTCGACGGAGGTGCGTTGCACTTTCGACGTGATAGGAGGAGAGATGGGGCTTAGGCTTACGAGAATACGACAACACTTCCCGCGTCCGCGGCTGGAGGATGTGCGAGGCGCGGTTCGTGATGAGCTGCAGCGGGTGGCGTCACGGATTCAGCCGGGGGAGGACATTGCGCTGGCCGTGGGCAGCCGTGGCATCGCGAATATCGCCACGATTGTCAGGACGACCGTGGATTTCGTGAAGGCGCAGGGCGCCTCGCCGTTCATCATCCCGGCGATGGGCAGCCACGGCGGGGGGACCGCTGCCGGGCAGGCGGAGGTCCTCGCCAGCTACGGGATCACGGCCGAGACGATGGGCTGCCCTATCCGTAGCTCGCTGGAGACGGTTGAGTTGACGCCGTCGAATCCGCGAAACCGCGTTTTCATGGACCGCTTTGCCTACGAGTCCGACGGCGTGATCCTGACCAACCGCGTAAAGCTGCATACGGACTTCCACGGACCCCATGAGAGCGGTCTGGTTAAGCTGTCGGTGATCGGCCTGGGGAAGCACCGGCAAGCCCTCGAGATTCATAGCTTCGGGGTCTACGGGCTGCGGCATCTCATCCCATGGACGTCCCAGCAGATCCTGGCGACGGGCAAGATCAAGTTCGGGTTGGCGCTGGTGGAGAACGCCTACGACGAGACGATGCTGGTGAAGGCGCTGGGCGCCGAGGCCATCATGGATGAGGAGCCGGCGTTGCTCGACATCTCGCGGGCGAATATGCCGCGCCTGCCGGTCGACGACATCGACGTCCTGTTGATCGATCGCATGGGCAAGGACATCAGCGGGGCCGGGCTCGACCCCAACATCATCGGCCGCAACTACATTCGCGGCGAGCCGGAGCCGGCGCGTCCGCGGATCAAGGCCATCACGGTCCACGATCTCACCGCGGCATCCCACGGCAACGCGGTGGGTATGGGTTTGGCAGACGTGATCACCCGCCGCCTCTTCGACAAGATCGACCTGAACGCGACGAACGAGAACACGGTCACGAGCACCTTCCTGGAGCGCGGCAAGATCCCGGTCGTGGCGAAGGACGATGCCACTGCCTACGCTTGGGCGCGACGGAGCTGTGGCGTCATAGAGCCGGGTGCCAAGCGTGTCGTGCGCGTGCGGGACACGCTTCACCTTGCGGAGGCCTACGTCTCCGATGCCATCCTGGCGGAATTACAGGGTGAGGAGACGATCGAGGTCGTGGGTGAGCCAGGGCCCGCGTTTGCACCTGACGGGACTTTGAGTACATTCTAGATGGATAGC
>CAZPJP010000074.1:8720-17368 GCA_964586915.1 uncultured Anaerolineales bacterium
GTGATGTCGAACGCGAAGGCGAAGATACTGATCGTTGAGGACGAGGCCATGGTCGCGATGGTGATGCGCTGGACGCTGGAGCGCCTTGGCTATGAGGTGTGCGGCCCGGTGGCAACGGGAGACGAGGCCGTGCAGAGCGCCTGCGATGATCAGCCGGACCTCATCCTAATGGATGTTCATCTGCCAGGCGCTATGGACGGCATCGAGGCCGCCAAGACGATTGCGACGACGCGGGAAGTCCCCTTCATCTTCTTCACCGGCTACTCCGACACCGAGATCGAGAGACTGGCGGCGCCGCTTCAGCCGGCGGCTTGTTTGATGAAGCCCGTCGCCAACACCAAGCTGGCAGATGCCGTGGCCCGTGCCCTGCACCGGGATGCTTAGGCTTCTGTCGGTCGACCTCAAAGGCGGCGCGCCGGACCCCGGCTTGCCGCCTCTCTAGGAGGTCGTCAGTCTAGGCCCCACCCGCAGAGGTCGGGCGGGTTGCCCGGATCGTCTGACAGGAGCGCGCTGTAGTTCTCCGCTACCTTCCGATAGGCGGCGGCGTGCTGCGCGATGGTATCGGGATGGTAGCGCTTGAACTGGGGGATGATGTAGGTCCGCGCGCCGATCCCCTCGCTGACGGGCAGGCTGCCCGGCGGCTGGCGCAGGTCGCGGTCTGCGTTGGCGATGCGGGTTGGCTTGCCATGTCCGTAGATGTCGCAGGTGTTGAGAAGCGGGTGCAGGTGCAGGGGCTTGTTGACGCCCGCCCGGCAGTGGCTGCCCTCCGCGCGAACGGCCTCGGCGAATCGCGTCACCGAGAGCCCCTCTAGCGCCTCCGGTTCGTAGAGCCCACCGGCATTGTACCATCCTGCCATCGTGCTTGCCCCGTCCGGGTCGACGCGGTGGGCGCGCAGGCCCGGCACGCCCTCCAGCAGATCCCAGAAGGTGTTGATCGCCTGGCGGATCTCGGCGGCGCGCTCGTCGTAGGCCTTGAGCTGCACGCGCCCCATCGCCGATCCCAGCTGATTCATCCGGCATTTCTGCGCGCCCATCGGGAGCCCACGGTAGGGCGCCAGCTCCGGCGTGCTGATCTGGTCGTCGTAGCGACGGTAGTGCCCGAAGGCGATGGCCCGCTCGTGGGCCTCGCGGTCGTCAGTGACCAACATCCCACCCTCGCCGATGGGCATGCTTTTTCCGCTCATCAGCGACATCGCGGCGACGGTGCCGAAGTTGCCGACCTTGTTTCCCCTGTAGAGGCCCCCGTGGGCGTGGGAGACGTCCTCGATCACCGGAACGTTGTGGCGGTCGGCGATCGCCATGATTGCGTCCATCTCGGCAGGATGCCCGAGGTAGTGGACGATCATCAGCGCCTTGGTCCTCTCTGTGATGCGGTGCTCGATGTCGTGCGGGTCGATACAGAGCGTCGTGGGATCGATGTCGGCGAAGACGATGGTGGCGCCCAGCGCGAACGCTTGCAGCGCAGACGCCCAATAGGTAATGCTGGGGCAGATGATCTCGTCCCCAACCCCGACGCCGACGGCGAACATCGCCGCGTGGAGGGAGGCCGTGCCGGTGTTAAAGCCCAGCGCGTAGGTCCGCCCCTGCCAGACCGCGAACTCCGCCTCGAACGCCATCGTGACGTCGAGGCCGGACATCGCTCCGCGTCGCAGCACGCCGAGCACCGCGGCCTCGTCCTCCGCCGTGACGATGGGCCAGGTGAACGTATCCTCTGGATCGAGGGTGACGACCTTCGGACCGCCGAGCAATGCCAGGGTATCGCTGGTTCGACTCATCTTCTCTCCCTTGGAGCCAACAATGGCTCCCCTGATGGAACTCTGTCGTTCACCACGGAGGCACGCAGCGCGCAGCGAGACCCTGAGATTGGGCTTTGCCGTGGAACGAAACGACTGCGGTCAGAGTCCTCTTGTTCAGATGTTTGCCGTGCTCTCTGTGTCTCAGTGGCGCTCTTTGTCGCTGCGCGGTCACGCCTGTGGGATGAAAAAGACCGGATAGCCGGACATAGCGAAGGGGAAGAGCAGCCCGCGGTAGGTCGAGAGAATACTCATCATATACGGGCGCAGGACCGAGGTCTCCCAGACGAGGCGCAGGGCCCGCCACGTGTCGTCCGGCTGCCAGCGAGTGCTCACGACGACGCCCCACGCGTTGCAGAAGACGGCTCCGACCGCGAGGGCAAGGAAGACGCCGATGAGGGTGCCCAGGGCGTTGTCGAGCCAGCCGAGCGCGGCGACCGTTGTGTCCTGAAAGGCGATATGGCTCAGGATCACCAGGATGATAAAGCTGGGGATCATCAGGCCGATGAAGACCAGCCCCTGGTAGAAAGACGGCGCCGCAGGGCCACCGGCGATGGAGCTCGTCACGGTCCGGACGAGGGCCTCCGCGAGGTCAAAGCCGACCAAGATCATACCCAGCAGGATCGAGAGAATGTAGAATCCCAGGATCATAATCACCGACCGCACGAGCCCCTCGGCGGCAGCGAAAGCAATAATGCCGACGATCAAGAACAAGAGCAGGATGTCCAGTAGCATTGTCTAGCCTCCTTTGGACTCGGGTTTAGACAGGGGGACCAGGCGCAGCGCGTTGTCCGCGTGAAGCTTACGCAGCACGCCCTCGGGCAGCGCGAACGTCTCGAGCAGCTCGTCCAGCTCACCGCCAAACCCGTCGCGGGCATAGAGCAGCCGATCCTGGAACTCGACGACGAAGTCCTTGCCGAAGGCCGGATCCCGCGCCAGTGCGTTCCGGGCCGAATTCGCCGAGAGGTCGGCATAGAGATTGGGATAGCTCCGGAGGAGTCGCACCGTCTCCCCGCCCGCCGTCACGGGGCCGGAGGGATACATCGCCTGGCTGTGCTGATCGTCGCCCGAGATGTGTGCCCAAAAGCCCGGGGCGTGGCCGATGAACGTGGTCCCCGGGCAGGCCTGCAGGGCGTTCTCCAGGGCCGCGATGCCGCCGCCATACCACCAGTTCGGTCGCGGGTAGGGCGCTGTCGCCTCAAACTCGTAGTCGATGTGCACCACAACGGGCAGACCGCGATCGCCGCAGAACCGGAACAGTCGGATGACGTCAGGGTTGTCGTACCGCACGCGCAGTTTGAGCTCGCCGTAGACGCGCACGCCATAGATGTCAATGGCGGCCTGCAGCTGGTCGAGCGCCTCGGGGCGTCGGGGATCCGGCGCGAAGCCTAGCACAAAGCGGTCCGGCGCCGCGTCCATATAGGCGAGACACCTCGTGAGAGGGATCGGTCCGTTTGCCAGCGGCGGCATCACGTGGTGATAGGTAGGATCGCACTCATCCGCCGGCGCGATCCAGGTGAGCAGCCAGGTGACGTCGATGTCGTGGGCGTCCATGTTCGCCACGAACCGCGTCAAGTTGTGCCCGTGCCAGTCGGGGTGGTTGTGCGCGTCAATCTTCATATGCTCTCCTGAGCCTCAATCCCGGCCCGCAGGAACGCGAGGCCCGCCCTCACGAACGCCGCGCCGTCGGGGCAGGGGTCGTGAAACATACTATGCTCGTGTGCAAACTGCCCCGGCGGATCTCCGATGGAGGAGTTATAGGTCTCCATCATCAGGGTGCCCTCAAAGTCGAGCTGTTTGAGGGTCCGGAAGAGCGCGTCCCAAGGCACCAACCCGCCGCCGGGGATGCTGCGATCGTTCTCGCAGGCGTGCAACCCCCAGAGCCGCGGGCCGGTGGTGCGGATGGCGGCGGCATAGTCGCGGATTTCGGTGACCAGGTGATAGGTGTCCAGCAGCGCATAGAGGTTGTCGTGATCGGCAAGATGGAGGAGGCGCATCAGCTGGTCGGGCGTGTTGACCAGGTGCGTCCGGAAGTGGCTCATCGGCTCGAGCACAATCTTGACGCTGCGAGCTGCGGCGTAGTCAGCCAGCGTGTGCAGCCCCTCGGCGGTGCGGGGGTATTCGTCGGGCGGCGGGATGCGGCGCTTGACGACGCCGGGGTGTCCGTAGAGGGCGCCGGTGTAGGCTACCGCCCCGACCGCCGCGGCCAGATCGACCTGGCGCCGGTGCCAGGTCAGGCCCCGCGCCCGCGCCTCAGGCGCGTCGGCCGAGAGATCGCAGTTGAGCGGCCATTCGCCGCCCGGGCTCACGGTCAGGGTCAGCCCGAGATCCGTGGCCGCCGCCCGCGTCAGGGCCGGGGTGAAGACGACATCGTCGCCGACGGCGATCTCCCAGAGGTCGAGGCCCAGGGCCCTGGCGGTGTCGAGCAGCCCGAGCTGGTCGTCAGACCAGCGGTCGGTGAAGAGATAGCAGTGGGCGCCGTATTGGATGCGCACGATCTCGTCTCACGCTCCTGTCATTGTCCTGCGACGCAGGGTAACCCAGCAACCGCCAGGCAGCCGCCAGTGCCAGGGGGTCACTCCCTAACCAGCCCTACGAGCCCAGCAGCAGCTCGCTCAGATAGTCGAATAGCGCCGGCGTGTGGCCTTCCTCGCGCACCATCTCCGCGATGCGCTCGACGCCCGCGCGTTCCAGGAACGTCGCCATCCGCCGGATCGTCTGCAGATTCGTGCGATAGGCTGCCACCGGCCCGAAGTGCTTGGGCTCGATGTCGCCGCTGATCCAACCGTCGTAGCTAACGCGGTCGAGCGTGTAGAGCAGCTCCAGCCAGTCCCAGAAGTGCACGGTGCCGGAGATCATGTCCCAGTCGCCGCCCCCGCCGGTGTTGTCGTTCGCGTGCACGTAGCGCAGCCAGCCCTTCCGCGCGAGCAGCGCCGCCGACTGGGCCGGTGACTCCCCCGCGGCGAGGGCGTGGCCGACGTCGAGGTTCGCGCCGAGGCGCCCTGCGTCGCCGACGATGCTCTCGACCTCAGCGCAGACGTGCAGCATGAGGCCCACGTTCCCCAGCAGAATGCGTGCGTGGGGCTCGTGGGGTTGATACTCCAATACAAGCGTGACGTCCGCTCGGTGTTGCACCACCGCGGCCACCGTCTCGATGAAGCCGTTCCAGGCCTCGGTGTAGTCGATCTGGAACGCGTAATCATAGCCCTCAGAGAGCGGGCACGTGGTGACGATCCCGGCCCCGAGCTCCGCAGCCACGTCCATCCCCGCCCGCAGCCGCTCCGCCGCGATCCGCCGGACGGCGGGGCGCCGCGAGGAGAGCGCGCCGTAGCGGAAGTGCTCGATGGCCTTCGTGTCGACGTTGATCGCCGCCACGGTCAGGCCGTGGGCAGCCACCATTTGTCCGACCGTCATCACCGTCGCGTCCCCGCCGTCGCTGAAATCGCGAGGATACTTGAGCTCGACGCCGGTGATGCCCTCGATCCCCGCGATCAGCTTCAGCTTCTCATCGAGGGTCCGCGCCGGTTGGTACTGGTTGAACCGGTCGCGCCGTGCGCCGAAGAAACTCGCGTTGGCCGCGAATCGTAGGTTCATCCCGCCTCCCGATCTCGGTAGGGGGCGCTCATTCGCCGAGCAGCCCGTAGAGGTAACGCATCGTCCCCGCTGGATCGCGCGCTTCCATCAGCGCCGCCATCTCGGCCTCGTCGATCTTGGCCGCGATCCCCTCCAACTGCCGGGTCAGCGCCATCGCCGCGTCAAAGGTCGCCACGGTATCGTGCTCCTTGGAGAAGACGTCGAAGGCGTACCAGTCGTCGGTGTAGCCCAGGCGCGGTAACGCGTAGAAGAGCTCGACGAAGGCCCATGTGTGGTGGACGCCGGGCAGCATGTCCCAGTCCCAGTGCCCGTCATTATCGTTGAGGTGCACGTAGAAGAGGCGGTTCGCCCGGGCCAGCAGGGCCGCCGATTGGGCCGCGTTCTCGCCGCCGTAGAGCGTATGGCCGATATCCAGCGTCGCGCCGAGGTTGTCCGCGCCCGTCAGCAGGCAGAACGCTACCGTCTCGCCTGCCGTGCCGAAGAGGCAGCGCGCCCGCGGGTCGCTTCGCTTGAACTCAAGCGAGATGCGCACCTCCCGATTGTGGGCACACGCCTCGGACAGCGCCTCGGCGGCGTGGTCGTAGAGCGCGGTGTGGTCCGCCTCGAAGGGGAAATCGGTCCCATCGTTCAGCGGGCACGTGGTGATCCGGTTGCACCCAATCTCCGCCGCGAGGTCCATCGCGCGCTTCAGATCGTCGACGACCTCCTGGCGCTCCTGCGCCGAGGTCGAGGAAAACGAGCCTCGCCACCACTTCCCGCTCCTGCGGGAGCGGAAGTTGATCGCCGATATCTCCAGCTCGTGCTCCGCCAGCAGATCGCCGAGCGCCGCCAGGTCGTCGAAGTCGGCGGGGTAGCAGAGCTCCACGCCGTCGCACCCCTCGACCTGGGCAGCCAGCGCCAGCTTCTCCGCCAGGGACCGCGGCGCCTTATACGTCATATAGCGGTTCTTCACGCCGCCCAGAAAGGCGGTGATGATCGCGAGTTTGCTCACTTGGGCCCTCCCTCTCTCACGGTGACTGCGACCTCATCGCTTCTCGTCTACCGGTTCATCTCCTCGGCGTAGGCCGCCATCCGGGCGAGCCGGGCCTTGAACGCGTCGTAGAGGCCGTCGGCGTGCTCGCGGATCGTGCGCTGGGAGTTGGTGTAGGGATTGAGGCTTGTCGCGTGGTCGACCTGTTCCACCCACGCCTCCGGCAGCCCGGCGCTGCCGGTGAGCGCGCCGGAGATCCCGGCGGCGACCGCCGTGATGCAATCGGTGTCGCGGCCCATATTGACGCCGGAGATAATCGCCTCTCGCAGGTTGCCCTGAACCATCCGGAAGATGCAGATCGCCTTCGTGACCACCTCGTTGGCGTAACTGAAGGCGTAGGGGATGCCCCTACCGCTGTACATCTCGTCGAAGCGGGCGCGCATCTCGTGGAAGTCGGCGCACCCCACGGTCAGCTTGAGGCCTCTCTCGAGCTCGTGGACGACGCCGGCGTCCTGGACGAAGCGCTCGCTGAAGGTGCCGCAGACATCGAAGACCGTGCCGAGGACGCTGTCCACCGTGGCCTCGGGCTCCGTCGCCGCCGCGATCGCCACGCCGGTGACCGCCGCCCACTGCAGGCCGCGGCTGTTGGCGGCCTGGTAGACCTGGCCCACCTCAAGGATATCCTCCAGCGCGTGTTCGACGTCGCCGGCGTTGATCAGGCCGATGGGATGGCACGACCGGGCAAAGGAGACCAGGCCGGCGTAATCGCAATAACGCCCGATGTCCCGGGCCGGCATCGGCGTCTTTGCCATCTTGTAGAGCTCGCCCTCGAAGGGCTCCGACACCACGCCGGCGCCCTCGGGGTTCATATCGGTGACCCAGGTCGCCCGCAGGTCCTCCGCCGTGATGCGGTCCTGCTTGCGCATAATCGCGGTGATCATCAGCTTCTGGCGTTCGACCCCGTCCTCCGTCGTCCCGGGCTCGCGCACCCAGTCTGTGGTGTGTTGGTAGTGATGATAGGGGAGGAAGGTGTCCAGCGTCCCGTACGTCTCCTCGATGCGCTGGTAAGACCATCCCTCCACCGGCGCCGCCATCGCGGAGCCGATGTGGACCCCAGCGATGCAGCCGAAGAATTGGTCCTGTAGGTGTGTGGTCATAGGGCTCCTTTAGGATAGCTATCAGCTATCAGCTCGTCAGCGGTCAGCTTTTGGGGGAGGAGTAGGGAGTAAGGGAGTAAGAAGTAAACACCCTAGCTCTGAGCACGGGAATCTCCGGATCGCCAAACCGCCGTTTACTCCTTACTTCCTACTTCTTACTCCTGCTGATAGCTGACCGCTGACAAGCTGACAGCTATCTCACAATCATCCTCTCTCCAATCGCCGCCGCCTTCTCCGCATCGTCGAAGAGCAGCTCCACGAGCTTGAGCGCGAACTCGATGGCGGTGCCGGGGCCTTGGCTGGTGATCAGGTTACCGTCGGCGACGACACGGTCGTCCGAGGCTTCGACGTCGTCGGCCTCCTCAAGCTGCTCGCGGTAGTTGGGAAAGCAGGTGGCGCGGCGCCCTGCGAGCAGGCCGTGGGGCAGGAAGGCTACGGCGGGCGAGGCGCAGATGGCGGCGTAGAGCCTGTCTGCGTCCCGCTGTGCCTTCAGCAAGGCAATCAGCGGCTCGCAATCCCGCAGGTGCTCCGCGCCGGGGATGCCGCCGGGCAGTACAATCAGATCGTAAACCGCGTCGGTACATGCCTCGATCAGGGAGTCGGCTACGATTCTCGTCCTGCGCGCAGCCATGATCTCTCGCCGGCCCATCACCGAGGCGACGGTGACGTCGACGTCCGCTCGCCGCAGCGTGTCGATGAGGCAGACCGCCTCGATCTCCTCGGAGCCATCAGCGATTGGGACTAACGCTTTCTTCGTCATATGCGTACTCCTTTCGTGGGCTCGTCCTGAGGTATAGCACGGCGAGGGCGGCTTGTCAAAGCGTGGATCTTGGGCGAAAGCGCGGCGCGCCCAGAGGAGCGTTGGTTAGCGGGGTTGCTGGCGCCGACTATGGTGGCGGCAGGTGTGGGGCACCGTCCCGAGCTGGTGCGAGGCACTTGCGGCGAGCCTGAGGTGAGCAGGGATCGCCGATTGCAGATGTCCGCCCGCGCCGGGCGGTGGGTCGGCAGGTCGGCGGCCCGGCGCAGGTGTGTCGTCTTGGCAACAGAGAATCTACGCTCTGCGAGCCTCGGGCGAGAGCGCGCGCAACAACCAGCCCCGCGACAGGTCCCACACCAAAGGGAGCAACACCGGCT
>CAZPJP010000075.1:0-17291 GCA_964586915.1 uncultured Anaerolineales bacterium
CTATCGACACAATGCCCCAAGGCATCGATAGCAGCACGCTGCCTTCTTTGCCGAAGTCACCAACCGTGAACCCGTAGATCAGTACCCCTGTCATCGCCAGCAGACCGAGCACCGCCACGATCTTGGCAAGGTTGTACATCTTCGTAGAATCCATAGTTCAGCCCCTCTCGTGAGTGTTCAATCCGATTCCCGCGCGGTGACGCATGCAAAGCCCACGGCACCGGGTCCGAGGTGTGCGCCTAAGGCCGGCGTGATGTCTACCGAGAGTACGTCTTTTTGGGGAAGCAGGTGCTGGGCTCTATGGCGCAGGTCTTGGGCTCTTTCGAGGGCGTGGGTGTGCACCAACGCCACTCGCTCCAAAGGAAGCTTCTCCTCCAACAGGGCGATCAGCCGCTGGATGGCAGCTTTGGCTGTGCGTATCTTTTCAGTTGTGGCGTTGCCATCATTCATCTTAAGCAGTGGCTTCATCTGTAACCAGCCACCTAAGGTCGCCATGACACCACTCATCCGCCCGCCGCGCCGCAGGAATTCCAGCGTATCCAGCATAGCAAAGACGTGCGTGCGCTGGCGCTGCTCTTCCATCAACGCCACGATCTCATCCATAGAACATCCGTTAGTAGCCGCTTCTGCCGCTGCCTGCGCCAGGAATCCCAGACCCAGGGTGAGCGATCCGGAGTCGAAGACGGTCACCGGGACCGACGCCTCACGTGCAGCCAGCTGAGCCGCGCCGACGACGCCACTGAGATGATGGGAAATGTGAACCGAGAGGATCTCCGTGGCCCCCTCATCCACCAGCCTCTCATAGGCCTGGTGAAACATCTTCGGTCCTGGGAGCGCCGTCGTTGGCGCAGGGTTCAGATCCGGCAACCGGGCATAGAACGCCTCGCGCGATATTTCGATCCCGTCCAGATAACTCTCACCCCCAAAGTTGATGTACACAGGCACGATTGCGATGCCATGTTGGGCGGCGATCTCTTCCGGCAAGTCGCCGGTGCTGTCCGTCACTATCCCGATGGTCATTGGGCGTCCTCCGAGTATCATGAGTCCGCGCTCACGCGGTGAGTCTGCGCTCACACAATGCGCGTACCCTTCCAAGGGGTATCCGGTTCTGGCAGGACACCCGGTGTTCTATAGGACGAGAATAATGCCGAAGACAATCTCCACCACAAGACTGATGATGTTCGACTGCACGACTGACTTGTCGACGAACATAGAGATGGCTCGCGTGGCTGCCACGACAAGATAGACGATCCCGAGCGTCCGGTATGCCGCAGTCTCGTTCAGAATCAGTGGGGCTGCACCCAGCGCGATGAAGACACCCCCTAAAATCGCTCGGATCTCCGTGATGCCCCGCCCGCCTTCGGCGCTCAGCCCCGTGAAACCGGTGACGGATCGAGGCGAGATCAGCGAGACGAGTCCTGTGACGATGGTACCTATGGCAGCAATGATCTGCAGCACCTCAAGGATCATTTAGCTCCTCCAAGCTTGTGTCTACCTCCCGGGATGTGTCGCGTACGATCCTGCGTGGATGACGTGACGCCTCTTTAAGCCGCCCAGCAAGGCCCCAGAGGAATCCGAGAATGTCTTTAACACACTATCCGAATCTTAAGATACCCATAAGGAAGCGTGGTCGTTCGATAGCATTACCCATTGGTTCGACACGCTTCAGAAGGCTGCTATGCAGCCGACCTATGCCGCCGCCTCTCCCGCAAGATAGCCGCTGCTGAAGGCTGCTTGGAGATTGAAGCCCCCTGTGTCGGCGGCAAGGTCAAGCAGCTCCCCCACAATGTACAGGCCTTTGATCTTCTTCGAGGCGAAAGTGACGGGATCGATCTCTTCGAGGGCAACCCCTCCTGCGGTGACCATACCTGCCGCCAGAGGCAGCGAGCCTGAGATCGTCCAACGGAACGCCTTGATCATCTGCACAAGCTCCGCGCGTTCTTCGGAGCGGACTGTGTGAATCTCTCGGTCGCCGGCTACGGGGCTCAGCTCCGCGAGCACGTCGGCGAGGGCGCTTGGCACCCACCCGCGGAGCAAGTTCCTCAGGTGGCGATGGGGATGCGTCTCAAATTCGCTCTGTAAGCGACTGTGCACCTCGTCCTCGCTCATACCGGGTTTCAGATCGATGAGCAGCTTCACCTCGTGGCCTGAACGCAGCGCGTCTACGACCGCCGTGGAGGCCGTCAAAATGAGCGGCCCGGAGACGCCGAAGTGAGTGAACAGCATCTCCCCGGTCTCCGGCATGGGATAGGGAATCTCTATCTCCTGGTCGCGGCCTGCGGCGTCTTTAGCCCATAATGTGCAACTAATGTTGCGGAGGCTGATGCCCTGCAGCCGCTTGACCATCGTCCGCTCGACCACAGTCAGCGGTACCAACGCGGGCTGCAGAGGCTCAATCGTGTGACCCAGATCCTGAGCCATCACATATCCCTGGCCTGTGGATCCGGTGGCCGGCCACGAGGCGCCCCCGGTCGCAAGGATGACGGTCTGCGCACCCAGACGTGTCCCGTCCCACAGCACAACGCCGCTCACGCGATCCCCGGCTGTGGTCACCTCACGTACCTCCGTTCGATATCGTACGTGCGCCCCATGCTCTGAGGCATAGCGCAGGAGGGCATCGCGGACATCGTCGGCCTCCCCCGATGTAGGAAAGATGCGCCCGCCTCGCTCGACCTGAGTCTCCACGCCATAGCGCCGCAGCAGACGCAGGAGATCGTCCCGGAAGAAACGGTGAAATGCATTTCTGAGGAAGCGACCATTGGGTCCATAGTAGGAGAGGAATTCCCGCATCGGGGCCGAGTTGGTGATATTGCATCTCGATTTGCCGCTGATGAGGATCTTCTTTCCAGCTTCCTCCATCTTCTCAAGTAGCAGAACGTCGGCGCCAAGCTCGGCGGCGCGGCCCGCTGCGATCAATCCTGCGGCTCCGGCGCCCACAACGATGACGGGGTCAGCCATCACATGCCTCGGATTTCGATGGCTGCGGAGTCCGCGCCAGACCCAATCGGATGAGCCTGAGGGGCTCGGCTTCGCTAGGGTTCGCCAGGCTATAAAGCTCGCTTCCCTCGATAAGCACGGCGTCGTCGCAGCACAACGGTCGCGTGACGAGGGGGCTTCCGGCGGTCGGACGATGATACAAAAGGCCCTCCCCCTCGATCACATAGACGATCGTATCGACACCTGGATGTGCCTTTTGCCCGGTCGTAGCGCCCGGCGCCAATTCCAGATCCTGTAGCCAACGGAAGCAACGGCTCTTGAGGAGATTTTCCTCAGTACCGGGATCCTCACTGAACAACCAGCGAATGATCGTCTGGCCCTCCCCCTGCCAAGGATCCGGCATATCGGGGGCGGGGTCGGCTGGCTCATACTGCACGCGCTTGAGGGTCATCCCGCGTTTGTAGACGACACCCGAGATGCGATCGTGCGGTGCCCGATTGATGTTGGACCAGCCCTCGGAGGTATGAAAATCCTCCGCATCGATGGGCTCGGGCTCCCATGGACGCTCGTCATCGCTCATAAAGCTTCTCCTGCTTGCCTAAGGGCACCCCACAGCCCATTCAGGAACTCTCGCGACGGCGGCTCAACATCCCTCCCGGATGCCGATGTCGCACGGCGACGATTTCGGACATGATCGACAGTGCGATCAGAGCCGGCGACTTCCCGCCGATGTCCAAGCCGACGGGGCCATAGATCCGGGCCAGATCGCTCTCCTTGAAACCTTCTTCCAGAAGCTCGTCACGACGATCCCCCTGCGTTTTCCGGCTGCCAAGGAACCCAATGTAAAAGGCCTCACTCTTCAAGGCGAGCGTCAGCGCAGGGATGTCGAACTTGGGATCGTGGAAGAGCACAACGATCGCCCACCCCGGCCCAAAGTCCTCGGGTTCGAAGACGTCTTGGGGCCAACCGAACCGCAGATCTGCCCCGGGAAAGCGCTCCTCTCGCAGGAAAGCACGCCGGGCGTCACTGACGACCACATCAAACCCTGCGACCTGGGCGATCTTCGACAAAGAAATCGCGATGTCGGTGGCGCCAAAGATCAGCAGCACCGGCGGTGGCGGAATCACCTCGATGAAGATCTCGCCCTGGGTATAGCTATGTTTTCTGGCATAGGGACCGGGCCAGGCCGACGCAATATCCATCAATACCTCGCCATCGAGATCTGCGTTACCCAGGGTGCCTAACGTCTCACCGTCAGCTCTGTGCAGAAGATGGACCGGACGCTCCGTCCTGGAGGCAAACGCGACCGGGCGCTTAGCCTCAATCTCTTCCACAAGCGCATCATACAGGTCGCTCCAACGCTCGACCAACACATCGATCGACCCGCCACAGGAAAGCCCGACCTCCCACGCCTGCTCGTCGCTGATGCCGTAGGCGGGACGGCGGATGTTCACCGAGCCGCTCAACACCTGCTCCATCTCCGCGATGACGTCGCCATCGACGCAGCCACTGCTCACCGACCCGGCCACATCGCCCTCAGCCGTGATCGCCATACGCGTGCCGGCTGGCCGCAGGGACGAGCCCTTCGTCTCAAGAATAGTCGCCACCACGATGTCTGTCTTTCCGGCCTCTTGCCAGCGCTTGATATCTGGAATGATATCCCTCATAGATCTGCTCCTCGACGTTGTTGCAGGATCCCCGCACTATCTCAAAAACATGCGGACTCGAAAGGCTCCGGACCTCTCTAGACTTCGTCCGAGCCCTGAAAGTCTAGCTGTAGCTGGGCCGGCCACGTGCGGGAACGGACGGTGCCATCACCGAGGATCCTGACCACCTCAAACCGAACGCGGCCTGCAGCGACGGCATCAGCGATGCGCCGCTGTTCACGCGTCAGGTCAGATTTGCCCTGCTTAATATCCAGGATCACGACCTCAAGATCACGGCCATCGGTATGATTATCCTTGCACGCACTGTAGCCGTCAAAAACGACATAATCGACAGGGTCCCCCAGGAACCTGGCATCCGCTGGCCAATAGGTGAAGCCAGGCAGCAGGGGAGCGATCTGTTCAGCCATCTTCCCCTTCAACACGGCGCGACTCCGGTTTACACTGCTGCGACGAATCTGCCTGACCTCAACCCGGTGCTGATCTGTGAGCTGACGAATCCGTGCTTCATACGCTTGCACGACGCGGGCGCGCTCGGCATCCGTTCGCGCCGCGAAGGTCTCAGAGATCTCATCCCTGAGGTCCTCCCGGTCGACGGCTTCTCGTTGCCGTGAGAGCCAGGCCGAGATGAGCACACCGATGACAATCCCAATGACGATCAGCAAAATTTCCATAGCTCGCTCAATCCCAGAATCGGGGCTCTCGCTTGAGGAAAACGCCACTCGATGGCTCAGCCACGAATGCACCGTCACGCACCAGAAAAGCCCCACGCCGCAGGGTGCTCACCACCCGACCCTTGATCCGCATCCCCTCGTAGGGACTGTATCCCGCGATCATGTGCAGACCCTCAGCGGTAACGACACCCTCATAGGCCGGGTCAAAAAGAACAAGGTCCGCGTCCGACCCGGGCAGCAGGGCACCCTTTCGTGGCCACAGATTGTAGATCTGAGCCGGGTTGACCGCCATCATCCGCACGAGATCGGGCCAGTCGATCCAACCGGCAGCCACGCCATAGGTCGCCATCAGCGGAAAGAGCGTCTCCGTCCCGGGCAAGCCCCCCGGCGTCTTCGTGAAGTTGTTCACAGCCAGTTTCTGCGCCTTCTTGTAATCGCAATGGTCGGTCACCAGCATATCCACCTGACCGTCAGCTACTAAAGACCAGAGGGCCTCTGTCTCAGGGCTGGGACGCAAGGGGGGCTGGAGAATATAGCGCCACGGCTCGTTGCCTTCATAGAGTGAGCTATCCAGGAGGAGATATTGCGGCGTCGTCTCGGAATACGCGATCTGTCCTCGCTCGCGGGCCTCGGCGACCATCGCGGAGGTGAGGCCTGTCGAAGCGTGCACGATGACGACAGGGGCGCCCGCGGCCTCGGCCAGGAAGAGCACCCTCCCGGTCGCCTCCTGCTCGGCCAAGAGCGGACGCGACACCCCATGATAACGCCAGCCGATGCGCCCCGACTTCACCAACGCCTCCGTCTGTGCTTTCACGAGGGCGTCGTTCTCACAGTGGACGAGGGTGATCAACCCGTAGCGCGCGGCCACGTCCATCAGTCGCAGCAGCGTAGCGTCATCTGCGTAGTAGTTCGGACGGTAGGTCGTGTAGAGCTTGATGCTTTGAATGCCCAACTCGGGCAAGACACCGAGCTCCTCCTCTCGACCAGCTGGCAGATCGGTGACCATCATATGCAATGCGTAATCGATGACGGAGGCAGCGGTCTCGGACAAACGGATGTCCAGGGCCTCCTTGAAGCTCTGTCCCTCGAACTGCGTCGCGAAGTCGACCACTGTGGTGATGCCTCCGAAGGCGGCCGCGCGACTCCCCTCCAGCCATGTGTCGGCCGTTCTGTAGAGCCCTGTATCGAGCTGAATATGCGTGTGGGCGTCAATGATGCCCGGAAGGATCAGCAACCCATCGGCGTCGACAACCTCACCATGCTCGGGAACCGGGAGATCGAGGCCGATAGCCCGAATCACCTCCCCCTCAATAAGAACGTCCGCCGTGACCATGGTCTCCGCGGTCACGACCGTTCCACCTCGGATCAGCACCTGCGACTCAGCCGCCATAGCGCCTCCATTCACCATTACGATTAAGATTATATGGCAATTTACGCCTTTGAGTAGGGCAATACCTGCGTATAATGCAGGTGTGACGACCCACGATGATCCAAACTGCAACACGCGGGTGGCACAACACGACCACGTCGCGGGGGCAGATGCTTATCCGACAAGCCGCTGGCGCCCAGGGGTACGCCTTCGCGATCGCTTCTTCCTGAATGTGGGCGCCGATGGCTGCAGTAAGTGCCTGCTACGAGTGGGTCTCTACACGCCCGAGCGGCGGCTTCCAGTGGAGAGCGGACCTGTGATGTATGCAGACGAGGACTGTATCGAGATTCCAGTGGAGTAGGCTCAGGCCTCAACCCTCTCGACAAGCGCCTGGAACTGCGGTGTCTCTCTGATGGCGGCAAAGTCGGGATCCTTGAGCGCCATCGCGCGGTATCCCTCCCGGAGGGCGATGGCTCTTGAGAGCCAGGTACACGCGTGCTCGGCATCCTGCATCAAGGCCGCGGCGCACGCCGCGTTGTAGTAAGGCGTCGCCCAGTCCGGCTCGATAGCCATCGCCCGTTGGTACGCCTCCACCGCTTCCTGGTAAGCCTCAATGCGGACGTAGAGCAGGCCGCGGTTGTTCTGCGCGATTGCATACCGGGGGTCGAGACCGATCGCGTGCTCGTAGTCCGCCAGGGCCTCCGAGTAGCGCTCAAGGCTTGCGTAGGCTAATCCTCGATAATTGTAGGAGATCGCACGCTTAGGATCCAGCGCGATCGCTTTGTTGTAGTCTCGCAGCGCCTCCGGCAGATCTCCAGACGCGGCGTAAGCTTGGCCTCGATTCAGATACGCCTCGACGTGATCAGGCCTCAACTCGAGCGCTCGATCATAATCGGCGATGGCGCGATCATGGTCCCCCATCCGGAAGTAAGCATTGGCGCGATCGTAATAGAGGGCAGCCATATCAGGACGGAGAGCCAGTGCGGCGTCATAGTCAGCGATGGCCCGATCGGAATTGCCCTTGCGAGCGTAGAGAAGAGCCCGCTGCCGATAGGCCGATGCCTGGGTTGGATCCAGGTCGATCACACGCGTATAGTCCGTAATAGCGCCATCCAACGCACCGATGCGAGAATAAGCGACAGCCCGATTGTAATAGGCTGCGACATACTCAGGATTCAACACCAAAGCCCGGTCGTAAGCGCGTATGGCCTCCGCGTAGGCGCCCTCTGAGAGACGTGCATTCGCGTAGCTGCACTGTTCCACCGCCTCACTTACGGCGAATGCTCTCGGTTTCGGTGCGCCGCGCGACTTGGGGCTTGTTCGGTCGGTGTCGGCTTGCTCGGACGCGGGCGCCCCCTCCGCCTTCTCCTTGAGCGGATCTTCCTCTTGATCGGCATGTGCGGGGGCCGCCTCACCGTCGACAGAAGCATCCGAGGGCGATCGCTTCCCTACGATATCAGGCGCAGCCTCGCTTTCCTCTACGTCAGTCTCAGGGAGCGAGACGTCCTCTTGCTCAACTATCTCCGCAGCCTCAGGTTGCGCCGCAAGCTCTGCTTCCGGCTCAAGCTCTGCTTCCGGCTCAAGCTCCGCTTCCGGTGGCAGCGCCAGGCGCGCAGCCGCCAACTGGCTCAGCGCGCGCAGCGCCTGTCGCACTTCCGTGTTCCAGATCTCTGAGGTCATCAGGGACCCAGCGACATCCCGAACGGCGGCCCAATCCCGATCAAGAAGGGCGGTCCAGAGATGCTGCACCGCCTCGCTCCCCCCTTGAATGCCGCGATGGGCAGCACAGAGCTCCGCAGCTTCAGACCAGAGACGGACAACAGTACCGGCCCATGGGTAGAACCGGCGAATCCCGTGTAGGAAGCCAAGCATTGCGGTGTTGGTAGCGGCTTCAACATCACCGGCGACGAGACTATGGTACAGGTACTCCCGCTCATCGCGCTGCCACGCAGGGTCAAGGTAGCGGGGATCCTCTCCGTAGAGTTCCGAGCGCTGCCGATAGTAGGCATAGAGGGTTTGGTGCGCCGCATCCCAGGCGGGGCCAAGCAGATGTTGCCCAATGCGCGTCAGCTCTGCGTGCACCGCAGGATGGAAGCGCCAGGCGTCTCCGACCTGAGCGACCAGAGGAGAGGCCAACAACCACGGGCGCAACTGCGCGATCTCGTCTTTTCCAAAGAGCGCAGTCATCACGTCCTCGTCCAACCAGCGGGCGGCAGCGCTCTTGAGCACGGCTGTGCGCAGGACCGGCGCCAAGCCGTTGACATAAGCCTCCAGAGGCGAGGCTCCCGATGCTTCAGCCTCAGCTAACAACGTGAGCCAGAAGGGGTTTGCGTCACCGAGCGCGGTCAGCTCGCCTGCCGCATCCTCATCATCGACGCCATACTCCCTGAGCAAAGCGAGTCCCTCTCGAGGGGAGAGCGTCTCCAGCTCGTAAGTCTCTGTGATCGATGACAGCGCTGCCCACGGCTCACGCAAAGGCACGCGGGTCGCGAGGATAAACCAGATATCGGTGCTCAACTCTCCGCTCGAGAGCAGGTCCAGCAGCCAGCGATCGAAACTGCACCCCCCTGCCGGCTCACCGGTGCTCTCGGGCGCCAAGGTCTGCCAATCATCGAAGCACAGGATGATCCGGCGCACCGTTGCCCAGGCGTTGAGGTCCTGGACGAACCGCTCAGTCAGGGTCCGAACCGGGTCCTTGAGAAGCGAGGTGCGACGCATAGGGAACGAGCGTGTCAGGTAGTCATCCCAGGCGCGCGTAGCCCACTCATCTTCGTCGGTGACACCGCCGATGAGGTCCAGAGCCCCACCAGGGGCATTGGGGTCGCGCTCGATGGCCTGGAGTGCATCAAGATACTCGCGATGGACCTCCTTGAACGTGGTCAAGGGCAGGCCCGCCATCGTCAGCTGATCCGCGAAGGCCGACATTGCCTGCAGGACAGCGAACTCCTGAGTCAATCTAACGTCCCATTGTCCGACCAGCACGCTCACGGCGCCATGTTCCTGCGCGATCGCGCGATATTGCGCTACCAGCGCGCTCTTGCCAATGCCACGGGGCCCCTGAATCACGAAGAGGAGCGTCCGGGGAACATCGTAGAGATAGTTGAGCCGAAACTGCTCGACTTCCTCTCGACGCCCAACAAAGCGACGTCCGTTCCGGCGCTCGAGAAGATCACCCCACGTGGTGGCTCTTCCCTTCATCTCTATCTCCTTAACCACAGCCGCGCTTCAATTGCCGACAATGAAACTCCGCCCACCAAGTCTAGCCTTGAATCCAGATTCTACCAGTTCCCAACCAGAATACTGAGGCATAATCACAGGCATAATCACAGGCAGAATCACAGGCAGGGCCTCCATAATCGATGGATGACCTGAGCGGCGATTCCAAAGGGAAAGGCCTTGATTCACAGGGCCTTTCCCTGAACAGAGGTTGAACCCAACGTTGAAGAGTATTTCGCGGCCAAAGTCCCTGCCTGGAAAATCCCTGCCTGGAAAATCCCTTCCCGGTTTGAATCCGTGCGCGCCGCGAAATACTCAGGCGATTGAGCGTCACGGATCTTTTCGTACCAACCACTCACTTACACCCAATTGCGCTAGGTCCCTTCTTGCCACGAGGCCAGATATGCCGCCTGCTCCTCAGTGAGTTCGTCGATCTGGATTCCCATAGCCTGGAGCTTGAGCTCGGCGATGGCCTGATCGATATCCTCCGGGACGGCATAGACCGTGTGCTCCAACTCGTCGGCGTGCGCGAGCATATACTCGGCAGAGAGGGCCTGGTTGGCAAAGGACATATCCATCACCGCGCTCGGATGCCCCTCGGCAGCCCCAAGATTCACAAGCCGGCCATCGGCCAGGACGTTGATGTGACGCCCGTCCGAGAGACGATACTCCTTGACAAAGGGACGAATGACGCGCGGCTCACTCACCGCCAACTCGGCCAGCGCGCCGAGGTTGAGCTCGACGTTGAAGTGCCCAGAGTTGCAGACGATGGCGCCATCCTTCATCACCTCGAAGTGACGCTTGTCAATGACGTTGATGTCACCCGTGGAGGTCACGAAAATATCGCCGATCGGCGCAGCGTCGATCATACGCATCACTCTGAAGCCGTCCATGACGGCTTCCAGAGCCTTCAGGGGGTCGACCTCGGTCACGATGACGTTGGCACCCATGCCCTTCGCACGCATAGCAATGCCGCGGCTGCACCAACCATAGCCACCTACGACCACATTCTTCCCGGCGATCAAGACGTTCGTCGCCCGGATGATGCCATCCATCGTGGACTGCCCGGTGCCATAGCGATTGTCAAAGAGATGCTTGGTCATCGCATCGTTGACGGCGATGATTGGGTACCCCAGCGCGCCTTCCGCGGCCATAGCCCGCAACCGGATCACACCGGTGGTTGTCTCCTCGGTGCCCCCGATAACATTGCCCAGGATCTCGCGACGGTCCTTATGCATAGTGCTGACCAGATCGGCGCCATCGTCCATCGTGAGATGGGGTTCGTGGTCGAGGGCTGCAGAGATGTGCTCGTAATAGGTCTCGTTGTCCTCACCCTTGATGGCGTAGACGGGGATCTCATGATAGCTCACCAGGGCAGCTGCAACGTCATCCTGCGTGCTCAGAGGGTTGCTCGCCACGAGTACGAGGTCCGCCCCCCCCGCCACCAGCGCACGGGCCAGGTTGCCGGTCTCTGTCGTCACGTGGAGACACGCCGACATCCGAACGCCCTTGAGCGGCTTGTCCTGCTCGAACCTCTGGCGGATCTGCCGGAGGACAGGCATCTCGCGCTCGGCCCACTCCATACGCAACCGCCCTGAGGGGGCCAGATCTAGATCTTTAACATGATGCTTCATTCAGACAGCTCCTTTTCCATTTTGTTAGTCCCGCGACAAGCGTACCTCAAATCACCCACGCCACAATCCTAGAGCTCCTTGCTCAAAGCAGCGGTCGCCTCATCCTCGCCGAAGACGGAACGGTAACGCGTGAGGAAGGCTGCGAGGGTGTAGTGATGGGCCTGTGGCCCGTTAGCCTCCAGGACATAGGTCGCGGCCAAGCTGCCGATGCGACCTGCCGCAGCCCAGGGAAGGCCTAGGGCCATACCCTTGATCAGACCGGCGCGGAAGGCATCGCCGACGCCGGTGGGATCTGCGGTCTCCAGCGGAGGCGCTGGCGGGATCCGGATCTTCTCGGCGCGCTCGGGACCGGCCCATATGACGGCCCCTTCGGCGCCCTGGGTCACGACGACGGCGCGCTTCACGATCTGACGGATCTCCCCATCGGACATGCCAATGCGGTCCTTGAGCAACTCGTATTCATAATCATTGACCACCAGAATATCCGCCCCGACAACCCCATCGCGGAGCGACTCAGGGCTGGCGCGCACGACCTGCTGGCTGGGATCGTAAATGTAGGGGATCCCCAGCTCACGGCACTCCTTGGGGTATTTGTCCATCGCTTCGGGATCGTTGGGTGAAATGATCGTGAGATCCACCGGCGCGTCAAAGTCGTGAAAAGAGAGCGTGCGGGCGTAGGCCATCGCCCCCGTGTAGAAGCTGGCAATCTGGTTCAGTTTCTGGTCCGTGGTCGCAAAGAACGAGGCCGTGAAGACATTGGGAATAACCTCGATGGCCGACGTGTCGACACCGTGGGACTCCAGCCAGGCACGATACTCATCGAAATCCTCACCTGCCGTCCCCATCACGATAGGGCGCTCTCCCAGCAGTGCCAGGCTGTAAGCGATATTAGGAGCACAGCCGCCCCGGCGCTTTACCATATCGTCGACCAGAAAACTAAGGCTGAGCTTCTGGATCCGGTCCGGCTTCACATGATCCAGGAAATCGCCCGGGAAGCTCATCAGGTAGTCATAAGCGATCGATCCAGTCACGACGATGTTCATCACCTGCTCCTTTCCTCGACGACCTGGTCCATAGGCAGGAACCTATCTCGGATGATCACCTGCAGGGCCCAGAGCCCGTCCCACGGTCGGATCTTCTTGCCTTCTTCAACCGTTCGCGGCGTATAGCGAATGGGTACCTCAAGAATCTCATAGCCAGCGCGCAGCAGTTTGTCGGGCAGCTCAAAATCCAGATCAAAGCCGCTCCCCGTCAGGTGGAGCCGGTTAAGAACGTCTCGCCGCACCATCTTCGAGGCGGTGGCCACATCGGTGAGCCTCGCGCCATAGAGCACGTTGGTGAGGAACGTCAGGAAGCGGACGCCCCAATAGTTGGCAGCGTACTTGTAGACGGCCCGACCACCCAGGGTTCGCGAGCCGAAGATCGCGGCGGGCTGCTCCCGCTCCGCGAGCTCAAGAAAGAGTGGATAGTCCCGCGGGTCGTACTCGAAGTCAGCGTCTTGAATAAAGACATAGTCACCGGTGCAGTGGGGAATCGCCGTCCGGATCGAGGTCCCCTTGCCCATATTGCGCGGCTGGAAGATAACGCGCGCATCCGAATGCGCAACCTCCTGCAACAGCTCCCCCGTCCCATCCGTCGAGGCGTTATCGACGACGATGACCTCGCGCTCCCATCCCGAACGCAGCGGGGCTTGATGGACACGCTCCAGGACCGGCAAGATCGTCTCCCGTTCGTTGTACGCACAGATGATGATCGAGAGCTTCATCTAAGCGTGTCCCTTAAAGAAATCCTCGAAGACCTGAAGTATGTAGCTGAGACGGGGCTCGTCGAGGCCGGGATAGACTCCGAAAAATAGAGCCGACTTGAGGACTCGATCGGTCTGGGACAACGGCGTAGCCACACGATGACGGATCTCGCGGTACCCAGGCTGGTGGAGTATATTGCCGGCGAAGAGGTAGCGCGTCTCGACTTGACGATCGCGCAGGTACTCGTTGAGCTCTCTTCGGGTGAACGGCGCCTCCTCCCGCACAGCGATCGTGAAAGCAAACCACGCGGGGTCAGCCTTCGAGCTCCAGGCAGGCAGGATCAGGACATCCTCATGGGGACGTAGGCCCTCGTAAAGGATCTTGAAATTACGCTTACGCGCCGCAATGAACGCCGGGAGCTTCGCCAGCTGCGGAATGCCAATGGCAGCCTGAATGTCCGTCATCTTCAGATTGTAACCGATCTCGGTGAAGGTGTAGCGGTGATCGTAGGGCTCGCCGAGGCCCGGAATCTCCCACTCGAACCGACGCCCACACTCACCCTCTCGCCCACTCGTATGGGTGCACCAGCAATCCCGGCCCCAGTCGCGGATCGTGTGGGCAATGTGATGCAGCTTATGGCTGTTCGTGGCCACGGCGCCGCCCTCACCGGTTGTGATGTGGTGCGCGGGATAGAAGCTGAAAGTGGCGAGATCCCCGTAAGCACCACAGGGCCGGTCATCATAGGTGCTCCCCAGCGCATCGCACGTGTCCTCGATCACGATGAGGTCGTGCTCAGCGGCGAAGGCCATCACGATGTCCATCTCGACCGGGTTCCCCAGAATGTGGGGGACGAAGACCGCTCTCGTTCTCTCCGAAAGCCCTGCCTCCAACAGCGACACATCGACGTTGTAGGTACCCAGTTCGCAATCGATGAAGACCGGGATGAGCTGATTCTGCACAATGGGCGCCACCGTGGTCGGGAAGGTCGCCGCCGGTGTGATCACTTCATCACCGTCCACCAGGGGGCGATCGAGCTGAGGGGATCGCAGGGCGCTCACCGCCACGAGGTTCGCTGAGGATCCGGAGTTGACCGTGAGAACGTGCCGCATACCAAGGTACTCGGCCAGTTGCTGAGAGAAGGTCTCTACGCGAGGACCATCCGTGAGCCAGAAATCGAGGACCGCGTCCACCGCGCTCTGCAGCTCACGCTCGTCATAGACGCGCCCCCCGTAGTTGACAAAGGTCTCCCCGGGAATAAAGGGCCGATCCTGATGCGCCAGCCGCGTGAACTCGCCCACTTTGGTGAGGATCTCGCGGCGCAATCTGGAGATTTCAGCCTCATTCGACATCCACTATCTCCTCTCGTAGCGCATCGATCGTCAGGCTCAGTCCCTGATCCAAGTCCGTAACGGCTTCCCAGCCCGTCAACAGGCGCGTACGCTGGACGTTTGCAGGAATCGCCGGCACCTCGCCAGCGCGATAGGGCAGCGCACCGACCAGAATGCGGCCCGGCGCCTCTGCCATATCCCAGATGCGCGTCACGACATGCGTGACAGTGTGCAGCTCGCCGGTGCCCAGGTCCAGAGCACGCCCCTCGATCTCTGGAGCACGAGCTGCCGCGAGGAAACCTTGCACCACGTCCCGCACAAAGACAAAATCCCGTTGCTGCTCGCCTTTGGTCATGCGGAAATCCTCGCCGCGCAGCGCGGTGGTCATGGTGGCGGGAATGAGAGCGCGGGCGCGTTGGCCGGGTCCGTAAACCTGAAACGGTCGGACGAAGACAATGGGCACGCTCCAGGCGTTGTAAGCTGCGCGTGCGAACGCCCAGGCCGCCACCTTGGAGGCACTGTAAGGATTGAAAGGATCCAATCCATCGTCGGAACGACGGGCGCCGTATTCATAGGAGGTCCCCGCGATCACAACACGACTGACAGTGTCGACAGAGCGAACGCCCTCGATGAGATGGATAAGGCCGCCCACGTTGATCCGGCACGCCTCCGCCATCGGCAGGCCGGGATTGGTGATGCCAATGGCAGCGAGATGAAAGACGAGCTCGGGCCTCGCCCTCGCCAGAGCATCAGCGACCGCGCCAGCGTCGGTGATATCGCCTGCAAAGGCCCGAACCGACGCGGGAAGCTGCGAGAGCTCCGCCGGTAACACGAGAGCAGAGACCTCACAACCCGCCTCCAGCAGGGCCGCCGTGAGACGGTGCCCGATAAAGCCGGTCGCCCCGGTCACGAAGGCTGAGGCCGGCAGTCTGCGGGGGGACGTGCTTCCTGCGCCCTTCACAGTGTCAGCCATCTACACCTCGGTTCGCGCTTCCCTCCAGATGGGTTGCGTACCACGCTATCGTCTCCCGCAGGGCCTCATCCCGGGAGTAGACAGGCGTCCAACCCACGGTATCTCGAACCTTGGCGCTATCCAGGTACTGATCCTTGATCTCGTTTCTCACCTCGTCGAGGATGATCGGCTCAAGCTCAGGATGCGGCGAAAGGGAGAGAATCAAGCGCGTCATCTCGAGGACGCTTATGGGCTGATCCGTGCCGCAGTTGAAAGCCTCGCCGTGGAGGCTGACATCGTCGAGCGCCCTTGCCAACATCATATAGGCCCGAACGGCATCCCGCACGTAGAGATAGTCGCGCATAAAGGTGCCATCGGAGCGGATGATCGGAGGGTGTCCCTGGAGGGCGCTCCGGATCATGCCGGGTATGAGGCGGTTCCAGTTGAAGTCGCCGCCGCCGTAGAGGTTGGCGCAGCGCGTGATCGCAACAGGCGAGCAGTAGGTGACGGCATACGCCTGCGCGATCAGGTCGGCGGCACTCTTGGAGACGTCGTAAGGGTACTGCCCACAGAGCGGCATATCCTCGGTGTAGGGGAGGACCGGTTGCGTCCCATAGGCCTTGTCGCTGGAGGCCACCACGATCCGGCGCACGGTGGGGGAGCGTCGCGCAGCTTCCAGCGTAACCCAGGTGCCGCGGATGTTCGATTCGAAGGTGGAGAGCGGGGCACGATTGGCAATGCCTACGATGGTCTGTGCAGCGAGGTGGAAGACCGTTTCGATCTCGTATTCGTTGAGCGCGCGCTCGACGGTGGCGTAGTCCGTCACGTCCCCGTGAACGATCCTGATCTGCCGAATGGTGCCGGAGCGGGCCAGGTGTGATTGGGGCACCTCGTCGCGGATCAACCCCACCACCAGAGCGCCAGCTGCGACAAGCGACTCGCTAAGCCAGGAGCCCAAGAGGCCGGTACACCCTGTGACCAATACCGGGCGCTCATACCAAAAAGCTAGATCCATCAATGGTCGTCCATCCCTCCGCTGTCCGCGCTCACCAGCTCTTCCACGGTGCGCTTTGCTCCCAGAGCGCGTTCAACTCCTGCGCCTCTTTGAAGGTATCCATCGCGCGCCAGAACCCCTGATGCCGGTAGACTGCCAGCTCTTGGTCGTGCGCCAGCGAGCGCAGCGGCTCCTGCTCGAGCACCAGATCGTCATCCCCCTTGAGATAGGGCGCGACAGCGCGCTCGAAGACCATGAAACCGCCGTTGATCAGAGAGCCGACCAGCGGCTTTTCCTGGAAGCCCGTCACCCGACCGGCGTCATCGGTCTCCATGACCCCAAAGCGCGAAAATGCTTTCACGCCGGTCACGGTGGCGAGAAGGCCCTGGCTCTGGTGGTACGCCAACAATGCGCGCAGGTCGATGTCGGCGACGCCATCCGCATACGTGACGAAGTAGCGGTCGCCCTCAACGTACGCGGATGCCTTACGCACGCGAGCGCCGGTCATCGTCTCAAGGCCGGTCTCGGCAAAAGTGATGCGCCATCCGGAGATGTCGTTCGGCGTCCGATAGTGGATGCCGCCATCGTCGAACTCCAGGACAAAGTCGCGGCTCCGCCAATCGTACTCGAGGAAGTACCGCTTGATGAGGTCGCCGCCGTAGCCCAGTGCCAGGATAAAATCCCTAAATCCCTGCGCGGCATAGATCTTCATCACGTGCCACAAGACCGGTCGCTCGCCAATCTCGACGAGCGGCTTGGGCACGGTAAGGTCCCCCAT
>CAZPJP010000076.1:0-17220 GCA_964586915.1 uncultured Anaerolineales bacterium
CCTTTCGCAAGCTACTTGTCTCTATCACTATATTACGAATCGCTCTCAGCGAAAGTTTCAACTCTGATCGAGTGGCTGTTGCCGCGACCCTGGATAGGGCCTGACTTGCACCTCAGGATGAATCAGTTATGCTTTTTGCAGGTGAGCGAAACGACGAAATGGCTAGATAGGCTCAAGGCAATGGTAGCCTTACATATCCTCGTGTACAGTGAACGGAACGTGCTCTTTCCGGAGATCGCTGCGTCTCTGCCTGCCGACGTCTCGGCGACATACTTGAGCAATCCGGCACAGCTTCGGAAGGCGGTGGGCACGCAGCAAGCGGCGGCCCTTGTGGTCGTCTTACCGTCTGGATCTGATGAAGACCTTTCGAGTTTCGCTCCCTTGCAATCTGTTTTGGGCGATTTACCCTTGATCTTGATTGCACCCGAGGGCAGCGTAAGGGTGCCCGCGTTGAGTTCACTGTTGGAGTTCCATCCCCGTGCTCTCTTGAGACATCCGTTCGCGCGGGAGGAACTTGCGGCTGCCCTCGACAAGGTGCTGTCACCACCGATTTCGGTGATTGACCGGGGCGACCTCGAGGCGACATTAGCTGAGACAAATCTGCGGTTAAACGAGCGTCTGCAGGAGATCAACACGATCTACACTGTGGGGAAGTCTGTGGCCTCCTCTCTCGATGTGGAGGAGGTTCTGGAGCGTGCCGTCGTTGCGTCGGTTAATCTCACGCGAGCCGATGCCGGTTTTATCAGTCTTCGAGAAGACGATCAGCTCCTCGTCCGGGTTGCCAAAGGGCGGCGAACTCAGGTTCCCGCTCGGCTCCGTGAGGAGACCTCGGACAGCGTAGCCTGGCAGGTCATCCGGTCGGGAAAACCGGTGATGCTCCAGGAGGAGACGCGCATTGCTACGGGGTTGTTGGTCAAAGCGCTGCTCTACGTTCCACTCCAGGTGCCGGATGAGGGCACAATCGGCGTCCTCGGCGTGGTCAATCAGGTGGAGGATGAACCTTTTACGGAGAATCAGCTCTTCACGCTCTCATCGGTGGCAGACTTCGCCGCCATTGCTCTCAGTAATGCCCGGCTCTTCACGGAGCGTGAGCGTGAGCGTTCGCGACTCAGTGCGATTTTGGAGAACGCCGCGGAAGCGATCATTGTGACCGACACGGCCAACCAGCTCTGGGTCTGGAGCGATACAGCGGCCCAGATCTTCCAGCTTGAGATCGAGGCTCAAGGGTCACCCGTGACCGAGTGCATCGAGAGTTCTGAGATCCTCGACCTCTTTACGGAGGCTGATGGCGATCATCCCGTACGCAATGCCGAGGTCACGTTCAAGGATGGTCGGATCTATAATGCGCAGTTGAGCACGATCGCGGGAGTGGGTCGCGTGGTCGTGATGCAGGAGATCACTCGTTTGAAGGAGCTCGATCGCCTGAAATCCGAGTTCGTCTCCACGGTGTCCCACGATCTGCGCACGCCGCTCACTACGATTCAGGGATACGTCGAGCTTCTCAGCCGGGCAGGTCCTCTCAATGAGATGCAGACAAGCTTTGTCGACAAAGCGCTTAGCAGCCTCAGTCACATCACGGAGCTCATCTCTGATTTGCTTGACATTGGGCGCATTGAAGCGGGCTATGACCTCGAGATGACACCGCTCCGACTGGATGAGCTGATCCGAAGCGCTGGGGAGGCCGCTGAGGTTGCGGCTGCTCAGGAGGGTATTGCGCTATCCTTGACGCTGCCTGATCATCCGATGTGGGTCTGGGGCAACAGGCGACGCCTGCGCCAGGTACTTGACAATCTGATCAGCAACGCCATCAAGTATAATCGCCCTAAGGGCTGGATCAAGGTGGGGGCTCGCCACAATGCCGACCACTTCGTCGTGTCGGTGCGGGACTCTGGTATTGGTATCCCATCGCAGGAACAGCCACGGATCTTCGAGCGTTTCTACAGGGTTCAGAGCGTCGAGACGGAGGATGTTCCGGGCACCGGACTGGGATTGGCCATCGTCAAGTCGGTTGTGGAGCGCCACAAGGGTCGAATTTGGGTCGACAGCGCGTATGGAGAGGGGAGTACGTTCACCTTTGTGATGCCAGTCTATGCGCCTAGGAGTGACGGATCAACCTGACCTCACCACGTTGACGCTTTGTCACATTGAGCCTCAACGTAAGGCTCCCTCAGATTGAGGCAACCTCAGATTGAGGCAACCTCAGATTGAGGCAACCTCATATTGAGGCTCAATCCGCTATCGCAGGTGGGGAAGCAGCTCTCGTCGTGATCTGGTCCGGCGGGACCAGAGATTTGAGCGTGATGTCTCCGAAGAGCTCCTCCTGCTGCGCCGCCACCGCGTGCTGTTTGACCAACTCGAGGACAGCCTGAAGGGTGACGACGGCCTCCAGGCGCGATGGTTGACGGCTGAGCAGCCGATGGAACGTGGTCCGCGTCCACTGTAGAAGCTGGCTACGGATCAGGGCGACCTGTTCCTGGAGAGAGATTCTCGGGCGCTGAATGGCGGCCTCCGGTCGGGGCGTTTCGGTGGGAAAGAGTATGCTTTCCGCTGTTTCTTTCAGTCCTCTGAGACTTTGTCCCGTTAGATCGAGCGTCACACGTTTTGGCCGAGGTCGATAGCCCGCTCGGACATAGGAGCGGAGGCTGGCAGCATCGCGGTCCCGCAACCAACCGGCGGCTTCCTTGTATTGCCGGTAAGCCCTCAGCTGTCGGATGAGCTCATCACCTACATCGGTATCATCCACTTCTTCGCGGGCAGACGCAGGCGGCTTCGGTAGGAGAGCCCGGGACTTGATCCACAGGAGTTTGGCTGCTACATAGAGGAAATCGGCGACGACCTCGATTTGCATATTGGCCCGCATCTGATCGACGTGCTCCATAAACTCGTCAGTCACCTGCGCCAGGGCAACCCTCGTGATGTCCAGTTCGTTCTTCTCAATCAGCCGCAGCAGGAGATCCAATGGCCCTTCAAAAACAGGGATGTGGACCTCGTAGCCCGTCTCGGTGGCGGATTGCACGGCATAGGTATCGATCATATCCTCCAGAGGATAATGCAAACGGCCAAAAATGCAACCTTTCTTATTGGGTTATTTGGGATAACTTGTGATAGTTTGGGATAATACGCTGGTTTTGCTTAGGGTAAAGTGTGGTAGTATCTAGGGTAACGACGTACAGCCGTTGGGTTCGCGCTTGACGTACTATTGACGGTTGGGACTCCGGTTCTGAGTTGTGTGTCCGCTCGCGATTTGCGGGCGGTCTATCTTGTGTTCATATTAACTGCTTCCCTCTATGATCGAGACCTTAGGTCCGATGCTGATGGTGTTGCTGCAGCTGCTCGTCGTCCTTGCGCTGCTTCTGTGGGCCGACCGATGGCTGCACCGGCATCTCCAAGGCCTTATGCTACTGCTGACCGGCGATCAGGAGATCGCGCTTTGGCTCTATGCGATCGTGCTGCTGCCGGGGGTCCTGTTGCATGAACTGAGCCACGCGCTGCTGGCGAGAGTGACGGGGGTGAAGATCGGCCGAATCAGCTTCCTGCCCAAGCGTGCGGGCAAGCGAATTCAACTTGGATTCGTTCCGGTCCAGGAGACCGACTTCTTCCGGGCTAGCCTTATCGGCATTGCGCCATTGCTGACCGGCAGCGTGGCCGTCGTCGCCAGTGGTTATCTGGTCCTCAGCACCCCGGAGATCCTGGCTGCCCTTTCTGCTGGGGACTGGGCAGCGGGCGTTGATCGTTTTCTCCAAGTTCTGCGGGCGCCTGATGTTTGGCTCTGGATCTATCTCGTATTTGCCATCGGAAACACGATGTTGCCCAGCCGATCTGATGTTCATGCGTGGCCATTTCTTGGATTTGTGGCGTTACTCGCTGCAGTGTTGATCGGTGTCGCTGGGGGTGCTTCTCTGCTCCTGGCAGGCGTAGGTCGTTTTCTGACCATCGCTGTTCGCTGGATGATATTGCTTGGCGCGAGCACGTTGTTGGTCGATCTTCCCTTGTTCGCCGGTATCTTCTTGCTGCACAAGATTGTGGAGCGTGTTAAGGGCGTGAGATTGGAGTATTCATGAGGAGAAGCCAAGGCGAGAGGAGAGCATCTTGAGAAGGAGCTGGCCCGCTGTCCTCATTCTGATCGCATACCTGGTGGTGGGCACGCTCTATGCCGTCCATACACCCCTGTGGCAGGCGCCTGACGAGCCTGCTCACTATAACTACGTCCGATCTCTCGCTACGGGGCAAGGCATTCCGGTGATGCAGGTCGGCGACTATGATCAGGCTTACCTCAGCCGGCTGACTTCTGAGGGATTTCCGCCTGAGCTCTCCATTGACGCGCTCGAGTACGAGGATCATCAGCCTCCCCTTTACTATCTGCTGGCGACCCCGATGTACGTGATCTTTCGGGGCTCCGTGAGAGCGTTGCGCCTTTTTACACTCCTCCTTGGCGGGGTGGGCGTCGCGATGATCTTCCTGATCCTCCGTGAGTTCTGGCCCGAGGACCCTAACGTAGCCTGGTTTGGGGGAGGGCTGGTGGCGTTCATCCCACAATACCTCGCAGTGACGGCTTCGGTGAACAATGATGCGCTGACCCTGGTGCTTTTCTGGCTCTGGCTTTGGCTGGCATTGCGGTATCTGCGCGGCCGGGCATCCACCTGGGCGCTCGGGGCTATCGCCGGGAGTCTGTTGTTGACCAAGACGACGGGATACGGGGTGCTGCCGCTGACACTTCTGGCTGTCTATCTGCGGTATCGGCGAGCCGGGATGCCGCTGAAGTGGGTGGTGCGGCAATTGCTTGGCTTGCTTGCGCCAGCGCTTGTCCTGGGTGGGCTATGGTGGGCGCGGAACCTCAGCGTCTACGGATGGCCGGATTTCCTTGGATTGCAGCGACACAATGCCGTCGTCGCGGGTCAGCCCCGGACCGCGGAGATGATCGCGTCGCAAGGGATCATACCTTTCCTGCGCGGTGCGGCCTGGACCACCTTTCGCTCCTTCTGGGGCCAGTTCGGGTGGATGGGCGTCGTGTTGGACCTGCGCATCTACCAAGGCTTGCTGATTTTCTCTGCGCTTACGGTCTACGGTGCGATCTGGCGGTTGGTCGAGGCTCTTTATAGGGGCATGGGCGCGCGGCAAAGAGATGCCCTGGTCCTTCTCGGCGTCGCCGCTTTAATCACCGTAGCAATGTATCTAGGCTACAATCTCACCTTTGTGCAGCACCAGGGTCGCTATCTCTTCCTGGCGCTGCCGCTCGTGGCATTGAGTGCGGCGCTGGGATGGAAACGGCTACTGGAGCGGCAGCTGGCGATCGCGACCGCGTTGGCGCTCCTTCTGTTGACTGCAGCTCTGGGCATTTTCGGTGTAGTCACAGGCGAGCCACCTTTGTGGCCTATGATGATGCTGGCAGGGGGCACGGTGATGCTACCCATGTTGGCTTTTCTGGGCGACCGCTGGTATCCGGTCGCTGGCGGCGGGTTTTTGCTCGGTATGGTGGGACTGGATTTGTGGTGCCTCTTTGGCTTTATTGTCCCTATGCTGTCATCTTGAAGCTTCACTCGGGAGCCTTGTCTTTAGATTTAGGTTGGAGACGTGGGAGTTGTGCAGATGTCCATACAACCTGGCTTGACGGGAGAGATCGGTCGCGTCGTAACAGAAAACGACACCGCGGCTCAATATGGCAGTGGCCTCGTGCCTGTGTTGAGCACGCCTCATTTGATCGCTCTGATGGAAGGGGCCTCGCAGGCTGCGATCGAGCCTTATCTTGAGGACGGTGAGACGGCAGTCGGCGTGCATATCGACATGCACCACCTCGCAGCCACGCCGGTGGGCATGGAGGTGCGTGTCCAAGCGGAGCTTGTTGAGGTCGACGGGCGGCGGCTGCGCTTCTCTGTAGAAGCGTGGGACGAAACTGAGAAGGTGGGCGAGGCGCAGCACGAGCGCTTCGTGATCACTACGGCGCGTTTTATGAAGCGTGTTGAGGAGAAGAAGAGGTCGTCCAGCCATGAGTCGTGATACCGAGGATGTCCTGGAACGCCGCTACCGCACGCTCTATGCATCGCTTCATGCCGAGCTGTTGGAGCGACGACGGACGGATCCCAACTTCACGATCGACGATGTCCGTGGGTTCCTGAAGGATGCTTACCTGCGTCAGGGCAATGACTGGATCGGTCACGGCGTGCTATTTCACGTGACCCAAGATGCCACGATTGCGGCCTACGAGGCGGTCCTGGCTGAGTGGGAGGCGGAGCTTCAGCTCAAACGCAAGCGATAGCTTGCACTGCTTTGGCTATCGGCGGTTGAGTTTTAGTCCCCGATACTAAGCGCTTCGATATTCCAGATGGTTCCGTATGCCGATGCATCGGGCCGTAGACCTTGAACGCGGGGGCGCGCTGCAAACCAGAGGGGTCGCCACGCGAGGAAAAGTGTCGGTCTGGCTTGATCGAGGATAGCCAGAGCCTCGTGAAGCGCCGCAGCCTGAGCGTCGCCGTCTAGCGCCGAGAGGGCGCGTTGACATGCGTCATCGTAGGCCTTCGATGAGAAGCCACTGAAATTCTCCCCCGTCCAACCATTCTCCTCATCCGGGATCCGATCGGTTAGCCAGGTTCCACAAGCTTGCGGTACGCGTGATTGCCATCCGAGAAGCGCAGTCTCGAATTGTCGCCCGAAGAGGGGACTGGCTGTCCCCGACGCATAGAGCTGCCGGAAATCCGTTGGCTGCAGCGTCATCTTCACCCCACAGGCCTCCAGGTCGGCCGCGATGTGAGCGGCCACCACAAAGTATTGGGAGGCGAAGTGCATAGTCATGCTGAGAGGCTCGCCATCGGTGAAGTTGGGGACATTGTGAGCCTCGCGGATCCCATCGCCATCTTGGTCACGCCAGCCGGCTCTTGCCAGCAGCTGGCTCGCGGCGCCAACATCGGCGGTCTCTGCGCTCTCTCCTGGGTTGGCTGGATGGTTCGGTGGGATGAATCCGCTCGCGCCCACCAAGGCTTCGGACGGCAGCGCCTGCGTCAGTCGCTCGCGATCAACGCACGCGGAGAGCGCCTGCCTGACGGCAGGTCCCCGAAGAGGTGAAGCGCGCTCAGTCGACGCAGACCCGTCGGCGTCTGCTGAAAGGGCTCCCACATTGAGATCCAGACGCAGGACGGTCGGTGCCGCATCGGCCCAGATGATCGCCTCGCCGGCGGCGCCAAGCCGGGCCCACTGCTGCCAGGAGGTCGCGAGAATGGGATCGGGCAGGACGGCGTCACACGTTCCCTCGACGAGAAGCCGGTCCCAACTGTTCGGATCGATCTGGGGAAAGCGCACGGTGACCTTTTCTAGGGTTGGGGGAGCGCCGCTATAGTTCGGGTTGGGCTCGAGGCGTACCTCCCTCTGGGCCTCCCACGCCACGATTCTGAAGGCGCCGGTGGCCGGCGGGGTTCGGTCCTGGAGGATGGTCGTGAGGGACTGTCCCTGCCAGCGATGGGCGGGTTGGAGCGGGAAGAGGAAGCCTGGGTAATCCGCATCCAGGTAGCCGGGGATGCCCTCCCAGCGCAATACATATTCGTCCGCCGCCATGAAGCGTGCTGTTCGCTCCGCCAATGCGCGCCATCGCCCTTGAGCTGCGGACGCCTGAGCCAGGTGATAGCCGAGGACGGCATCCCTGGCGGTGATCGGTGTTCCATCTGACCATAGAAGGTCCGATCTGAGGGTGAAGGTGACGATGAGTTGCGGAAGCTCGACCGTCTCGGCGTCAGTGTGTTGACGGATAATGCCGAGAGCGTCCGCATAGCGCGTTCCTGTGGTCACCGGCACCGGGCGGGTCACCACGTCACCTGAGGTTAAGGAGGGGATGCGTTCGACCAAGCGAGGCTCCCACTGATAACGCACGCGCTCGATCGGCTCTTCGTAGAAAAGAGCGAGTAGGTCGCTTCCCGACTGCGATGGCAAGAAAGGGCTGGCCGCTGTGGGTTCAGTCGTGCAGAGGATGAGCTCTTGGAGTATCTCCGTCCTCTCCGGCTTTACTGTGGGGTGCGGTGTGGGGGTCGGTTTGGGCATCGTGGGCGTGGGGGCCGGCGTTGTCGGACGCGCGCACGCAACAAGAAGACTTAGAAAAACCAGCAGCACGCGGAACTCCGCACCGCCGTGGAGCTGTTCAGACATCGCCAAGATCTAGCAGGCTACGCCGCAGCCTCTCTTTTTCCTCTGGTGTCAGGGTGCCCTTGGTGGACAGCGGGGATCGCGGCGCACCCATATGGAATCCTAGCATCTCAAGGCCCATCCGCACGGCGAGGCTTCCATACCGCGCAACTAGCGCCGCCACGGGGTAGATTCGGCTTTGCAGATCTCGCGCTTGGTCCCACTCGTTGGCGAGCGCCGCCGTATACATCGCTCGGTACGCGTGTGGCACCAGGTTGGCCGCAGCAAGGATGGCGCCAGCGGCGCCCATTGCCACCGCTGGCAGCAGCAAGGCGCCGTGGCCCACGAGAACGTGGAAAGAAGGGGGTGTTGCCTCAATGACGCCCAGAGTATAGGGGAGCTGGCCGGATGAGTCCTTCATGCCCCGCACATTGCCGACCTCTTCGGTGAGCGCTTGTACGACCTCGATCGGGATTTCCTGCCCCATTAGTTTGGGGAAGTTGTAGAGCATGTGGGGGAAGGACGGTGCGGCGTTCGCCACTGCTAGAAAGTGATCAAGGAGACCCGCCGCTGTGGGCCGCACATAATAGGGCTTCACAACGAGGGCCGCGTCGGCACCAGCTCTTCGGGCGTGCTCGGCAAGCGCGATAGTCTCCGTTGTCGAGATTGCGCCCACGCCGGCGATGATCAGCTTCGCTTCACCAACCGTCTCGCATACGGTCTGTAAGATCCTATCACGCTCCTCTGTGGTGAGCAGAGGGAAATCGGCGGTCGTGCCATTAGGAACAAATCCATCGACGTGAGGGCTGATGGCCTCCACAAGCCGGCGTAGCTCATCCAGGTTCGTCGCCCCATTGTCTTTGTGCGGGGTAGCCAAGGGTACAAAGATACCGTGTGGGGAAAAATCCATTCGTGTGCTTCCTCCTTAGGACCGAGTCATCGCTAAGTGTCGCGGCTGAGATAGAGCAACACAAGCGTTGATAGCCCACCCAATAGAACCAGAGCGATCAGTTTGTAGATGCGTGCTGATAGCACCAGCGCTAGCAAACCATAGAGTGCGCAGAACCCCCAGTAGATAAAGACGATCGTGCGGGTCGGCAGACCTGCGTCCTGCAAACGAAAGTGGAGATGTCGCCGATCCCCTTGAAACGGACTAACGCCGTGACGCCAGCGGTCCAGAATCGTCCATGCCACGTCGATAACTGGGATGCCCATCACCATCAACACTGTGGCGACACGCGCCCCAGCGATCAGGCCCAGCGCTCCCATGACATATCCAAGGAAGAAGGCTCCGTTGCTACCCAGGAAGACGCGTGCCGGCGGAACATTATAGACCAGGAACCCCAGGGAGGCACCAAAAAGCGCCACAGCCTGTGGCACCACGCTGTACTGCTCGCTCCGGTACATGTGAATGCCGACAACGAGGGCCAAGATGGTCGCGACACCGGCCGCAAGGCCGTCGAGGCCGTCCATCCAGTTCACCGTAATGGTCATGCCGGTCATCCAGAAGAACGTCAAGGGAATGTAGATCAGCGCAGGAAGCGCGACAGTCTTGTCTGTGAGGGGATTGTTGAAGCGTTCGAGGATGATCAGGGTACTGACTGCAATGGTTGCTGCCAGTAGATAACCCAGGTATTGGATACCAGCGGGCAGCTCGCACCGATCGTCGATCAGGCCAAAGATGAACATCAGGAGTGCGCCTGCCACCAAGCCCCAGAAACGGCGGCTCTCGTTTGGATCGGCGGTCGGGATAGACATTGCCTGCGACAACGCGAGGGCGCCGAAGAACCCCAGAACCAGTCCGGCTCCGCCCAGTCGCGAGATCACCCCGCGGTGTTGGCGCCGCCCCCCTGGTTCGGCTACCATATCAAGCCGATACCCAAGCTTTCCCATCAGAGGCGTCAGAGCCAGCGCAACAAGGCTGCTGACGACAAAAACGAGAGCATACGTCAGTCCGTGCGCCACCTCAAGCCTCGTTCCCAAACCCCTCCATCATCGATGAAAGTCACATTCTTAACAGCGTCTGCCAAGGCAGCGTCTGCCCAGGCAGCGTCCGCCACGATCTAGACAGCACGCCGCTATGCCTCGCATCAACCCGTGCCGAATTGACGATCGCCGGCGTCACCGAGCCCCGGCACGATGTAAGCGTGCTCGTTCAGATGGTCGTCCAGCGCAGCGAGATAGATGTCGACATCATCGTGCTTCCTTGTGAGCGTTTCCACGCCTTCCGGAGCCCCGATAACGCCCAGGAACTTTATCCGGCGGGCGCCCCAGTCTTTGAGAATCTCGACGGTCTTGACGGCTGAGCCCCCCGTGGCTAGCATCGGGTCCAAGATGAGGCAGACAGAGACGGTGGGATGCACGGGCAGGCGGTTGTAATACGCGACGGGACGCAGCGTTTGCTCGTCGCGGAAGAGCCCAATGTGCCAGACTTCGGCGGATGGGATCATCTCCCATATGCCCTCCACCATGCCCAGGCCCGAGCGCAGGATTGGGATGAGGCCGACGGGCTCGGCGAGCTTGTGCCCGGAGGTCCTTGTCAAGGGGGTTTCGACCTCCTTGGGAGTGATCTGCAGATCACTGAGCGCCTCGTAAGCAATGAGCAGCGTGATCTCTCGGATAAGCTCGCGGAACTTCTTGGGGTCAGTCTCCTTGTCTCTGAGGAGGGTGAGCTTGTGCTTGACCAACGGATGCTCGGAGACGTATACTTTCGCCATACCTGTGCTGCTCCTTTACCGTCTAGCTGCGTTGTGTCAGGATCTGGATGGGCTGCTGCCGGGCGTCGGCGGTGCACCTGTCGCATTGTACTTATAGATGAGGCGTTGTCAACGCTTCGTGACTACCTATGGTAAGGGGTCTTTACGCTGGATGATCGTCCTGTCAGTCCACCGGGCGCATCCAGCGATGCGTCAGTGAGGCCAGGGCACCCTCGGCCTGGAGCCCTTCCAGGATTTCGTCTATCGTCGCTAATAGCGCAGCGTCTTCGCCTCGGACTGCGACGACGTAGGGCTCATCGGTCACCGGCGGCGTGACAACCTGGATCGCTGGCTCCCGCTGCACCAACATCAACGCCGATACGTGATCGAGGATTGCTGCGCTCGCGACACCATCGTGCAACATTGTCGTGAGCGACACCGGGTCCTGAACGGTAAACAACGAGGGCGGGGACTCCAGGGTTTGTTCCCACCGTAGCGCTATCATATGTCCCTCGGTGCCAAAGACACATGCCACCTGACTGCCCGCAAGATCGGACACTCCATGAATGTCAGCCTCACTCATTGCGATCAGGACCTGCCCGGCGTTGAAATACGGACGTGAGAAGGCGAATCCGCTGCTGCGAGAAGGGTCGGGATAAAGGGCTGAGATGATTACATCGGCGCGTCCCGCCGTCAGGGCATCATAGAGGGCGTCGTAGCCAGTCGTCACGAAGTGCGCGTCCACCCCCAACTGTTGCGCGATGAGGGTGGCCAAGTCGGCATCAAATCCAGCAATCTGGCCGTTTGCGTCGACGAATTCGAAGGGGGGAAAGCTGGGATCTATGGCCACCCGCAGCCTGCCGGCCGCTTGCACGCGATCCAGGCCGCCGGACGGCTGTGCGCAGGCGCTCACACTAACTATCCCTAACAGCAGAACCAGTGAGACTTTGAGAAGATAGGCGACCGCCTGACGACCCCGCAGGGACCTATTACGAGAACAGGGAGGTGATGTCACCTCCCTGTGCAATTCAGCGAAAAGCGTCCCACTACACGCGCTCGTTCTATTCGAGGTCCTCGTTCTCATTGGCCATGTCCAGATCGATCACGATGACGCCGGTCTCAAGGGCCCGCTTGATTTCCCGCTCCAACATATCCCCCATCATCAAGAGGTTGAGCAGTTCGGCTTCGATGTCGGCATTGTCCTCAGGGCGCAGCTGCCACGCTGTCTCCAAGGCTCGATTCATCTCCTGCAAATGCAGCAGCATATCCAGCATCACATCCTCAGTGGAGGTTCCGCGCTCTCGCAGCATCACCAAGGGCCCTCCGAGAAGCCCCCGGGCCTGCAGTTCGGCCTGGATCAGTGGGTTGAAGAGGTCGGACTCGGCGAGGCCTTCGTAGATCTCGAAGCGATCGTCGGACGCAATCAGCTGCTCGAGCAACTCTGGCGTGATCCACACCATCATCCCTTCGCTGGCTAGTCGATCATATAGATCGTCCATGGGCACCAGGACGTGAGTGGACTCTTCCAAGATACGGACTATTCGATCGGTTATGGGGTCGCTCATCCCTTCTGAATTAGCCTCCTCGCTTCTTTGCTTCAACACGTTTCATGAACTCCGCGATCCGTTCTTCGTAACCGATTTCCTTGGCACGATACCACCCGCCTGGGACACCTTCGGGCAGGTATCGTTGGTTAACCCAGCCGCCCTCGTAGTCGTGAGGATACCTGTATCCTGGGCTGTTATCGCGCTCCTCCCGAAGTAGCGTATTCTGGTCGCGAATGTAGACGGGCGGCGGAAGATAGCCATTCTCCTCAAGATAGCTGCGTGCCTCCCAGTAAGCGCCCGTGCTGTTAGACTTCGGCGCTGTGGCTAGATAGAGCGTCGCTTCCGCTAGATGATACTGGCCCTCAGGCATTCCTACCCACTCGAAGGCCTGCGCACATCCCATCACGACCGAAATAGCCATGGGCGAGGCTAGGCCGATATCCTCTGACGCAGCAATCAGCAGGCGGCGGAAGATGAAGCGGGGGTCCTCGCCTGCCAACACCATCTTGGCCAGGTAATAGAGTGCGGCGTCTGGATCTGAGCCACGAATGGACTTGATAAAAGCGCTGGCTGTATTGTAATGCTCGTCGCCCGCTCTATCGTACTGCAGCGCACGGCGCTGAATGGATTCCTCGGCTACCGCCAATGTGATGTGAATTGTACTGTTTGATTCCCGCGGCGTCGATTCCACTGCCAGCTCCAGCGCGTTGAGGGCGCTACGAACGTCCCCATCAGCGAAGTCGGCCAGATGGTGAAGCGCATCGTCATCGAGCACGATATCACGGTTCCCGTATCCCCTTGCTTCGTCCGCCAGTGCGCGATGGATTAGCCCCTCAATCTCCTCAACGTCTAGCGGCTTAAACCTGAAAATGCGCGACCGGCTGAGCAACGGCGAGATGATCGAAAAATAAGGGTTCTCCGTGGTCGCGCCGATCAACGTGATCGTGCCGTCCTCCACGACAGGTAGCAAGGCGTCCTGCTGAGCTTTGTTCCAGCGGTGAATCTCGTCCACCATCAGAATCGTGCGTTGACCATACATCGTGCGGCGATCCTTGGCTGCATCAACGAGCTTGCGGAGGTCGCCAATACCGGCCAGGACGGCGTTGAGCGTCTCAAAATGGGCCTCGGTTGTGTTAGCGATGACGGCCGCCAGCGTCGTCTTACCCACACCAGGCGGCCCCCAAAAGAGGATGGATGTGAAGAGTCGATCGGCTTCAATCGCGCGCCGCAACAATCGTCCCGGACCCACGATGTGATCCTGTCCCACGAACTCATCGAATGTCCGTGGGCGCATACGCGCCGCCAAGGGGGCCTCTTCCTCCAGCTGCTTCTCCCGACTGTGTTCGAACAGGTCCATAGTCAGCTAAGTATAGCTTAGGCGACTCATCAATCAAGACCCGGCGCCGGACTCACCCTCCCACCATTTATTTTTGCGTGGAATGATCGATCGCTAAGGCAAGGTTTGATCGGAGTCTCCTACTGTGGTATACTTTGATGGCCGGAGTCTCCCTCTCGACAGTGACGTGTCAACACGGGGTGCAAGCCGGCAGTTACCATCGGGAGACGAAGGTCTCAAGAAGGGATTGATGACGATCTGGGCTGCGTTAGGAAGCTTCTGTCACGGGTTGGTGTTTTTCTCACTTGGCCTGACGGTGAGCTTCTTACACTATCGAAGTCGCCGCATATCGCTGGCGCGTCATCTCTTCTGGTTGGGTGCCTTCGCGTTTGGTGAGGCCTTCAACGCCTGGTATGCCCTTTTTGGACGATTCTTTCCAGAAGCCCCCTTGCTTCCCGGTTTTCTGCCCCCCTTTGTTAGGGCGACGAGCTATACTTTTCTGCTGGCGTTCGGCGTCCAGACGTTTATGTCCGAGGAGACCTATCGGCAACGTTTCAAGACCTGGTTCGTCATACTCGTCGGTGCCTGGCTCATTCCCTACGGGATTGCGGTGGTGACGCTCTGGTCTGATTGGCATACGCTTGTCATGCCGGCTGAGCTCCTGAGTCGTTACGTCCTCGCGTTTCCCGGGGGCGTGTTGACCGCACTGGGACTACGGCGGCAGAGCTATAAGTCGCTTGATGCGTCGCTGCGCAGACGCATTCGGCCCGATCTGCGGCTTATTGAGGTCACAATGGCCGCTTACGGTGTGCTTAATCTGATTATGGTGCCACCTTTGCTTGGGCTGTTGGCTCCACGTGCCCTTGCGGAGGAAATCGACGTTGTGTGGGCGGGATGGATCTGGGCGCTGGTGGGCGCCGGTATCACCTTTGGACTGGGACGGTCTCTGATCATCATTCAGAGCGAGATCGAGCAGTGGGTGGAGGGCGTTGAACGCTTGCAAACGCTTGCCGAGGATCGGGAGCGGATTGGACGGGAGTTGCACGACGGAATCATCCAGTCGATCTACGCGGCCGGGTTGTTGCTCGAAAGCATTGAGTCGATGATTCCCACCGACCCGGAGCGGGCGCAGTCGCAGCTTGGACGGGTGATGGACAGGCTGAATAACACAATCCAGGACATCCGCCGATACATTTTTGATTTGCGCAGCGATATGAGCGACGATGACTTACGGACAGGGATTGAACGTTTATTACGGGACTTTCACGTAAACACGCTCCTGGAAACCGAGTTTGAGGTTACAGGCGATCCCCGTCCCATCAATTCGATGGCGCGTCGCCGACACATTTTTCAGATTGTCCGTGAGGCGCTGGCTAACACGGCCAAGCATGCGCGGGCACGGTGGGTCAATGTCCAGCTACATTATGGAGAGGAGAACCTCGACCTCACGATCTCGGACGACGGGATCGGCATGGAAAAGCTCTTGATCAGCAAGGGCTACGGCTTGCGCAACATCCGTGAGCGCGCACGACTGCTAGACGGCACGCTGCGCATTGAGAGCGCGCCGGGGGCAGGGGTGACCTATCATCTGACGGTACCATATACGTGAGGTGTACTATGACATACAGGATCATCGTGGTCGACGACCACGAGGTGGTGCGTCTGGGGCTACGGACATTGCTGAGCAATCAGCCCGACTTTGCTGTGGTGGACGAGGCAGCGTCGGCTGAGGAGGCAGTGGAGAAGACGTTGTTGCACCATCCTGACGTGGTGGTGATGGACATTCGGATGCCCGGAACGAGCGGTATAGAGGCGTGTCGGGAGATCAAGGAGCACTTGCCCGATGTCGAGGTCATCATGTTGACCTCGTATGCAGAGGACGAGATGCTCTTTGACGCCATCAGTGCGGGTGCTGCAGGCTACGTCCTGAAGCAGGGTGGCGGGGAGGAGCTTGTACACGCTATCCGTCGCGTCGCCGAGGGCGATGCCCTGCTGGACCCTGCAGTGACCCAGCGGGTGCTGGCGCGCGTCCGCGAAGCAACGCGCCAGGAACAGGCTGCGGCCTTCAAGGACCTAACCGACCAGGAACTCCGAGTCCTGGGGTTGGTCTCAAAGGGGTACACGAACAAAGAGATCGCTAAGGAGCTCTTCCTGGGTGAGGGAACGGTGAGGAACTACGTCAGTAGCATCCTGTCCAAGCTGGATCTCACCAACCGTGCCGAGGCCGCAGCCTATGCAGTGCGACATAATCTCCACAAGTTCCTGGATGCGTTAAGCTAGGGCTTGACGGAGGGAGACATTTCATCTTTGGGGCAGTGGCGCGTATTTCAGGCTGGACTTTAGCAGACCTGTCTCGAAAGCGCTGAGCCTGCTTAGTCACTCGCCCCAACCTGAAATGCGCTCATAGAGGGGGTACTGGTATCTCCAGTCGCAATCGACAAACCATCGGGGTCCAGAACACAGGTGCTCTGGACCACCTTTTCGCCGTTCTCAATCGCTAGTTCGGCCTGGACATCAAGCAGCTCCACCAGGCGCCGACGAGTCTCGAAGTGGTCATCGTAGGCCCCTAGGCGCTGGGAGACGAGGTTGGCGAGATCCATGATGCTCTGGATCGCTTCTTCGTTCAACGCAGCGTCGGAGATGCGTCCCTTGAGCCGCGATTCCTTGGATCTCAGATCCCTGATGGTCTCGTCCAGTCTCCTCTTCCGGCGATCGAGTGTCTCCTTGTCGAAGCTGCCGTCCAGATACAGATCGAGCAGCTTGTCCCGCTTGCTGTGCGTGTTGACGAGCTGTTCCTGCGTTGCCTCAAGCTCCGCCTGGATCGGCTCAAGTTCGGCCTCCTTCTGATTCTGACGTTCTCGGAGGCCGTTCTCCAGCTTCTCAGGGTCGACCAGTTGTGCCCGGAGCCAGTTCCAGACCAGCGCATCACCGACCCTGAAATACGGTAGGTCGCAGCGGTCAGGATCGTCCGTCGGTGTGGAGACTCTACCGTTGCAGTAGTAATACCCATACGCATTGCCGCTGCTGCGGGCGAGCCGGGCTCCGATTTTGTGACCGCAATGCTTGCAGGTCAACCTGTGCTGCATCAGGTATTTCTGGCGCGTGTTGCGCTCTGCTTTGATCGTATTCTCTCGGCAGCGTTCCTGAGCTGCCTCTCACATCTCCGCAGATACGATGGCCGGCACGTCCAGCGCTATCCAGTTCTCCCTGGGTTGAGTGGACTTGCCATAGTACCAGACGCCTTTGTACGTCGTGTTGTGCAGGATCTTGAAGACCGGTTCAGGGTCCCAGTGTCCGAAGTCAGACTTCCTGATCCATGTGCAGTTGCGATCCGCCCACGTCGGAATGCGCATCTCCGTGAGCCGGCGAGCGGTCCGCTTGCCCTGATCTTCCCCCGAAAAAGTGGACAGTCGCAAGTGCGATATAGTACATTCTAAGGAGAGGGCCGGGGGGAGGGTGAGGGCCTCTGGTGGCCAGAAAGGATCTTCCATCCTGGCGCACCATGCGGTATACTGATGATAGATAGAGGAAGGAGCTG
>CAZPJP010000077.1:0-14793 GCA_964586915.1 uncultured Anaerolineales bacterium
CCATGAAGTTCTCGTACTTGGTCCCCACGGCGACGGAGTGCGTCGTGCCGAAGATGTAGCCGACGGGCGGCGCACCGTCCGGCCCGCCGTCCAGCATCGCCTTCGCGACGTCCCGGCGCACGTCCTCAGGCGTCCCGGAAACCAGGTTCTCCACCCGCACGCCACCCCACAGGGCCAGCGCGTCGCCCACGTGAGCCTTCACCCTGGCCAGATCCATGCCCGCCGACGCCTGAATGGACTGATAGGCATCGTAGCCCGCCTCCACAAACATGTCCAGCAGCTTCCAGTTGTTTCCACACGCGTGCTTTAGAACAGCAAAGCCGCGGGACTTGACCGCCGCCACCCGCTTCTTGATCGAGGGCAGACAGAAATCGCGAAACATCCTGGGGGAGATGAACGGACCGGTCGTCGCTGCGAAATCCGTGCCCCACAGCACGCCGTCGGTGCCCGGACGCAGCGCATAAGCGTCACGCAGGTTAGCCATCCGGGTCTGATAGGCGATGGCCTGCCGCACGACCTCGGGTTTGAGCGCATACAGCATCAGGCCGTGCTCCATCCCTCCCAGCAAGACCATCCCCGCCTCGCCGCCGCTGGGCCCCAGGATGAACCGCTGGTCGCCAAGCGCGGCGATGACGGCGTCGACGACCTCATAGACCGAGGGGTCGGGCGGCTGCGGTTCCTCGTCAAGCGGGAAATCCGTGACCGCGTAATCCGGTTCAGGTCGTGCGACCAGCGTCAGGTCCGCCGTGACCTCAGAGTACTTCCATACCCGTCCGTCGTCGGCCTCCCACGTCTCCGCATCAACCTGCCGCACCTTCTCCGGCTCGTAGTCACTGGGCGGGGCGGTGCTGCTGGCCATCGCGCCCACGTTGATGATATCGATGAAATCGAGCTTACGGTAGAGCTCGATGGTGTCTTCCTTCCAGCTTTGGACGACCTCGTCGCGCCGCCCCTCCCAGAACGCGATCTGGGACTTGGCCTTGGCGCGCAGATAGGTCTCGTGGCCCAGCAGTCGCTCGACGGTGTCAAAATCGATGGCGAAGAACCCGATCGGGACCCGGTCGACGGGTTGGTGGGCCAGCGCTCGCTGGACACGCTCCTTGCTCTTCATCCTCATATCCTCTTCTGGCTATCGAGCGGTGCGACCCATCGCTAGACCCGCCCCTGTTTGTGGGCCTGCTCCCGAAGGAAGTCCTGCATCAACGACCATAGCGCCTTATACTGGCCAAACCACGGCTCATAGCGGGCGTGCTGGCGTGGATCGGGCTCGAAGGTCCGCTCCAGCGTGACCATCGCCTCGCTTCCTTCCTCGAAGGAGCTGAACACCCCAGCGCCGACGCCGGCCATAATCGCCGCGCCCAGCGCCCCAGCCTCCGTCACCACCGGGCGCGTGAGCGGTCGGTTGAGAATATCAGCCGAGGTCTGGACCCAGAGATCGGATTTGCTCCCGCCGCCAACGGCACGGAAGTCCTCGATGTGGATGCCTATTGCAGGCAGCCTCTCGACAGACGCGCGCAGATAAAATGTGGCGCCCTCGATGATGCCTTTGAGGATCGCGCCCCGCGGCGTCTCCAGATGCAGGCCCGTGATCACCCCACAGGAGTCCGCGACGAAATCGGGCGGCCCCGTCGCGGTGAAGTGGGGCAGCACCAGCAGCTCGCTCGGCCCCAACGGCGCCTCGGCAAACAACGCATTGTAGACATCGCGACCCACCGCCTCGGCCTGCCTGTGCTCCTCTGCTGCGAAGGTGTCACGATACCACTTCACGAGCGCCCCGCCCTGATTGTAGATGAAGCTGACAAACGCATCGGGCACAGCGTGGTGCTCGGTGTTGAATCCTCGCTCGATCATCGCCGCTGCCTCGACACGCTCACGGAAGACAGGCGTGATGCAGAGATAGGTCCCCATCCCGTAAACCGCCCGCCCCTCCTCGACGACACCACAGCCGACGGCATTGGCACACTGGTCGTGCGCCCCTGTGACGATTTTGACGTCCGTGGACAGCCCCAGCTCCGCGGCGACATGCGGGGCAACGGTGCCCACCACCGTACCGGAGGGCGCCGTCTCCGGCAGCTTGGCCCGGTCCAGCCCGGCGACATCGAGCAGCCGGTCCGACCACGTCTTCCGCTCGATGTCGAAGAGAAGCGTACGATTGGCCAGCGAGTAGTCGACCACGGGCGCAGCGCCGAGCATATAGGCCACGAAGCTGCTCCAGAGCAGAAACTTGTCCGCTCTCGCATAGCGCGCCGGCGCTTCATCGCGAATCCACAGAAGCTTGGTCAACCCGTAGTGGTTCCCTAGCGTGTTGCCGTTGATCGCGTAGAGTGCGGCGTCGTCGATGGCGGAGCGCAGCGGCGCCAGGTGTGCAGCACCCCGCGTGTCGAAGTTGAGGATAGACGGCCCCAGGATCTCACGATCGTCGGTGACGGGCACGACGGCCTCACCCAGGGACGAGACGGAGAGGGCCGTGATGGCGCGCGAACCCACGCTCGCTGCGACCTCGGCAATCACCGCCTTTACCTTCGACCAAACTGCTGCCGCATCGAGCTCTGCCCAGCCGGGTTGCGGATGCTGCACGTCGTATTCGCGATAGGCCGAGGCCAGCAGCGTGCCAGCGTGGTCGAAGCAAGCCGCCTTGCAGCCCGTCGTGCCGACGTCGATGCCCAGCAAGCTCATCCCTCACCGCCCAGCACGACGTCGCGCGACCCGCTGACGCCGAAGTAATCCCGGATCAGCCAGACGGTCCGCTCGTAGACGGCCTCTTTCGCCGCCTCGAGCCCCCCACCTGTCCGCAGGCCCTCTTCATAGGCTTGCCGGATCTCCGTGGCGACGTTGATCTTCGCGATGCCCACGTTGACGGCGGCGAGCACATCGTCACGCTTAACGCCGGATCCGCCATGGAGCACCAGCGGTACCCCCGTCACCTCCCTCAGCCGCGCGAGATGATCGAGGTTCAAGCTCGCTTCGGTCTTCTTGCGATCCTTGTAGGCTTTTGAGACGGCGCCATGGATGTTGCCCACGGCCACCGACAGCCAGTCGCAGCCCGTCTCCGCCACAAAGCGCGCAGCTTGTTCAGCATCGGTAAACCCCAGGCCCGACTCGAAGAGCTCCTCATAGGGCGGCAGCGGCCCGGCGCCCTCCCGCAGGATCGCGCCAAGCTCGGCCTCGCAGGGAATCCCCGCCGCGTGGGCCATCTCGGCCACTGTGCACGTCGCCGCAATGTTGGTCTCCAAATCCAGCCGGGAGCCGTCCACCATCACCGAATCGTAGCCCAAGCTGATCGCCTTCTCGATGATCGGCACGTAGTCGACCGCCAGCCCCTCCTCGTCGATCACCGGGACGTGATCGAGGTGCAGACCCACGTACTCAGGATCGGCATGCCGTGCGAAAGCCTCCTGCACCGCCGCCGGCCCGTAGCACTCAAACGTCTGCCACTCAATGCGTGCCGTCTCGATGAGCGCCAGCGCGTTCTCGTCGACGACCGCGCGGACCACAGGCTCCAACATCGGGAGATAGGGAACGTTGAACGCCGGGATCATTGTGCCCGCTTGCCACGCAGCGCGGACGAGACCGTCAGAGACCATAGCTCAGCCCTCCTGCGGCAGCGCCACGTCAAAGCCCAGATAGTGCGCCAGCGCCTCACGCACCGGCGCCATCACCCGCCCCCGGGTGACGCTCACGTGATGGCGATAGCCCTCGTACCCCACGTGCTGCAGCACCTTCTGGAGATCGGCAATCGCTGCGACGCCGCCACAACCGAAGAAGTCGTCGGGGATCGGATCCTCCGTGAAATCGCCCTCCCCGAGATAGAAGCGCAGCTGACCGGCCTCGGTGAGCATGCTGCCGAAGGTGAACTCAAAGGGCGCGATGCGCCCCACGTGACACCCATAGCCACAGCCCTTGCCCACGGCGTTCGCCAGGATCGCGTGATCCTCGATGTGGCCCGGTCCCTGCATCAGAGCCCGGGGTACCGGACCACAGTGGAAGAGAATGCACTTGTCATCCTCGTCTCCATAGTTGTTGTTCCAATCGAGGCAGGTCGCCGGGTCGCCGGACGCGTAATGCAGCGCGTACATCGCCACCGCGTTCCCCACATCCACCTCGCAGGCAGCCGGAATACCCCGATTGTTCAGCTCACCTAGGAGCACACAGGCCGAGATCCCGAGCTGCTGCTGCAGCTCGATCCAGCAGCGCAGGGCCAGCGCGTCCATCCGGTACTCATCGATCACCGTGTCCAGAACCACGCCCAACCGCACGATCTTTCCGAAAGCCTCCTCCGGCACACCGGACCAGGAGGTGTAGTCCTTGAGCGTCGCTGCCTTGGCCTTGTAGGGCTCGGCGTCGGCGTCGACATCCCGCATACGGGCGAAGATGTCCGATAGGTCCAACGTCTCCATCGTGATGCCGTGCCGCTGCAGCGCGAGCTCGTCGATCCTGACCGTCTTGAACGCCGTCGTGCGGGCACCGATGGCGCCCACCACCATATCACGCATATGGGTGACCACCCGACAGACCCGATCGAAGTGGTCTACATTCGCCCTAAAGCGCTCGCTGGTCGGGCTGACGACGTGTGGTACGAGCGCCGTGAACGGCACGCCATACTGGTGAAAGACGTCCATGATCGAGAGCTTGCCGCAGAAGGCATCGCGCCGTACCTCCGGCGCCATCTTGTCCATCTCATCGGGATACGCCTGGATGAGGATCGGCACGCCGGCATCCTTGAGCGCCGCCACAGCCCCGTTCTCATCGCCGAAGTTGGGCAGCGACAGAATCACACCGCCAAACTTGCCGCGGTTCTCCTGTAGGAAGTTGGCGTAGATCTCGCCTTCCCGCGGCGTCTCCACAGCGCCGTGACGCGTCGCATCGGCATCCAACATCAGCACCTCGTGCCCCATCGACTGCAGGACGCGCGGCAGCTCCTCACGCGCCTCGGCGAGCAGTGACGCCGGGAAGAAACCACGGTTTCCAAAGAACAGCGCAAACGTCGTCTTGTCCATCGCGTCCTCCGTAGACTCTAGACTTCTCGGGGCTTCGCGCCATCGGGCATCCTCGCCAGACGGCGCCCTCGGAGGCGCGAAGCCCCTCAACATTCAGCTCAACCTATAGCGTCAGCCGGACCGTCTTCACCTCGAAGGGCCGGAACGTCAAGGGCACGACGCCCTCCTCACACGCGACCTCCTCGATCGTCGTCTCCTCCAGCATATCGGTGAGCCGCGCGCCGGTGCAAGGCAACGTGGTCTTCAGGTTGCACTGAACGGCCATACGCTTGGACTCGTAGAGGCGGAGGATCACGTCATCGGAGCCGTCCTCTGCCGGTTTCACCGTCTCGATCACCACGCTCGGCGCGTCGACCTCAAAGAGTGAGTGCGTGCCGGCGTCTCCCGGTGCGGTCATCAGCGGCGCGTTCAGATCGTAGCCCTCGCGCACCAGATCGCTCTCAGCCAAAGCGCCATCCCACACGTAGAGCGCGTAGGTGAACTCCTGCACACCGAGATCCGCGTGCATATCCGGCGCCAGCGGCGCCTTGAGGAGCGTCAGCTTGATCGCGTTGCCGAGGACGTTGACGCCATACTTGCAGTCGTTCAGCACGGCGACCCCGCCGTTGCCCTGGATCAGCGCCGACCACTTGTGGTTCACCACCTCGAACCGATCGGCGTCGAACGGCCGGGACCTATGATTCGGGCGCTCGATGTAGCCGAACTGAATCTCGTGCGTCGCCTCGTTCGCGTGAATGTTGACCGGGAACGCCACTTTAAGCAGCTTGTGCCGCTCCTGCCAGTCGATCGTGGTCCTGAAGTCCAATCGCTGGCTGTCCCGCCGCAGGCTGATCTCCTGGGTCATCACTGACTCATTCAGCTTGCGGGTGACCTTGAGCGTCGCCACCAGTGGGCCGTCGGAGATCACCTCGATCTCTGCCGGCGCATCCAGAGCGACCGGCGTCTGCTCGTAGATACTGTCGATGTCCCAGGCATCCCACCGACTCGGTACGTCCTTGTACATCTGGAAGCTGTTGCACGGACCCACCGCCAGCTCGCCGAGATCTGACGTCTTGTGAATCAGGCTCACGATCTCCCCACGCTCGTTGAACTCGGCGCGGATATAGTCATTCTCCAGCAACTGCTCGGTCGCTTTCAGCGTATTGGGAACGTCGACAGCCTCAGCCGCGCGCACGGTGGTCCAGCCGGAGGAAGGTACCGTGACCTCCGCGAGCAGATCGTCGTCCACCCACTGCACCGGCAGCGGCGCGCCGGTATCATCCTCAGCGCCCTCAAAGCCCTCCGGCAGGGGCACCAAGCCGCGGCGCTGCCAGGAAAGGTCGTTGAAGACCGTCATCCCAGCGACCCCGCGCGTCAGCGCCGTCGCCGCGTCCGCCGCGACACAGTCGGCGGCCTCGATCACCTCGTCGTACAGGGCTTCCGCCTCCTCATAGACGCGCTCGATCGAGGAGCCTGGCAGGATGTCGTGAAACTGGTTGAGCAGCACGCCTTTCCACGCCTCGTCGAGCACCGCAGCCGAGAACTCGAAGTCGGCCAGCGCTCGCGCTGCCACGCCCCACAGCTCCGCGCGCCGCAGCGCGAACTCACTCTTGCGATTCCCTCGTTTGGTGCGCGCCTGAGAGGTCAGGGTGCCTCGGTGTGCCTGGAAGTAGAGCTCACCCACGTACCGCGCCTCGGGCCAGCCCTTCTCCTCCTGATCCGCGAAATACGCCTTCGGGGTCGTGATCCTCACCTTCGGCACGCCTTCCAGATTCTTGAGGCGCCGTGCGAACTCCAGGTGGTTCCGCGTAGGCCCGCCCCCACCGTCGCCATAGCCGAAGGGATAGAGCCGGGTCGAGAACCCATCCTTCTGCACCCGCTCGTTCCACCGGCCGATCACGTTGTCCGGATTGAGACGCGCGTTGTAATCATTATGGAGGTGGACATAGACCTCGGAGCCGTCGATGCCTTCCCAAATGAAGGTGTTATAGGGGAAAGAGGCGCCACCGTGATATGCCCAGAAGATTTTCTGAGTCGAGAAATACTTCACGCCACACCCACGCATAATCTGGGGCAATGCGCCCGAATAGCCGAAGACATCGGGCAGCCACAACATCTCACACTCGACCCCGAACTCGTCCCGAAAGAAGCGCTTGCCGTGGACGAACTGGCGGATCAGGCTCTCACCGCCGGAGACGTTGGTGTCGGGCTCCACCCACGTCGCGCCCTCGGGGATGAGCTGCCCCCGCTCCGCCGCAGCCTTGAGCCGCTCGTAGATCTCAGGGTACTGCTCCTCTGCCATCCGGTAGAGATGCGGTTGGCTCTGAACGAAGACGTACTCTGGATAGGCCTCCATCAGCGCCAACTGGGTCGCCATCGTCCGTCCCATCTTGCGCTCGGTCTCGGCCAAAGGCCAGAGCCAGGCGACGTCGATGTGCGAGTGACCAAAAGCGAACATCTCGGGGACCGTTGAGCCGTTGACGCAGGTCAGGAGCGGTCGCAGCCGCTTGCGCCCCTCACGCACCGTCGCCAGCATCTCATCCCGTGATAGCTCGAAATCGACGGTCAGTGTAAAGTCCCGCAACCCCCGGTCGATCTCGAGGAGCCGAAGGCTGTTCTCATCCAGATTCTCCCGTGTCTGCCAAAGGGTTTCCACGTCGACCCACAGCTGATAGACCTCCTCCTGCCAGATGCCGAAGGTGGTCTCTCCCACCGTGACCTGCGTAGGGCCCGGTTCCGGGACCGTCTCGCGATCGGGCGGCGTCGGCCCGGCATGGGCCACCCGGGGCCCGTGACCTGCGTAGGCCTCGATCAAGATCTCATAGTCTGTGCCGGGCTCACCCGACGCGGCAAGCGTGATCTCGCGATGCATCCGATCGCGCGCGCCCGCGGCCTTGCCGTTCACGAAGATGATGCTCTCGCCCCCGACATCGACCGCCAGGGCGATGCGCTGGCCCGCAGCCGCCTCCGGGAGCGTCAGAGCTCCGCGGAACCAGCCGTACTCCCACTTCGCGCCCCACTCAGTGCCGGGCGCCATCGGCGAGAAGTCCCGCGCCATCGCCTCCTCGGGCGTCAGCTGCTCCCGCGTCACAAAACCCTCCAGGGCAACGTCGCCCAGAGGGCGATAGAAATGCCGCGGCAGCTCCTCGCGCCAGGCGCGTATGCGATCTTGCCATTCCAATGTCAGTGCCATCTAGGTGCCTCCTCTGCAGATTGAATGATTAGGTGGTCAGCACACAGCGCATTCTCGCCCTGCCCCGCCTCAAGCCGGGTCAAGGCAGAATGATGGTCTTCAGCGAATCCTGCGCGTCCAAGTGCTGCGTCTCGTGGGCGAAGACATCCGCGATGTCATCCAGCGCGTAGCGCACCGAGTGATCGAGGATGGCGTCCAGATTGAACACCCCGCGCTGCACCGCACGATACGCCTCACGCATATTCTCGACCGATTGCAGCTTCGTATAATGGACAGCGTTCAGGTTGCGGATCTCCAGCCCGTCCTCGTGGAAACGATGGAAACAGAACCCATCGACGGGCGCATAGTTGTCGCCATACAGAGCGAGGATGCCGTTGTGGCGCACCATGCCCAGCGCCTGCTTGATGCCGATGCCGGTGCCGCCGACGGCCTCCGCCGCCACATCCACACCGTCACCCTTCGTCAGCTCGTCCACCACAGCCACCGGGTCCTCCTCAGCCGCGTTGATCGTGACGTGAGCGCCCAGCGCCTCGGCGAGGTCCAGCTTCGATTGCACGACGTCCACGGCGATCACCAGGGATGCGCCAGCCTTCAGCGCCCCCTGAAGCATAATGTTCCCGGCGAACCCGACCCCATTGACGGCGACCGTGTCCCCCAGCTTGACGCCCATGTGAATCGCAGCCCACGCTGCGCAGCCCAACGGCTCGTAGAGACAGCCCACCTCGAAGGAGACCCCCTCCGGGATAGGCTGCACGTGACGAATGTCGGTCACCCAATAGTCCGTGTAGGTCGGATAGATCAGGCTCCCCACGCGATCCCCGAGATAGACCTGCCCGCCGCCGAGATACGATTCAACAGCGCTGCCCATCTCGACGATGGTGCCGCCTCCCTCGTGGCCCAAAGGGCCCATCGGGTAAGCGTGCTTCGGACGCCCGTCCGGCCTTCCAGCGCCAAGCTGAACCTCCGGCCCGCCCTTGGCCTCGTCCTCGGGACGGACGGTGATGCCGCGATAGTAGTACCGCTCCGACCCACAGACCGACGCCTGGTGCGCCTTGACCAGGACGTCATTCGGCTTCAGCGCGGGCAATTGCGCAGTCTCCACGCTGATCTTGCCCGGCTCCAGGTACACAACCCGCGTCTCTACCATCGTTTGAGGTCTCCCTTCGCCTATGTGTTTCCCGTGGATGCCCGTAAGCTCCACGCGGACAGGCACATTCTACCATGGCTTGTCCCAATACTCTAAGTCGTGCAGCCGCATGGCTTACACAACGCTGCCAATTCGTGAAACTTGACTTAGTTCGGAATCCCTATAGTATACACAGGCTAGAGAGCAAACTAACGTAGCAACTGAACTTGGACAGGTTAGAGTACGCGCCGCCGAATGGAGGTCCGTGAGGACGTCCAGCGGAGGAACCGAGAGTGTGGGGCGAACCGAGAGGCGAACCGGAAGGCAAACCGAGAGGCGAACCCGAAGGCAAGAGCCTCGACGCAGGGCTATCTTCTTTGGCCCGAGCCCGACAGCTAACTTCGTAGGCGTGAAAGAAGGACACCGATGACGAGGTGTCCTTTTTTGCTGGCTCAGTCACCCGATAGCGTCGGTCTGTATGGATTGGACGATCGGAACCGGGTTCGCAAAAAGGACAGGCGGCCTCGCCTGTGGGCGACGTGTGTTGCCTGCAGCCAAGGAAGGAGTGCCCGGGTCATTAGAAGCCCCGGGCACACATAGAGGAGGTATTGAACAATGGAAACTGACATGCAGCCTATGATGATGGCAAAATACATCGCAGAAGAGCGAGTGCGCGACCATAGCAGAGAGCCTGTGCAGCTTGAGCGCTCGCACGGTCTTGCGCGTCTGCTACAGAGCTTGGTCCGCATCTTCAACTAACGACAAGTTGAGCAAAGCAGAGGTCGAGTAGGATAGTATTGAGTACTCACCCACAGCCCCCGGATGTTAACTTCCGGGGGCTGTGGGTCTTTGTCGGCAATCCATCGTCCCAGTGACATTACGACCAACCCCTCCGCACGTCCACAATGGCCCCTCGCACATCGTGCGCTAAGCCTCTTCCGTTCGACGCCGCCACGTTCTCCTCAAGCTGGCTGACCGTCCGCGCGCCGGGGATGATGGCGGAGACGGCCTCAGGTGTCAGGCTGAACTGCAATGCCATCCGTGTCATACCCCCCGGGAATCCTTCCGCAATCGACCGTAGATCCTCGGCCCGACGTATGTTGTCCCACATGCGATCGCCGTCAAGCAGCGCACGATGCCCGTCCTCGACCTCTTGGTCCGGCTCGAATTTCCCCGTCAGAACCCCTCGGGCGAGGGGCATGCGGCACAGAACCCCCACGCCTTTCTCCTTGGCCAGATCGAAGAGACCGGTCTCCGGCTCGATATGGAAGACATTGTAGGTAATCTGGAGCACGTCCACCAGGTCATTCTCCATCAACCAGATCGCATCCGCCTCACTGCGTACAGCCACAGCGGCAAACCGAATCTTGCCTTGCCGCTTCAGCATGGCCATGCCCTCGGCCCAGTCATACCGTTCCATCGCCTCGCGGGTCGGGCTGTGGAGCTGGTAGATGTCAATCACGTCTCGCCGGAGACGACGAAGGCTCCCCTCCACCCGTGCCATCATGCGCTGGGACGAGAAGTCGTGCTCGCCGATCTCCCGAACTCGGCACATTTTGGTCGCGATCAGGACATCTTCGCGCCCCTCGAGGGCCTTGCCCAGCATCTCCTCACTCCGTCCCCACCCATAGGACTCGGAAGTATCAAAGACATTGACCCCAAGATCAACCGCACGGCGCACGAGATTGACCCAGTGCTCCTCGGGCGCATAGGACTCGCCCAGGCGATTGCACCCCATCCCCACCTCGGAGACCAAAACACCGGTGTCGCCCAGTTCACGATAATACATCGCCTGTTCCCCTTCCGCCCTGTGCATCGTCAGTCTTCACCGATGAGCCGTCACGCGGAGCCACTGTCGCCTCTGCCCTGGCGGGCCGCTGGTCCTCGAATCGTAGTCGGGCATCTGCCACCACTTCATCCCACCGCATCTCCAGAGCGTCGTTGACGCCGCGGAGGCCCTCCACCACCTGCTCAGCCCAATCGACGTAAGCCAGGATCCTCTGCCGCGACCACCCCTCCGGCGGATCGCGGCTAAGCTCCTGGACGTTGTCGATCTTGTCCGCGAGCTTGATCAGTTTGGCCTGCGGCGACAGGCGCGGCGCGTGAGAGACTTGCAGCTCTTTGCGCACGCCTTTGGGCAGCGCCTTATCGTCGGTGACCTCTTCGACGACGACGCGCACCTCACGACCAAACCTCTTCTCGATCCCCTCGGGCGTCGTGGGCGTATCCTCCAGCGTGTCATGGAGCAACGCGCCAACCAGCGCTGCTGTATCTCGAACGCCGCCGACGTCCCACAGTAACGCCACGACCCGGATAGGATGATTCACGTATGGGGACCTGCTGGTGCCCTTGCGCCGCTGATGTCTATGCCTCTCCGCGGCGAACACGAGCGCTCGGATGAACGCGTCAAAATTCCTATGAGAGAAGGCCGTCACACCGCGCTCCAAGCCGCGAGGCCCAAGCTGATCTCCTCAGAACCCAACCCTCAACGGACACGGGTCTCCGTCTCCAAGGCCGCCTCAACGCGATCCCAGATACGCGGATCGCCCCTGTACATCCTTAGGGCTGCCAGCGCGTTATCCCGCGAACGCCCGCCCGTTTCGACCAAAGAGAGCAGGAAGCTAAGGGCCCGCTCGTGACGCAGGAAAGCGATGGCGAAGAGGAGTGCGCGCCGAAGGTCGGCGTCGATCGCATCTTCCCACGCCGTCTCGAGAAAAGGAAAGGCCTGCACCAGTCGGGACTCCCCCAATGCGACGGCTGCAGCCTCCTGCACGGCAAGGTCGTCTCGATGGAGAAACCCCGCCACAAATGAGAGCGAGGGCTCCGGCGCCAGTTGCAGAAGCGCCGTAAAGCATTCGCAGAGCACCTGCGGGTGCGGGTCGCCGATCAGGGCCTTGAACCTGAGAAGTGGGATCCCGGCGTCGAGCCCCGCATAACCAATGGCCCGGGCCGCCGACATCCGAGCATCGGCCTCTGAATCGGCGAGCAACTGCGCCAATTGAAGCATTACGTTGGGATAGTTGATCCGGACGAGCCCCAGAGCCGACAGTCCACGCAGCTTCGCCGCAGTGTCCTCCTTGCCCCCGTAGACCGGTTCTAGCTGCACGTGGCCGATGCCGTGCAGGAAGATGTCAGGCTGATAAGCCTCCATGCGGTAGAGCGCTTCCACGATGCCCGTCTTCGCCGCGCAGCCCGGATCTGTCTTCTGAGAGTTCGTCATGAACCGCTCGAAGGCCTCCACAAGGTCCGGCTCCAACTCCGTCAGGTGAAACTCACCGACGATCTCAGCCGCGCGCGCTACCACGTGGCTGACCTTCGAGGTCAGCGCCTTCTGCAGGGCCTTAAGGCTCTCCTGGGACGTCGGGTCCGCCCGCAGTTCCCCGAGTGATGCAAGACGATCCTCCAAACGCTGTGATTTGCCCATAGGTCACCAAAGTCTGGCCTTATATGTCGTTTCGAGAAGGGATTAACTAGGCAGTCACGATGTCCGCCGCTAAGCGAAGCCCACAACCCTCTATTGGGTTGTGGGCACTGCTTCCGCGTCATCTTCGACGAGCTACCCGTCCAACCGGTCAACCGCTAGAGGACGTTCAGTTTCTCGTCCTGTAACTTGGCCAGCGCGAACTTGGCCTTGCGAGCGACGTCGATGCCGTAGGGGCAGCTGATGGTCGCGGCCTTACCCTGCAGAGCGCTCGGGTCCCAGCCCGCCGCAACGAAGCGCTCGCGCGCGATATCCGCAAGGTCAAACCAGCCGGCAAGCCGCAACCGCAGCGCGTAATCCGCGGGATCGTGCGGCAGGTAGTCAATCATCTGCCGGTCTACGTACCCCTCTAGCCGGAAGAGCGCCATCAGCTCCTCAGGACAGACGCCGCATTGACGGCAAACGTAGTTCCCAAGCTCTGGCGCCTCGTGCAACGCAGTGGCACGCTCCTCAGCGTTCAGCGGGCCTTTGGCCAGCGCCTGTGCCGCCTCTTTCACGTGCTCCACCCGATTCATCCCGCAGACCAGGACCTCCGAACCGGATCCCAACGCGTAGCGCAAGGCTAGCTCCGGTGACCGGTAGAGGAAACCATCAGCCAGCGGCTTCATCGCCGTGATGCCGACGCCCTTCTCCCGGGCCAGCGGATAGACCTCGTCTTGGATCTCGGGCACAAACTGCTCCTCCAGATAATTGTCCCAGATCAGGATCACCGACAGCGGAATGCGCTTGATGGCCTCGATGTACAATTGGGGCGGGCGATGGCTGCTGAAGCCCATCCCGGAGATGAGGCCTTCGTCCTTGGCCTGGAGCAGGGCCTCCATCGCGCCCCCCGGCCCGGTGATCGTGTCGAGCTCCTCTAGGGTCCCTACCCCGTGAAAGAAGTAGAACTCGATGTGGTCCGTCCGCAGCGTCTTCAGGCTCGCCTCCAGCTCACGACGAATCCCATCGCCATCCCTGGCGCCGCTCTTGCTGGCAAGAACAACCTGATCCCTGCGTCCTTCCAGCACGCGCCCCAGCTTCTCCTCCGAAGCGCCCCCACCATAGCTTCTCGCCGTCTCGATGTAGCTCCCTCCGACCTTCAAGAAGGCCGTGACGACATCATCCACGATCTCGGAGGAGATCTCCACCTGGTGGAATCCCCCCAGACACAGGCGGCTGACCTCAATGCCCGTGGCGCCAAGCTCTATCGTCGGCAACGTCAATGAATCACTCATCACAATCACTCCTCGCTGTCTCGCTAAGACAATACCCCCAAGGACGCCGACCAGGTAACGCCTCTCCAGTGTGACAGGACGGAGAAGCGCTCATTGCAGCCGCGGGGAACGTCACCCTGGGATTGATCACAGGTCGGCGCCAACCTCAACCAGTCTATCACAAGACTCCAAAGCGACAACACAACCACAGCATCGATACCCCATGTCTCATATTTCATTGTAGGGGCGAGGCATTCCCGCAACCATCAATCTAGATGCGATCACCCCCGAACGCGGGAGCGCATCGCTATTCAGATCACCCTCGCAGGAATGCCTCGCCCTGCGCGAGCAACCGCCTCCTGCTCACGATGACACCGCCGTGCGCGCTGATCAGACGAGCTCAGGCCTGATCCTCCGAACGACCTCGAGGGACCTAAGCGCCTCACCGACCTTGAGCTCAAAGATTACCGGACCGTCAAACCCGATCTCGACCAGGCGATCGAGAAAGGTGCCCACTTCCAGGTCTCCCGCTCCCAGGGGCTGGTGATCCCGTCCATAAACGATCCGAGCCAGCGAGGCGGGCCGCTCGGCATCGTGGAGGTGAATCTCCGTAAGGCGCGGCGCCACCAGCTCCAACGTCCCGTAGAGATCGTCGGTGCCGGAGAATCCTGAGAGGACGTGACCGACATCGAGGCAGATGGACAGATCCAACGCCTCTGCCATCTCCCAAGTCAGGTCCAACGGGAACTCGATGGTCTCAATCGCCAACTGACGGCTTGGGATACCCGTCTCCGTCAGGATACGGGTCAAGCTCTCCATCGCCC
>CAZPJP010000077.1:14893-17193 GCA_964586915.1 uncultured Anaerolineales bacterium
CTCCATCGCCCGGGGATCCAGTTCCTCCGGGATGAGCGCTCGCAGTTGCATCGCCATGATCCCAAACCGCATGCCATCCACCTCCACACTGTCTACTCTAGTAAACAGAGAACCAATGGCTGGTATGTCGCAGCCCCAGCCCCCGCCTGGTTTGAAGCCGAGCGCGCCGCGAAATGCTCGGGCAATTGGGGGTTACCGACCTTATCGAGCTAGCCACTCACCTGCGCCCGATCGCACTATTCCTCCACGATGACCGTCTCGCGCGCAATCTCAGGATCGGTGAAAACATCCTGCACATCGGTCGCCTGAGACGAGAAGCTCCAGACGACGCAGCCCCGGGACCCAGCCTGGAACCAGTGGGGCGTATCCGGTGGCAGCGTGACCTGCTCCCCGGGATAGAGCACGACCTCATGCCAGACCGTATACGTATCGCGCCGGTGCGCCGGCGGTTCACCCTCTGGATCGGACGTTGGTTCACCGACAGTGTAAAGGAGAACCCTGCCCCATTCGCACCGCAGGGTCTCCGCCTTACCAGGATAGTCACTGAGGGGAGGATGCTGGTGCTCGGGCAGCGTCTGCTTGGGAAAGAGAGCGATAAGCTTGACGGCAATCTCCGGCGTGTCGAGCAACGTCAGGATCTGAGCTCCGGTCTGCGCCAGCTCGCCCAGGCCGAAGTCGGCTACCGCGATCGCCTCAAGCTCCTCCTCGCGCAACGCCACACCGGTCTGCTGGAGCAGCTCTGCGGCCCGCCGCTGCGCGGCCTCGTAAGCCGTGCGCGTGATCATACGACCCTCCCGCTCATGCGAGCGCCTCGTACAAGTACCTGTACGCCCGCGCCGGGATCCCCTCCTCGATCAAGTCATGAAGCTGATCGCGGCCCAGCTTGTCGAGCAGTCTGAACGCGGCCCCCACGATGGCAATCGTCGCACTCATTTGCTCGACCTGATCGCCATGGCGGGTGGCGACGTCATATGAGAGCCAGCCGTCCCAGTCGAGCCGGTCCATGTAGTAGGCCATCTCCAGAAGATCCCAGACGTTGACCGAGCCGGGCAGCATGTCCCAATCCCACTCGCGGGCGTTGTCGTTGAAGTGCACGTAGAAGAGCCGTCCTGCCTGTGCAGCGATGGCGAGCATCTCCGCAGGCGTCTCCTTCGCCACCAACGCGTGCCCCACATCCATCGTGACGCCCACATTCGGCACGCCCAAGCGCTCGCAGAGATAGAGCGTGCGTCCCATGTCGCCCAGCACGCAGTAGTTGCACGACTCGTTGAGCTTATACTCGAGGCTGATACGAATGTCGTCGCGGTACGCGGCGGCCTCGGCGATCCCCTCCTCCAGCCACTGCCACTGCTTCAGATAATCGACCTGGAAATTGTAGTTGTGGCCGTCGATCAGCGGGCAACAGGTTATCATCGTCGTGCCCAGCTCCGCTGCCAGGTCCATCGCGATCTTCATATCCGCGACCGCCGCGGCGCGCAGCGTCGGGTCCGGCGCCGTGAACGAGCCCCGCTCCCATTTCTTCTGCGACTTCACGTTCAGATTGACCGCAGAGACCGGAAGTCCGGAGTCCTTCACCATCATGATGGTTTCATCGACATCCGGGAAGTCGCCGGGATAGACGATCTCGATGCCATTTACGCCTTCCACCTGCTTGACCATCGCCAGCCGCTCCGCCAGGTCCCGCGGGCCCTGATACTCGTGGAAACGGTCGGCGATCCGCCCCATCATCCCCAGCATAATCGCGTGTCTCAGCTTCATGCTATCCTCCCGTAGGCCCATCAAGAGGGCCCGCTCTAGACGACGTCCGTAAAGAACCGTCCTTCACTGTGATGACGCAACGTCTGCCGATGCCCCACATCGCAACGCCTCGATCTCCTCATCCGAGAGGAACTCCCCCGTGCGCACCGTCGTCTCCGCGATGCGCCGCAGCCGTAAGTCGCGATTCGTCAGCCACTCGTCGCCCGGCGCCATCGTCGTGCGCGGGTGGGGCCGGACGTCATCCGGTCCCAAAGGCTCGTCGATAGCGTAGAGATACCCGGGCCGCGTGCCGTTGTGGCGTATGTGGCGGGCATCGGAGACCGAGACGACCGCCGGCTTGTGGGAGAAGACGCGCGCCAGGTCCCGCCACCGCGTGATCGTGCTTCCCTCGCGCAGCACCGTCAGCTCAAGCGGCGAGCCGTGGTACCAGCGTTGCTCCTCATTCATCCGTCCCCCCTATGCCCCAGTGTAGGGCGAGCTTCCTGCGCGCACGCTATGGACCGCGGGCATCTTGCCCGCACGCTATGGACCGCGGGCATCTT
>CAZPJP010000078.1:0-17034 GCA_964586915.1 uncultured Anaerolineales bacterium
GCCTCGGACAAGATCTCGCGCTTTGTGCGTCTATGCGACGCGTTCAATGTGCCTCTGATTACGTTCGCCGACTCGCCAGGATTCCTGCCCGGTGTGGCGCAGGAGCACGGTGGGATCATCCGGCACGGCGCGAAGATCATCTACGCCTATGTTGAGGCCACGGTCCCGAAAATCTCAGTCGTGACGCGGAAGGGCTACGGCGGTGCCTATATCGTGATGGGCAGCAAGAGTCTGGGCGCCGATGTGCATCTCGCTTGGCCGACGGCTGAGATCGCCGTGATGGGCCCGGATGGTGCGGTCAGCATCCTCAACCGCCATGAGCTGGCGGAGGCCGAGGACCCTGAGACACTCCGGTCTGAGTTGGTGGCTCAGTATCGCGAGACTTACGCCAATCCTGCCTATGCTGCGCAGCGCGGGATTCTAGACAATGTGATTGAGCCGGCCCAGACCCGACCCGAGTTGATCGCTGCGCTCCGCACGCTGCAAGAGCAGCCGCCCTCGGTGCCACCGAAGAAGCACGGGATCATGCCGGCCTGAGAGAGTGTGGCTATGGCGGACTTGTTGGCACAGGCGCTGGAATTGACGGTGCTGGGTATGGGGATGACCTTCCTCAGCATTGGGGCATTGGTCGGGGGTATGTATCTGTTGACCTTCCTGACGACGTCGAGAGCGCAGGGCGAGGGTGCTGTTGGCGGCCCTGAGCATAGGAGGGAGGAGGACGTGACGCCGACTGTGATGCCCGTATCTGAGGGCGCGACATCGTCTGAGGATGGTCGGGAGCGACGTCGCCGTGCCGCTGCAGCGGCCGTGGCAGTGACCTTGGCCCTGGCTGAGTCGCGGAAGGGCGCCCCTGCTGGGGTGACGACCGGAGATCGAGGAGAGAGCGCCTGGTCCAGCTACGCAAGGAGCCTGCAGCTGTCGCGCCGGATGCGTTATGAGGCGCAGAAGTCGCGCCCGGTGCGGTAGTTGCGCCCGGCGCGTTGCATCGGGCGCATTGCGCCCGTGAACACGACAGGCGACCTGGAGAGGTAGAATGGGGGACTATGCCGACCTATCGGATAGCAATTGAAGGCTACGTATACGAGGTCGAGGTGCTGGATCCAAGCGCGCGCCCGGTTCGAGCGATCGTTAATGGGGATGAGCTCCACGCCCCCGAGATGTTCGAGGTTGAGGTTCAGGAGAATGGAGTTCAAATCTCAGGGTCCACTGCAAGCGCGCCCCTCTCCGCTGCTCCGGTCGGTGCCTCCGAGTCGCGTGAGAGGGACACTGACCGGCCGACGACTATGCCTGTGGATGCCACAGAGCCTGTAGACACCACAGGATCTGTCGAGGCGGCAAGCCGGGACAACGAGGTCGTTGCGCCGTTGCCCGGCACGATCGTGAGCATCGGTGTCGCGGAGGGCGATGAGGTGGAGCACGGCCAGGAGCTCTGCATCCTGGAGGCGATGAAGATGAACAATCCCATTCGCGCGACGCAAGCCGGCGTGGTCAAGAAGGTCTGTGTTGCTGTGGGCGAGCGGGTGCAACACGGGACACCGTTGATGGTGATTGCGTCCGGCAGTGTGTAGCCGCTGAAAGCCTGTTGTGAGCTTCACAGGACTTGTGAACGAACTCCACAGGCGCGAGGATCGAGGCGTACTATGGATCTCTTGAGTAGTGCAGATCGACCGTCGCCTTTGGCTAGCCAGATTGCGTGCAAGACGCGCGATCTGGACTGGACGCTGGCACATTTCACCTTCGTGGCCAACGTGACCACGTTGGCGGCGGAGTGTGACATCGCGCATTCGCCAGCGATGTCAGTGGCTAGCTGTCGGTCGCTTTCGCACCTGGGCCTGGCCTTTGTAGGGGAGTCCGCGGATCTTCTGGCTACCTATGCCGCCTTTTTGGCCGATCCGGGGAGTGAGGTCTCGCTGCTCGTCAACGATGACCAGCGCGGGGTTGTGGAGGCGGCCTTTGAGGTGGCGTCCATCGTGCCCCGCTGGCAGATGCTGTATCGGGGACATCCGCGTGATTTGTCCCCCAACCAGGCTTCGGAGCTCGTTGAGAGCGATGCGGCGGCGGCCTACACCCTCGCCCGGGCAGAAGGCATCTCCCTCAACCTTGTGTCGGACAAGCCTTTTGCTCAGGGGCCGGCGTATGGTGTATGGGAGCGTGGCTCTGGACTTCACAGCCGTAAGCTGGCCGCCATGGGTATGACGACGGTGTGCGTGCCCGGCGCGGCTCAGATCGACAATGTCATCACTCGCCGGGAGTTCCGTCGCCAGGGCTATGGGACGGCGATCGTCGTCGCGCTGCTTCGCGCCCATCTTGTGAGGGGGCGCAGTGTCTTTGCCGTCGTGCGTCAGGATAATGACGGCGCCATCGCGCTGTTGGAGAAGCTCGGCTTTACTCGCGAGCGCCCGATGTATTCAATGACGTGTGTCCTGCGGATGCCGCTGGAGCAAGCAACTACACGACGGGCAGCAGCCTGATGGACGCGGCGGCTACACAGCGACCCGCGGCCAGCCCGGGACTGGGAGCTACACATAGGGAGGCTTGGTGAGCGCAGACCTGGGGAGCTTGGTTGCAGGGCTTAGGGCCCTGATCCAGAATTGGCCCAGTTTGATTATGATGGGCGTGGGCGCCCTTCTGATCTATCTGGCGATCGCGAAAGAGTACGAGCCTGTTTTGCTCCTGCCCATCGGTATCGGCTGCATCATCGGGAATTTGCCGCTTTCTGCGATGGTAGACCCCGCTGAATCAGGTATGCTGGTCGTCTTGAAGCAGTCGTTGGTTGACAACGAGCTCTTGCCGCTGTTGATCTTCATCGGGGTCGGAGCCATGATGGACTTCCGTCCGCTCCTCTCACAGCCCCTCTTTGCCTTGATGGGCGCGGCGGGGCAGTTTGGTATCTTCGGGACGCTGCTCCTGGCTGTTCTTCTGGGATTTCCGATGGCCGAGGCCGCGAGCATCGGTATTATTGGCGCTATCGATGGGCCTACGAGTATCTATGTCGCGAACGTGCTGGCCCCCCATATGCTCGGTGTGATTTCAGTGGTAGCTTATTCGTATATGAGCCTGGTGCCGATCATCCAGCCTCCGATTATGCGCCTGATGACGACGCGGGAGGAACGGATGACTCGGATGGACTATGCGCCGCGGGAGGTGTCGAAGCGGGCGCTGGTCGCCTTCCCTGTGATCGTTACGATTGCCGTAGGGATACTGGTGCCGAAAGCAGCCCCGCTCATTGCTTCCTTGATGCTGGGGAACGAGTTGAAGGAGGCTGGGGTGGTGCCGCGATTGGCCCGGGCTGCCGAGAATGAGATCATCAATGTCTCCACACTCTTTCTGGGGCTGGTGGTGGGCAGCACGATGACGGCAGAGAGCTTCCTCCAGTGGGATACGCTGAAAATCCTGGTTCTGGGCCTGTTTGCCTTCGGTCTCGACACGGCAGCCGGCCTTCTCTTTGGTAAGTTGCTCTACCGGCTCTCGGGCAAGCGGATCAATCCGCTGATCGGCGCTGCGGGGATCAGTGCGTTTCCGATGGCGGGGCGCCTGGTCCAGCGAGTCGCACAGGAGGAGGATTTCTCGAACTTCGTATTGATGCACGCGATGGGGGCGAACACAGCTGGACAACTTGGGTCAGTGATCGCGGGTGGGGTTTTGCTTACGCTTGTGCTGCCCATGGTGGGCGGATGAGGACCGGGGGCGCTCGCGGGCGCCCCTGTTTTTTTGGTCTGATGGGTCAGCCTGTGGGCCTGTGAAGTTTGCAGGCGTTCGCAGGCGATGAGTGTGACTACCTGAGGAGGTTATATGGGAAGGGGCATAGTGGTGATCGATGTCGATCGATGCAAGGGATGTGGTTTGTGCACCCACGTCTGTCCCGTCAATATTCTGGTGCTCTCTGAGGATGCCTTTAACGCGAAGGGCTATCATCCGGTCGTCGTGACGGATATGGATGCCTGTATCGGGTGTGCGTCCTGCGCGACGATCTGTCCCGACGTTGTCTTCACGGTCTACCGCCGCAAGCGTAAATCCCGGCGCGCCGCGGGACGTGAACGCGAGAGGAGTTCGCACGCTGAGACCCACGAGCCCTCGTTGGTCGCGGCCGACGCATAGGCAGGGGGTGAGGCATGGCAAGACAACTGCTCAAGGGTAACATTGCGTTCGCGGAGGCCGCGGTGCGCAACGGGCTGGAGGCGTATTTCGGCTATCCGATCACGCCGCAGAGCGAGGCCTTGGAGCATCTCTCGGCTCGTATGATCGAGGAGGGACGTGTCTTTCTACAGGCGGAGAGTGAAGTAGCCGCGATCAACATGGTCTACGGCGCGGCGAGTTCCGGCGTGCGGGTGATGACGTCGACCTCGGGTCCGGGGCTATCGCTGATGGCTGAGGGACTGTCGTATATCGCGGGCTCTGAGGTCCCGGTGGTGGTGATCAATATGATGCGGGGAGGGCCGGGCTTGGGCAACATCCAGCCGTCGCAGGCTGACTATTTCTTTATGACGAAGACCGCCGGTCATGGCGACTTCCATCCCATCGTTCTGGCGCCCTCAAGTGTGCAGGAGATCATCGATATGGTCGGCCTGGCTTTCGAGCTTGCGGAGACCTATCGAACGCTGGTCATCGTGGCGGGGGACGGGGCCATCGGTCAGATGATGGAGGCGGCGGAGCTGCCGAGCGTGGACGCCACACACACGATGCAACCGCTGTCCGGCGAGCGCCCTGAGTGGGCGGTGACGGGGGCGAAGGGGCGGGAGCCTAACGTTATCACATCTCTCTATTTGGGTGCTGAACGCCTCGAGAAACTCAATCTGCGACTGCAGGCCAAGCTGGCCACGATCAAGGAGCGGGAGGTGCGCTTTGTCGAGATGCAGACCGACGATGCGGACCTGCTCCTCGTCGCCTACGGCACTGCCGGGCGGATCTGCTTCTCCGTGATGCGTGAAGGGCGTAAGCAGGGGCTTAAGGTCGGCCTTTTGCGCCCGCAGACACTGTGGCCCTTCCCGGAAGAGCGCCTGGCCGAGCTCGCTGAGCAGGTCCGCGGTATGTTGGTCGTGGAGATGAGCGCGGGGCAGATGCTGGAGGATGTCGAGCGTGCTACACAGCGCCGCGTGCCGGTCCGGTTCCACGGACGAATGGGTGGGGTTCTCCCTATGGTCGATGAGATCCTGACCGACCTCCATGCGCTCGCCGACGAGACAGCTCTTTAGGCGATTAGGACGACATTCTGGGACCTTCGGTCGCAGTGTGTTGGTCGCATTGCGCCGCTGGAGGCATATGCGTTGGGAGTGCTGCTGCTGAACATGATCGCCGGACAGGTTCGGAACCCTGTGGCGATGTGGCATCGAAGGAACACAGCGAGGTATAGCTATGACGAGTGTGAACTCTACACCCACAGACATTAAGGAAGCTCAAGTCGAGATTTCAGAGGATATGGAACAGGTTTATGCTTATCCGAAGTCTCTGACGAAGGTCAGCACCCACTATTGCCCTGGCTGCGTCCACGGCATCGTCCACCGCCTTGTGGGTGAGGTCATCGACGAGTTGGACATTCGCGAGCGGACTATCGGGGTCGCCCCGGTGGGCTGCTCCGTGCTGATCTATAATTACATTGCCACCGACTTCGTAGAAGCCGCTCACGGGCGCGCCCCGGCTATGGCGACGGGCATCAAACGCGTGAACCCGGATAAGATTGTCTTCACCTATCAAGGCGATGGTGATCTTGCTGCCATCGGTACCGCGGAGATCATCCACGCGGCCAACCGTGGTGAGCTGATCACGACGGTCTTTATCAACAACGCGATCTATGGCATGACCGGCGGTCAGATGGCGCCGACATCCTTGCCTGGGATGGTCACCACCTCCACGCCCACTGGGCGTGATTGCAGCTTGGCCGGTTATCCTATAAAGATGTCTGAGATCCTGGCTCAGACAGCCGGTGCTGTCTATGTCACGCGCGAAATGGCCACCGATATCGCCAGCATTCGCAAGACTAAGCGCGCCATCAAGCGAGCTTTCCTGGCGCAGATTCACGGGTTGGGCTTCGCATGCGTCGAAGTCCTGGCCACGTGTCCCACCAACTGGAATATGGACCCGTGGGAGGCGATGCAGTGGGCCAAGGAGGAGATGGCCACCTTCTTCCCGGTCGAAACGTTCAAGATCACCGACGAGATCGAAGCGCTGGGAGACTAATATGCGACATGAAGAGACGGTTTTCTCCGGTTTCGGAGGCCAGGGCGTCCTCTTCGCCGGGCAGCTTCTCGCCTACGCCGGCATTGCCGAGGATCTCTATGTGACCTGGATTCCCTCCTATGGCCCTGAGATGCGCGGGGGCACTGCCAACTGCACGGTGATCCTCTCCGAAGCAGAGATCGGCGCGCCGGTCGTCCGGCATCCATCCATCGCCGTTGTTATGAACAGCCCATCGATGGAGAAATACGAACCCCTCGTCCAATCCGGTGGTTTACTGTTGGTGAACAGCTCGTTGGTCGAGAAGGAGAGCCAGCGCGACGACATACAGGCCGTCTACGTCCCCGCAAGCGACGTTGCCACCGAGCTCGGGAACGTCCGGATGGCCAATATGGTGCTTCTGGGGGCGTTGGTCGCGCTTATGGGTGAGAGGTCCACACCCGGGCTTGTCTCGCTGGAGACCGTGATGATGCAGCTCGACGAGCATCTCTCCGACCGGCAGCGCAAATGGCTTGAGCCCAACTACGATGCCCTTCGACGGGGAACGGAGCTCGCGAAGGAAACTGCCTAGCAGGATACTGCCGGGATATACAAGGTCGCAGCACTGCCCGCCTCACGGCTCATCCGGCTGCCGCCTCCGCTGTTGGCTCCGCCTCAGTCTCTTTGGGTAGCCGCAGGACCGGCACCGCCGCTAGGGCCATCACCACGCCTCCCGCATAGAGTGGCGCGCGCCGGCTGACCGCATCGCTGAGCCATCCGCCGACCATCGGCCCGGCGGCGCCCGACAGTGAGACGGCCAGCGCGTCGAGGCCGAAGGCTGTGCCCACCTTGTCCTCTGGCGCCATGTGACCGATGTAAGCACTGAGCACTGCTAACTCTCCCCCAATCCCCAATCCCACGAAGAATTGTGCCAGGACCATCAATACATACGTAGGTGCTACCGCCTGGACCATCGTGGCCGCGGCCGCAAGCAAGGCGCTCCCCATAAGGAGCGAGCGCCCGTTGCCCCGATCCGCCCAACGTCCCACCACCGGAGCCGCTAGAGCGCTGCTGATCCCTGACACGGTCGTCAGCAAGCCCGAGGCCGAGCCCAGCAGCGTGTTCTCAGGCAGTAGCTCCTGAACGATTAGGGGCAACGTCGGCGAGCCCATTCGCAGGCCTAACCGCAGCGCAAAGCGAAGGCCTAGAACGAGACCCAAGAGCGATCCCCCGAGGATAAGGGCGGTGAAGTCGCCTCGCATATCCTCCCAGATACTGCCCTGTGTGGGAACTTCGCCCGCCAGCGCCGGCGTTGGCGGCGTGAAGTCCTCTTTCACAAGCGCCATAATCAACCCACCCGAGACAACGAGATAGGCTGCCGTAAGCCAGAAGGTCGCCCGATAGCCCAGCGTATCGGCCACGAAGCCCCCCGTCGTCGGTCCAAGCGCTTGGCCGAGGAAGATGGCGAGCTGAAGCTTGCCCAACGTCTCGCCCAGGCGCTTGCGGGGTGTACTGCTGGCCACGAGGGCCGTCGCAGCGGTCACCGTCCCGGTCAGCGCTCCCTGAATTAGCCGCAGGAGCGCGAACTGACCGACCGTCTGAGAGAACCCTTGTAGACCGATGATCACCGCGCCGCCGAACATCGCCCGCATAACCATGATCTTTCGGCCGTGGCGATCGCCCAATGCCCCCCAGATCGGGCCCATGATGCCCATCGTGATCGAGGATGCGGAGATCACGACGCCGCTCCAGCGTGCTACCAGGTGCTCGTCCACGCCGAGCGATTGGATATAGTAGGCATAGATCGGGAAAGTCGAGGAGAATCCCATAATCGCCAGGAGCTCCGCCACCCATATCACCCATAGGTTCCGCTTCCAGTTCTTCAAGCGAATCTCCTCATTGCCCGCTCTCTCCCTCACGCCCCACGACGTCCACCCTTCCTATCACGACGGCGTCCCCGTTCCCGACGAGGGGGAGCCGTGCGCCATCTAAGAGTCCATACAGGCCAACCTCAATTCTGTAGCTCCCGGGCGGCGCGTGTGGGGCCACTTCGATGCGATAAGGGTCCGCGATCGTCGTGCCCGGCGCCCAGACCGTCGTCGGCGCCTGTCCGTTGACCGGCTCGTTGTCTTGCTGGCCCCACAGGAAGTTGTCTGTCTCCGCGTTGAATGTGTCGCCCAGGAGGTGGGTGAAGATCTTGTACCGGGTCGAGAGTGTCGCGTTGCTCTCCCAATAGAGCGTCAGCGGAATCGCTTCCCCGGCTGCCACCCGGGTCTGGGGTAATGCGTATCCGATCAGCCGGATCGTTGCGCCTGACGGAGTGGGGCCAAAAATATGGTCAGTTGGATGCGGGATCGATGCCGGCGTGGCGTCCGTACCGGCTGTCGCCTGTACGAGCTCGAACTCGCCTGCCACCGCTGCCTCAAAACCCGGTACCGCTACCTCGATCTGGTAATCGCCACCCGGAAGATCGGGGGTTAGGGGTATGTCTACCTGCCCTCGCGCCAGATTTTGCTCCGCGGGTGCCAGCGGCACGTCATAGACGCGATTGACGCCCTCACCCTGGAGCTGGACCTGCGCATCTGACGGCACGGGGGGCACCCAATAGAGCCCCAGATGCAGTGTATCCCCCGTCCTGTAGCGCTCTAGCGGAATCGAGGCCCCGGCTAGCCCGAAGGGCGCCCCGATCTGCGCTGGGGCCTCAAACCCTGGCGTGACCGTGGCTCGCAGCAGCGCGCGCTCGGGGGTTCGGGCGTAGAAGGTCAGAGAGTTGTCGCCACGCACGAGGGTTTCGGAGACCGCTGCCCGGGCGCGCAACCACTGTGGTACCGATTGTTGCGGATCGGCCTGCAGCGATTCCGGCGTCGAAACCAGCCAGACGCCACGCGACTGTTCCCAGAGCTCGCCCAGGCGCGCATCCACCGTCGCGCGATCGCTGAAGTTCGCGCCATAGGCCAGATCGTGGCGTGCGCCGGCATAGTGTGCGGTAAAGATTGGCCAATCGCGGTCGACGTAAAGCACGACCGCGTCCTCCGGCCGGCGTAAGGCCCGCAGTACCTCGCCGATCGTCGTGAAGTCATCGTGTCGGGCGCGGCCCGGAAGATACCCGACCAAGCCCGTCAGCGCCGCCGCCAGCGCCATCCCTGCCATTGCCAATGCCACGCTCTTTCTGCCTGTCCTCGAGACAAGGCCCGCGCTGCTCCGTCCAGCACGCCACACCGCCAAGATGCTCCACGCCAGCAAGGCTGAATAGCAGGCCGCCAGCGGTAGCAGATACCGGGGCGCCAGAGGCCTCGCGAAGTGGAACTGCAGCGCCGGTAGTGAGATAAGGGTGACCACAGCCGGCGGTAACAACAACCCCGCCAACAACATCGTTAGCCCTCCGAATCTTACGCCCGTTTGTGCACGAGACCAGAGCCCTGCGAGTCCCACCCCGAGTCCCACGAAGACAGCCGCAACCAACGGGAGGTACGTTTCGAGGTCTATCGGCGATCCCACTGCCAGCATCGTCGTGTATAAGTGTAGGAAGAATCTCGGCGTGAACGGCGCATCGCTCGACCACCCGTGCATTCGCGGCAGCGCGTAGATGAGCCAGGGCAGGAAGAGCCCGGCGATTGCACACTGAGCCGATACCCACGGACCGAGCCGGAGGTCACGCCTTTTCTTACCACTCCGGTGCCGCCACCAGAGCGCCGCGAACCCCACATTCGTCACGACCGGTACCGTGACTGCCAGATAGAGGGTGAAAAGACTGCCCACCGTTGTCAGCACGTAGAGACCCCATGCCGCCCAAAGCCGGTGGCGTTGCCCGGTATTGGCGCCCACGCCCGCGCCAGTCGCCGCTCCTGTGTCGCTACTTGGGGCTGACTTCTGGGGCTGGTGGCTTTCCCTCCAGAGCCATACCGCCGCCCAAAGCGATCCTGTTGCAAGCATTGCCGCGAGCGCATACATCCGGATCTCTTGCGCCCACCAAATCGCGAAGCGCGACAAGGCCAGGAGGAGCGCCGTCAGCAGCCCGGTTGACTCGCCATCCAGGCTTCGCCCTAACCGGTAAGCCAGCGGCACCGTCAACAGACTGAAGAGCGCGGAGAGAAAGCGCAGAGTGTAGATCCCCTCGCCAGTCACGCCTCGCCAGCCGCGAAGCGCTATATAATAGAGGGGTGGATGGACGTCTCCGGCGGTCCACCGGACGCTCTCCAGCACGGGCATCCGCGCCAACCAGACGCCAATTCCCTCATCCCACCAGATATTGTGATCAGCGATTCCCCAGATCCGCAGGCCGAACGCCATCAGCAGGAGGGGAACCAGCAGCTTGTGTCGTCGTTTCATAGGTACTTGGGTAGTATCGCAGGATCCGCCGATTCATCAACCACTGGCTGGGTTGCCCTCCCCTGCGACCGATCTACAATGGGCGTAGGCGCCCTCGATGCGGCGTAGTATGTTCCATAGTAAGTCAAGTATCACGAACTGTCTTGTTCACCCATCGGCGGGTCTGTCGCTGGCCTTAACGTGGGGATCGAGGCGTTCGCACACTTGGGGAGCCCGCGTTATATAATGAAAGGCATCGCGCACTTCCTCACCGGCATAGCTATCGCGACCTGTTTTCCCGAGGCGGTCGAGTTGGCGCGGAACGGGTCACTCGTCCTTGCCTTGAGTGGCGCGGCTGCGCTCCTGCCCGATTTCCTCGATTTCCGTTTTGTGCGCTATTTGCTACACTATGACCTTGAGATCGACCCCGCTCCTTTCTTACCCGCCCAACGGCCGAACGCCGCCGCGACGGCGATTGCCGATAGCCTTGTTGCGGCTATGCACGACGCCTACCAGGCCGGGCAGCCGCGCCGGGTCATCGCGCATACGCTCCGTCTGGGCGCTGACCAATGGCGTCGCTATGCGATCCGCGTGGAGCCGGAGTCCGGCACCGTTGCGGTCCGGGTGGGTCCCGTAGTCAGTACCGGCGGCGTGGCCTATCCTGCCACTGAACCGCCGGATGCGGACTGGGTTGTGCGCCAAGTTGGCATAGCGCTGGTGCACACCTATCGCCACCATTACGATGTGGATGTCTTTATGGGACCCAGCTTCCGGTTTACACGGCAAGGGGACAAGCTGGCCGTTGAGTTCCTCGACTGGCACCATCGGTGGACGCACAGCCTTCTGCTTGCGCTCGGAGTAGGTGTTGTCGTGGGGGCGCTCTTCTGGATGCTCGCCGGGCGGGCTGTCGCTCCTCTAGCCGGAACTCTCGCGTGGCTCGCTATGACTGCGCACGTCCTCGAGGATCAACTGGGGCATATGGGTAATGAGTTGCTCTGGCCTATGGTGCGGCGTCGTATCCCCGGCCTGGGGCTTCTGCATGCCGATGAGGCGACCCCCAACTTCCTCGTTGTATGGACGGCCTTGGCGGTGATTCTCCTCAACCTTGACCGGTTTGGCGGCCCATCCTGGCTGCCCGTGGTTCCCTACCTGCTCCTCGTCATCGGACTCCCCTGGTTGCTGGGGATCATCCACCGGGCGCGTCGACGCGCATCGATACCCCCTGACGAGATGGAGGGGGACGCCATCGATGCTGAGCGCCTTGCCGAGGCGCAGCATCGCCCGTCGTATCTTCCGTAAGATCGCGCCTCGCGATGGCTGGCATCCGGCAGGGCCGTCACTTCCAGCGCAAAACCGTGCTATGGGCCTGAACATGGTATAATCTGCCTGTGGAGACGAGACGAGGTGAGTTAGCCTGGCGCAAGTGGTCGGCCATTGGGAGCGTAGCTTTCGGCCTGTATCTGTTGGCCTTGACCGGGTGCAATGCGATTTTGACGCCTTCCCCAACATCCACAGGCGCACCGCTGCCGACGGACCAGGCGGGGCTGACGACCCCGACCATTGCGCCGGATATTTATCTCACACCTATTCCGCCGACCCCGACCTTTACTCCCTCCCCAACACCAACCCCGGTAATCCACACCGTCGAACAGGGCGATACCCTCTTCGGCATTGCTCTTGAGTACGGCGTCACCGTCAACGGGCTCGTGCGGGTGAACGGACTTGATGAGAGCGCATACCTCAGCATTGGACAAGCCCTGATTATCCCGCTCGAGGAGGAAGAGGCGCTCAGCGACGACGGACTGCAGGCTCCTATGGGCAATGTGATTCTTCCAACCCCGACGCCTTTGCCGCTTTCGACGGCAGGCGTTGCTCTATATCATACTCCTGTGGGTGGTCTGTGGTGTATGGGCGAGGTTCTCAACACGACCGAGAGCCCTATCACCAACCTCCAGGTTGAGATAGCGTTGCTGGCCCCCGATGGCAGCCCGCTTATGCGGGCGGTGACGTTGGCGGCCGCTGACTACCTGGCGCCTCAAGCCCGGGCGCCGTTTTCTTTCCTCTTTCGGAGCCCACCTGAAGGTGCTACTGACGTCGATGTCCGCCTCCTTCGCGGTGAGGCCATCAGCTCCATCACCGCGGGTTTTGTGCCCCTCACCGTCGCTGAGTCTGAGGGCAGCGTCTCTGGGCCACAGTATCGTATCCGCGGTTCCCTGCTCAATGAAAATGGGTATGCTGTGAGCCGCGTCACTGTGGTGGCCACGATCTACAATGCTGACGGTGCCGTGGTAGGATACCGGCAGCTCGTGTTGGCTGAGGACCTGACCGTACCCAGCGGCAGCCAGCAGGCCTTCGATATGCTCCTCACCCCGCAGAGTGTTGAATCCCCGGCGGGCTTCAGTGTCATTGCCTGGGGCGTCACCGGTTAGCGTTTCTAAGCTAATTCTCAGATAACGGTCCAGGTCTTTTCGCCTTTCGATTACATTGACGGAAGTGCATACTGTGATATAATACCCTGTCGCTTGTTTTGAATGACTTTTGTTTGGCGTTGAGGGTATGGGTTGGCCTCACAGAACACTCTCGGGGATTTCCAGAGCATCCCAGGAGGAAAGGGTAGAGAATGGCATTAGCAGACCTTGGTGTCAAATCTTACGCACGTATTGCTAGCGCTTTGCCGCTACCAGGTCTAGTAGAAGTACAGCTGCAGTCCTATCGGTGGTTACAGGAAGAGGGGCTGTACCAGCTCTTTGACGAGATCTCACCGGTTGACAGCTTCAATGGCCTCCTGAGTTTGTACCTGCCGGGAGAGAAGGCCGAGGAGGCCGGATTTGAGTTGGGGTATCGCTTCGGCGAGCCCAAGCACAGCCAGCAGGAGTGTCTGGAGCGAGATCTCACGTACGCTGTGCCGCTAAATGTGGAGGTCGCGCTTGTTAACCGTGAGACCAGCGAGATCGTTCAGCAGGAGATTTTCCTGGGCGATCTTCCTCTAATGACGGAGCACGCCACCTTCATTGTGAATGGAACGGAACGGGTGGTGGTCAGCCAGCTCATTCGGTCTCCGGGCGTCTATTTCGGTGTAGAAGAAGAGGGTGGCTACCGCTTAGCCAGCGCGAAGTTGATCCCGGATCGCGGCGCGTGGATGGAGTTTGAGACCCGCAAGACCGGTTATCTCACCCTGCGCTTCAATCGTAAACGGATCATTCCTGTGACGATTTTCCTGCGTGCGTTGGCTGCTGTGGATGATCCGATGCACAGTGATTTGTTGGGTGGGGGGACGGATGATGAGCTAATCGAGCTCTTTAGCGAGGCCGACAACGACCCGGATCATCCTTGGATCTCCGACACCATCCGCCAGGAACCGGTGTGGGATCTCAAGGCTGGGCGTACGGTCGCCGAGGAAGCTTTGATTGAGTTCTATCGACGCATGCGTCCCGGCGATCCTCCAACTTTGGAGAACGCGCAGGAATACCTGGTGTCGCAGCTCTTTGACCCGCAGCGCTACAATCTCCAAGAGGTGGGGCGCTACAAGTTGAATCAACGCATGCAGATCAACGTCCCGATGGACATTCGCACGATCACGGTCGAGGATTTCGTGGCGCTGGTGCGCAGGATGATTCACATCAACAACGGTGTCGCTGGTCCGGATGATATGGACCATCTCGGTAACCGTCGGGTCAAGACGGTGGGTGAGTTGGTGCAAGCCAAGGTTCGTATTGGTCTGGTTCGTATGGAGAGGGTAGTCCGCGAGCGCATGTCGATTCGCGACGAATCGCCCACGCCTGTGAGCCTCATTAATATCCGGCCTGTGGTCGCTTCCATTCGCGAGTTCTTCGGGTCGAGTCAGCTTTCGCAGTTCATGGAACAGACGAATCCGCTCTCAAGCTTGACGCACAAGCGCACGCTTTCGGCGTTGGGCCCGGGCGGTTTGCGGCGTGAGCGCGCCGGTTTTGACGTGCGCGATGTTCATCACAGCCACTACGGTCGTATCTGCCCGATCGAGACTCCGGAGGGGCCGAACATCGGTCTCATCGGTCGCTTGAGCACCTACGGTCGCGTCAACGAGCTTGGGTTTATCGAGACGCCCTATCGTCGCGTGGTTCGAACGGTGCCCAACAACGTTGAGCAGCTTGTCGGCGAGGTCCTGCGGGAGGATGTGGAGGACCCGGAGTCCAACGAGGTTGTGGGCTCAGCCGGCACGATGATCAGCGAAGAGCTGGCCGAGACGCTCGCGGCTCTGCCGCTGCGTGATCCGATTCGTGTGGTGCCACGCGTCTCTGAGGAGATCCTCTACCTTTCAGCTGACCGTGAAGAGCCCTATGTCATCGCGCAGGCGAATGCTGCGCTCGATGACGAGGGGCATTTTGTTGGCGAGCGTGTTGCGGCACGTAGAGGCAACGGGTTTGTCTTTGCTCCGCCGGAGCGCATCGACTTCATAGATGTGGCTCCGATTCAGATCGTGGGGGTCTCTGCTGCTTTGATCCCCTTCCTGGAGCATGATGACGCGAACCGTGCCTTGATGGGATCGAACATGCAGCGACAGGGTGTGCCGCTGATTGCGCCTGAGGCACCGGTTGTGGGTACAGGCATCGAGCGCGCAGCTGCGCTTAACTCGGGTCTGGTGGTGACGGCCCGTGCTGCAGGAACCGTCTTGAGTGTCACAGGCGACCGTATCGTTGTCGCCCAGGACGATGGCGAGAACGAGACCTACGAGCTTATCAAGTATGCGCGGTCTAACCAGAGTACGTGCATTGATCAGCGTCCCGTCGTCGTCAAGGGTCAGCGTGTCGAGGCTGGCGATGTGCTCGCCGACAGTTCCTCCACTGAGGACGGCCAACTCGCGCTCGGTCAGAACGTGCTGGTGGCCTTTATGTCCTGGGAGGGCGGCAACTTCGAGGATGCCATCCTGCTGAGCCAAGGCCTGGTCCGTGACGACAAGTTCACCTCGGTGCATATCGAGAAACACGAGCTTGCGGCGCGCGACACCAAGTTGGGACCCGAAGAGGTCACTCGGGAGATCCCGAATGTCTCTGAGGAGGCGCTGCGTGATCTGGACGAGGAAGGCGTTGTTCGGGTAGGGGCTGAGGTCGGTCCGCTCGATGTTCTCGTGGGCAAGATCACGCCCAAGGGCGAGAAAGAGCTCACGCCAGAGGAGAAGCTCCTGCGGGCGATCTTCGGAGAAAAGCTGCGCGATGTGAAGGACACGAGCCTCCGGATGCCTCATGGTGCCCACGGTAAGGTGGTCGACGTTATGGTCTTCGATCGCGAGGAATACCGCGATCTACCTGCCGGTGTGGAGAAAGTGGTGCGGGTGAACGTCGCTCAGCGCCGGAAGATCACCGAAGGTGACAAGATGGCGGGACGCCATGGAAACAAGGGCGTGATCTCCCAGATTGTCCCGATCGAGGATATGCCCTTCCTGGAGGATGGCAAGCCCGTTGACATCATCCTTAATCCGCTGGGCGTGCCTGGTCGTATGAATATCGGGCAGGTTCTTGAGACACATCTTGGCTGGGCGGCAGATCGTCTTGGCTTCAAGACTGTGACGCCGGTATTCGACGGCGCAAATGAGGACGAGATTGCCGCGGAGCTGGCGCGCGCGTGGTTGATTGATCAGGCCTGGGATGACGTGATGGAGCGTGCCTGGACCTGGCTGAAGACGCAGGAATACCCGCTGGAGTCCCTGGTCGATGACGAGGAAGCCCGGTTGATATACGTGGCTTCCTGGCTTGCGCCGCGAGGATACGATGTGGACGAATTGCGCGACAATCGGGTCTACGCTCGTCGTTCCGTTCTGCGCGAATGGCTGCGCGAGGCAGGCTATGATCCCGACAACGTGCTCTCCTTCGATAATGATGGTCGTTCGTCGGCTCAGCGAAGAACTACGGATGCCAAAGCTCAGGCAGTCTGTCTCCGTCTGTGGATGGAGGCGCGGGGCGAGGATGTCGCGGAGCTCTCAGACGATGAAGTCGTTCTTGAGGCAACGCGTTACAGCCAAGCGCATGCCGATCCTTTGCCCACCTTGGGCAAGATGGTTTTATACAATGGCAAGACTGGCGAGCCCTTCGATCAGCCTGTGACGGTAGGCATCATCTACATGCTGAAGCTCGCACACTTGATTGAGGACAAGGTCCACACACGGTCAACCGGTCCGTACTCCTTGGTGACGCAGCAGCCGTTGGGCGGCAAGGCGCAGTTTGGTGGTCAGCGCTTTGGCGAGATGGAGGTCTGGGCGCTCGAAGCTTATGGCGCTGCCTACACGCTGCAGGAGATGCTGACCATTAAGTCTGATGACGTGCAGGGACGTGTGAAAGCTTACGAGTCGATCGTCAAGGGATTGCCTATCGAGGAGCCCGGGATCCCGGCATCCTTTAAGGTGCTGGTCAAGGAGCTTCAGAGCCTGGCGCTCTCTGTTGAGGCGGTAACGGACTCGGGTGAGGTCTTGCACTTTGGTCGTGACGACCGTCGCGCGCAGTTGCCGAAACTGGGTATGGGGTTGCTGGGGCTGGCGCCGGAGAGCTAGGGCCGTTGAGCGGATGGGGTTGACCTTTCCGACCTTTATGGTACACTTTTGATTCG
>CAZPJP010000079.1:0-16963 GCA_964586915.1 uncultured Anaerolineales bacterium
GGCTCTTTTTGAGCCACAACATCTCATCGCTCCTGCTCGCGCCCTTCCTGGGCGCCTTCGTCATCGTGCTGGCCTGGCACTACCGGGATCGCCGTAGCTGGCCCTACGCTTTCGCCGCGGTCCTCGGCGCTGCGCTGATCACGGCGTGGTTCTGGCTGCCCGCGCTCAGCGAGCAGGGATGGGTGCAGTTGCACCTGTCGCGGACGACGCGCAACAATGACTTCCGCTACAACTTTGCGACGTGGCGCGAGATCCTGCTGACGTTGCCCGCGCCCCACGATCCGGCCTTCCTCAATCCGCCGATGCGGGTGCCATTGGGTGTGGGGCAGGCGCTGCTGGCGGCGCTTGGCGTGCCGCTGGGACTGGGATTGGCAAGGCGGCGCGAGGGACTCCGGCGAGAGCGCCGGTTGCTGATCGTGCTGTTCGCTGTTGTAACGGGCGTCTATCTGTGGATGGCGACGCCGGGCTCCCGATGGCTTTGGGAGGCCGTGCCGCTGCTCGCTTTCGTGCAGTTTCCGTGGCGGCTGGTCGGGCGGGCGCTGTTGCCGGCGACCTTGCTGGCGGGCGCGGCGGTCGAGGGGTGGGTTGATCTCCTGCAGGCGTGGAGGGACGGCAGAGGCGGCAGCGGCAGACGCGGCACCGCCGCGTCTCTACGGTGGGGTGGGGTGATGAGTGTGGTGGTTGTAGTGGCGGCGCTGGTCCTATTGGCGTGGCCGGAGACGTACCCGCCCAAAGGCATGTGCGCGGCCGAGGCCCGCCCGGATCTGGAGGATCTCTACGCCCGCGAGCTCGATGGGTGGATCGGGATGGATCCCGAGAGCAGCTACTTCCCGATCTGGGTTGAGGAACACCCCACGGACACAAGCCTAGCCGAGGCCTTTGTGGCCGGTCGGGTACCGGCCCGCTTTGATGCCACCGTGCTCCCCGATGGAGCTGGGGTGGTCGAAGCGAGTTACCGTCCGCTGCGAGCATCCGTCACCGTCAAGTCACCGGAGCGATTCCGGGCGCGGTGGTTGGGGCTCTATTTCCCGGGCTGGCAGGTGCGGATCGATGGGGCCCAGGTCCCCGTTGCGCCGGAGGACGACACCGGCCTGATGACGTTCAGCGTGCCCGCCGGCACACACGAGATCGACGTTCGCTTTGGGGGCAGGACGCCAGCTCGCACCATCGGAACGGTTCTGGCGGGGCTCGGCGTTGCCGTCGCCGCAGGCGCGGTGCTGCTCTTGCGGGGGAGATGGGGGGATACGGAAGCGCCAGCCGGGGCGCCGGCGGGCGCGGCGTCGGGCCGCCTGCAGGGCTGGCTTGCAGCGCTCGCGGTGGCGTTCGCGTTGGTTCGCTTCGTCGTCGTGCCCTCGTTGTCCACGCCTGTTCAGCGGTCGCGGCTGGCGGATGGCGATCCACCGGAGGTCGCGGTCTCCAGCGTTCATCCCTTCGGGGATGGGTTGACGCTGCTCGGGATGACGCTGCCCTCCGGCCCGGTGGCGAGCGACGAGGAGTTGCTCGTGGCGCTGCTGTGGCAGGCGCGGTCGGTCCCCGGACGAGACTACGTGACGTCGGTTTTGTTACGGGGGGAGGACGGTCAGATCTGGAGCCCCGCGGGGACGGCGCGCCCTCGCGAATATGAAACGGCCCCGTCGACGAGCGGCTGGTCGCCAGGGGCCTACGTCTACGACCCCCACGTTGTGACGACGATGCCCGGCGCGCCGCCCGGCGACTACGAGATCGTGGTGGCGGCCTTCGACGCTGACACGCAGGTTCCCCTGTCGGTTCTCGATGAGCACGGCAGTCCCATCGGCCCCGATCTGGTCTTGGGTCGCGTGCAGATCGCGCGTCCGCAGGAGCCGTTCAGTCTGGCGGAGCTGGCGCGCTCGCCCTTGCCTGCGCCGGCGCGCTGTGGTTCGCTGGGTTTGTGGGAGATGACCGCGGACCGGGCGATAGGCGCACCGGGGGATGTGGTCGCGGTGCGCTGGGTGTGGGAAGCCTTGGCGCCACCGGCGAACCCGGAGATCGCGACGGTGCAGCTGCTCGATCCCGCCGGGGCTGAGGTACGGCGCTGGACGCTGCCACCGGCGACGTCGTGGTGGCCCACTGACGCGTGGAGGGCGGGGGAGCTATGGGTGGGGCGCCACGTGCTGCGCCTGCCCGGCGACTTGGAAAGCGGCGTACACCGTCTGGTGGTCGGCCTCGGCGGTTGCGAGGCGCCGTTGGCGCACGTCGACTTGACCGTCGAGGCGCCGCCGCGAGCCTGGTCGCTGCCGGAGGGGTTTGCCGAAACCAGCGTGGTCTACGACGATCGGGTCGAGCTGATCGGCTATACGATGACCCCAACGGCCCCGGAGGCTGGGGACGCCCTGGCGGTCGGTCTGGCCTGGCAAGCGCGAGTGCCGGTAGAAGAAGCCTACCGCGTCTTCCTCCACCTTGTGGATGAGGCAGGACGCCGCGTCGATCAGAGCGATGGTGAGCCCATGGATTGGACGCGGCCGACGACGGGGTGGGCCGTTGGGGAGGTCGTGGCAGAACGACGCACGGTCTCGCTGCCGCCAGATGCAGCCGGTGTCTTTCGCCTGCACGTCGGGCTTTACCTGCCCGGAGAGCCGCCGCTCTCGACATCAGAAGGCGCAGACGGGGCTGTGCTGGACACCTTCCGCGTCGAGTAAGCGTGCCGACGATGACCGACAGGGGCCCCACTCAGGGCGGGTTCAGCGGCAGGCGAGGTCGCGTGCTGGGTTTGGTCCTCGCGCTCGCAGCGCTTGCCATCGCCATGATTCCGGCGATTCAGCCGCTGCTATCGTCAGAGTTGACGTGCGGTTACGACAACGCGTTTCACCTCTGGCGCGCGGTCCAGATCGAGCGGCTGTGGGAGTCCGGGGTCCTCTACAGCCGTTGGGCCCCGGACATGGCGCACGGATTTGGGTTCCCGCTCTTCGTCTTTGCCTCTCCCTTCCCGCCGTCGCTCACCGCGCTGCTGCACCGCCTCGGCCTGTCGTGGCCCGTCGCGCTGAACGGCACCTTTCTCCTGGGGATGATGATCGGGGCCTGCGGCATGTTCTGGCTAGCCCGCGAGCTGTTCGGCGGGGCCGCGGCACGACCGGGCGTTCGCGTCGCTGCCGGGGTCGCCGCCGGGGTCGTCGCCGCTGTCGCCTACGTCTATGCGCCGTTCCAGGCGTACGATGTGTTCAACCGGGGCAGTCTTTGGGAGGCCTTCGCGTGGGCGTTCCCGCCCCTCGTGTTGCTGGGCGTCCATCGTTGGTCGGAAGCGGGCGATCGCCGCTATCTGCTTCTCGGCGTCGGGGCGCTCGGCGCGATGGTCCTCAGCCACCACGTCTTCGCGTTCCTCTTTGCGCCGATGCTGGCGCTGTGGGTCGCGGCCCTCGCGCTGCGCCGCGGCAGCTGGGGTGTGCTCCTGCGCGGCGCCCTCTTGGGCGCGCTGGGGCTGGGCGTGACAACCTTTTTCTGGCTGCCGCCGCTGCTGGAGCGGCCCCTGATCCAGACCGGGCGTCTGTTGGGGACCTGGGTTTTCGACTACCGGTACAATTTCATCTCGCTGAGCCATCTGTTGGCGCTGCCGCGTCGCGCCGACCCGCGCCTGATCAACGACTGGCCTGAGAAGGCGGTGGGGTTGATCCCGGTGCTGGTGGGGTTGATCCCGGTCCTGGGCTGGCGCAGGCTGCGCCGTGAGTGGCGGTGGCAGGTCGGGGTGCTCTGGATTCTGGTGATCGGACTGGCTTTGCTGACGCTGCCGGTGTCGCGATGGATATGGGATCACGCCCCGTTGCTCGCCTACGTTCAGTTTCCCTGGCGGTACCTGGGACCCGCCGCGTTTTGCCTGGCGCTACTCGCGGGCTGTGCTGCAGCCACGCTCGTGCGTCTCCCTCTCGCGGAGGTTGGCGCTTCAGAGGCGGAGCGCGCGATCGCTCGGGGCGTCCTCGTACCGTCGCTCCTCGCCGTCGGCCTGGTGTGGGTGCTGATCGGCGCTAACCTTGGCTGGTTCTACCCCCGGCACTGCGAGGCCTTCGGCGACCTGTCGATGGCGGGGATGCTTGCGTGGGAGCGGGCCACCGACACGCTGGGGACGACAGCGAAGGGCGAGTATCTGCCCATCTGGGTCGAGCGCTTCCCCGAGGCAACACTGGATGAGGCCTATGCCGCGGGAGACGAGATCGTGCGTCTGCCGCCGGAGGGTCTGCCGGAGGGCGCGGCGGTAGGCGCGGCGTCCTATGGCGCGCTCTCGGCGACGCTCGAGATCACCTCTCCTGTGGCGTTCGAGGCGCGCTACCTGGCCTTCTACTATCCCGGTTGGTGGGTCGAGGTGGACGGGATGCGGGTGGCGGTGGCGCCTGAGCCTGAGACGGGGTTGCTGACCTTTCCCATCCCCGCGGGATCGCACGTCGTGGAGGTGGGCTTTGGCGAGACGCCCTTGCGCCTGGGGGCCGACGTCGCCTCTACGATAGCCCTGGGCCTCACGGCGTGGGTTTTCGTGCGGGCCGGGCGTCGTGTGGAGCGGGAGGGGGACCCACGCAGCTCTCGGCGCTCAACAGATCCGTCGCGGGCGGCTCCTGCTGTAGCGGCGACCACGTCGGTCGGGGCGAGTCCGTTGGTCAAGGCGACGTGGTTGGTCGGGGCGACGCTGTTGGTTGGAGCGACGTTACTGGTCGCAACGAAGCTTGCGTGGATCGATCCCGCCGGTCGCCTCTGGCGCGCCTCGCGACTGACGGATGACGGGACGCTGAAGGGGTTGAGCGTGCCGGTTAACGCGAACTTCGGCAATGAGGCGCTGCTCATTGGGCGTGAGGCGCTCCCGGATCGCTTCAGCTCAGATGGCGCGCCGGTGATGACGCTCTACTGGCGCGCGCTACAGCCCACCGGGCAGGATTGGCACGTAGGGCTGACGATGGTGGGCGTCGATGGATCTCGCTGGCCCGTTGGGCTGCGGTCCCCGCGTTGGGCGCGAACCCCGCCGCCGATCGAGGAATGGCCCGCCGGCACCTATGCGCGGATGGATTTTGAGATCGAGGTGTCGCCGGGCACGCCGCCCGGCGACTACGCGCTGGTGCTGGCCCTCTTCGATCGCGAGAGCGCGGCGCCGGCCTCGGTGCTCGATGCGGGAGGGAACCCGATGGGTCCCGAACTGGCGCTGACGCCCATCGTGCTCGAGCGCCCGGGAACACCGCCAGCGTTGGCGGCGTTGGGGGTCGACGCGATGGCGCCGGTGGCGACGTGCGGGCCGGTGAGCCTCTGGCAGGCCAGCGTCAGCCACCAACAAGCCGCGCCCGGCGATCTGGTGACGATCGAGACGGTCTGGGAGGCCACGGAAGTGCCCTCCGAGGCGGTCGACCTGCACGTCACGCTCCGGGATGGGGGAGACGCTGCGATTGCGTCATGGACGGCAGCGCCGAGCGCGCCCTACTGGACGACAGACGCTTGGGAGCGCGGCGACCGGTGGGCCGGGCAGGCGGAGATCCGCCTGCCGGGATCGCTGGCCTCCGGTACCTACACGCTGACGATGCGTCTACCGGGGTGTGATCCTGTCGACCGGCGTCTCGAGGTGATTGCGCCGGAGCGCCGCTGGATGCTGCCGGCGGGGTTCAGCGCTGTCGAGGTGACGCTTGGTGAGCGCGTGCGGTTAGCCGGATACCGCCTCGACACGTCCGCGGTGGCGGCGGGCGAAGCCGTCGACCTCGCGCTGGCCTGGGAGGCGTTGCAGGAGATGACCACGGCCTATCGTGTCTTCGTGCATCTGGTCGACGCTGAGGGGAACGCTATCGCGCAGAATGACGGCGAGCCGGTGGGCTGGACGCGACCGACGCCGGGATGGGCGGTCGGTGAGGTCGTGGTCGATCCGCGCCCGTTGACCGTACCCGCGGAGACCTCGTCGGGCATCCACGAGATCTGGGTTGGCTTGTATGGACCGGATGGGGTCCGACTGCCGGTAGCCGGTGGTGGGGATGCTGTTCTCATCGGCGAGATCGAGGTCGAGTAGCAGGATTTAGCTTTGAGCTATCAGTCGGATTGGGGTGAGGGAGTGCGGAGCGGGGAGTCTCTGCCGCGATGTTCACTACCCACTTTCTGCTTCAGACTCCCTGTTGATGGCTGAAGGCCGACGGCCGACGGCTGACAGCTGAAAGCTGAGTCTGCCTCCTGTACCCTAGTCGAGCGGAAAGCCGAGGTCGGCGGCGGTGGAGAGGGATGCGTGGGCCTCTGAGATCGCGCCGGTGGCTTGGAGCGCTCGCGCCTGCAGGTAGTGAAGCTCGGCCATCTCTGGGTCGAGGGCCAGGCCCCTCTCCAGCGTCTGCAGGGCCAGGAGGGGCTCTTGCCCCAGCAGCTGCGCCCAGGCCACGAGGCCGTGGGCTTCCGCGTCGTCCGACGCTCGCTCCACGGCGCCCTGTGCCGCCTCGAGCGCGCGATCGACGCCGAGGGTGCGTTCGAGCCTGAAGCGCGCCACAGCCTTCCACACCTCTGGATCGTCGTTTCCGCGGACGAGCGCCGCGTCAAGCCAGGTGTCGACCTCGTCGTATGCCCCCATGCTCGCCTTCAGCTCAGCGATGGCCAGACAGGGCGCGGGGTTGAGGGGGTCGAGTCGCTGGGCGTTAAGCAGGGCGACCCGGGCGCTGGCGTAGTCCTCCGAGCCGAGATAATGCTTGCCCAAGAGCAACCAGGCCAGGGGGCGGTCCGGCGCCAGATCGAGGGCTTGCCGGAAGTGACGTTCCGCCGCCTCAGCCTCGCCAAGGCGACTGAGCGCTTCCGCAAGCCACACCTGCGTGTCGGCCTTGTCCGGCGTGGCGACGACGGCACGCTGGAGCACGCACGCCGCCAGGTCCCAGCGCTCGTTGCGGACCAGCTGCAGGCCAAGCGACAGGTCCGCGGCCTTCTCTGGGGCCAACAGCGCCTGCGTCGTCAGGGCGTCGATGGCACCAGGCCGAGCCTCGCGCAGGCGGCGCGCACTCTCCGTCGCTTTGGCGCACGCCGTCTGCGCCAGTTGGGCCTTCATCAGCGCCTGCAGCGCTGTCGCGTCGTCGGGTGCCTCCTCGAGGATACCCTCGGCGAGAGAGATGACGTCGTCCCACGCGCGTTGGGCGACTAAGAGGCGAAGCTCCCGAGGTTGCGTCGTGGAGCGAGGCGCGCCGCGTGCGACGGCCTTGTCGAGCGCTGCGCGTCCCGGGTCGGGCCTGCCCCACGCGAGGTAGAGGTCGGCAAGGGCCAGGGCCGGGGCGGGATCCGCCGGAGAGGCCGCCAGCGCCTCCCGAAGCGTCGTCTCGGCGGCGGTGTAGGAGCCGCTCGCGACAAGGCGAGATCCACGCTCCAGCGGCGACGGCGTGGCTGTGGGTGTCGGCCCGGGCGGGCGGGTGCAGGCACTCAGCAGTAAGGCCGTGACGACGGCCAACAACACGTAGCCCGCAGGGCGGTGTCGCGAGGCTGTGGCGCGACCTGTGACGCTGCGAGGACCAGCGCGCATCTCTAGTTGTCGCGTTGGATAAGCGGCAGATAGGCGCGGGCGTTGATCGGTCGCAGGCCGAGCGTGATCTCGCGTAGCAGGGGATCTTGCCCCGGCTGAACGGGTACGGGATACACCGCCAGGAGATAGCCCGGCACTCGGGCCTTGCCCACGTAGTCTCCGGCATCGACGACGTGTGTCACCTGCCAGGTGGCGCCCACGGTCGCGTCGATGACCTCACCCTGCGCCGTCTCCCAGCTCAGAGCCGTCGTGGTCGTGGCAGGCTCGCCCGGATCCCAGGTTCCGCTGCTGTCGTCATCCAGGTACGTGGTCACCGAGAGCGTCACCGTACGGGTAAGGACGGCCCTCGTCATCGATTCGGCCTCAGTGGGCCAGGGCCCCCAGTTCCCGGCCCGATCCCGCACCCGTGCGCGGAAATACCAGGCTTGGGACGCCGGGAGTGGGGCCAGCGTCGACGTCACGCCCGAGGTCTCGCGCCAGTCGAGGATCCGCTTCCACGGCCCATCGGGCGCAGACGACCGCTCAATCTCGGCGTACCAGTAGCCGGACGCTGTGTCCTGGCTGCCGGTGCCAGCGGGTGCGTCGGCCGTGTCCCACGTGAGGGTCACCGAGTGCGAGTAGACGAGCGAGGGGAGAGGATGGAGCGCAGAGGTGGGAGAGACGGTGTCCTCCTGGATCACGAGCAGGGGCGGGCCGCCGATGAGATAGCCGCCGTCCTCCGCGGTCTTGGCCGTGGCCGGCTCGAGAGGTAGGGCGAACGTGTCGCTGATAGCCTCGACCGGCGTGGTGATCCCGCGATGTGTGACCAGGGTGGCCGTCGGGAGGATCGCGCGATGCGTGTGTGTCAGTGGGGCGTCGCCGGTGTTCCAAAGGACGTCCACGCGGCCGCGAGGGGTCCCCCAGAAGGTGACGCGCCGCACGCCATCGTGGGTGAGGGGGCCGGTGACCTGATTCTCGCCGTGGAGATAGGAGGCGGCGACCTGGTACGCGAGGTAGGCCGGGCGGAGCGAGAGGTCGTCGCGGATCAAGCCGAAGACGCCATTATCGCTCATGGCGTTGTCGTGGGTGCGGAAGAAGAAGAAGCGCTCGATACCGGCGGCGCGCGCCTCGGCGAAGGCCTCGATGACGTAGGCCGCGGCCTCCTCGGCGGTCGCGCGATTCGTCTTGTCCCACACGATGTTGCCTCCGGGCTCGTCCCAGAGCGGCACCCCGGCCTCGGTCAGCCAGATGGGATGCGGGCCCACACGCTCCGTCATGTTCGCCTGGATCTCGGCGGCGACCGGTCCGATCGTGTAGATGTTGCTGTAGAGATGGAGGGACATCGCGTCGAAAAAGCCGTTGTGCGCGGTGGCGTCGGGGAAGGCGGCGAGCTCGTCGAGCACAGCGACGTAGTAGTCGCGATCGGCCCAGTAGGCCAGCCCTGCGAAGAGAACGGTCACGTCGGGATCGGCGGCCTTGGCGGCCTGGTAGCCGATCCTAAGAAGCTTGGCGTAGTCGGCGACAGAGCCGGCCCAGAAGATCGTATAGAGATCGGGTTCGTTCCAGATCTCCCACACGCGCACGTCCTCGAAATGGCTGACGGTCTGGTAGACGAAGGTGCCCCAATAGTTGTCGGGATCGTCCCACGCCAGATCAAGGTTCTTGGGAGGACAGGCGCCCCAAGACGTGGTGTCATCGACGTTGAGTGGCCTCATCCCGTAGAGGGGCAGGCCCTCCGGAACAACCGGGGCTTCGGCGGTCCGCATACAGCCGGCTGTTGCCCACTCCGGCGTTGATCCCAGGATTCCGACGACGTTCAGACCATGGCCAACATCGTTAGCCACGAGGTCGTCGTGGGGCTCGAAGTTGTACTCCCCGCGGACCGGCTCGATTCGATCCCAGCTGAAATCTACGCGGTCCCAGCGGGAGCCCGCAGCCTGAGCCAATGCCGCAAGGGGCTGGTCCCCGATGATGTAATTCGCGTAGCACGTACCGAGGTGGTCACCGGTCTGCGCGACAGCCGGCAGCGGCGCGACGCTCTCGCTCCGAGCGGTCGCAGCGGATCGAAAGGCCACCAGCGCCAGGGCGGCGCCGAGCGTCGCGGTCAGGATCGCGACAATCGAGACAGTCAGCCAGCGTTGTTGGGATTTCGCTATATGCACGGGTTCACTCCTCTGTTTCCCTTATTCTATCATCTTCTTGCCCTTTTTCGCCAGTCTATTTAAAATGGTGGTGCTCAGCCCGATCGGGCTGGCGCCAGTTATCGACTCGAGGAGTCCCTATGTACGCACTTGTTGTCGATCCTAACGTGGCGTTTGCCACCCTGTTGTCCGAGGAACTGACTCGCCTGGGCCACGACGTGACCCGGTGCGCCACCGGCGATGAAGCGAGGGCCTATGCACGCATCACCGAGCCGGACCTAGCGTTCCTGGATATGGCGCTAGCGAAGCCCGACGCGGTCACGCTGGCGCGGGAGCTGCGCAGCATCGCGCCGGACGTGCGCCTCGTGGTGATCCCGATCCTGGGCGAGAACCCAGCGTGGGGGGGCGATGCCCCCGCGATCCAGGGCGTGCTCCCCAAGCCCTTCTTCCTGCCGGAGCTTCCTAACCGGATTCAGACTGTACTTGATGCGCCGATGTCGCCTCACGCGCTCGATGAGGTAACTCCGGTGTCGTCGGGCGAAGCCGAGGGTGACGATGGCGAGGGAGCCGGGCAACCGCCCGGGCCCGGGCGAGCCAACGGGTCCGACGATGTGCCGGAATGGGTGAGAGCGATCGAGCTCGTCATCGCGGGGGAGGCTAAGGGATCGAGGAAGGCTGAGCGCTCCGGCGTTGCGCCCGAGGCGCCACCATCAGAGGCCACTGGCGACGAAGCCGCCACCGCGACGATCTCCCGGGTGGCGTTCTCTCGAAATCGCGATCGCATCGAGTCCTTGATGTACGATCTCGCCGCCGACGTTGGTGCCGCAGGCGCCATGCTGACCGGTCAGGGCGGCGTGCTGGTGGCGGTTGGGACGCTCTCCGACGCGGAGGTCGCATCCATCTCGGAGGCCGTGCTTCAGGGGTGGCTCACGTCGGCGAAGATGGCGCGTATTCTGGGCCGCGAACAGGTCCGTTTTGAGCAGAGCATCGCCGGAGGGACCTATATGCTCTACGCGCTCTCGGTCCACGACGCCATCCTGGCGGTGACTGTGGATGGGTCGACGCCCTTGGGGCTCCTGCGCCACCGGGCGCGGGCGACCGGCGCGTCCATCGCTGAGCTCTGTGGGCCCTCTGAACGTCCTCGGGGCTAACCGGGCGCCCAGGGGACACGCCTATCCGCCTATGACTCTATGACTCGTGCTCCGGAGCAAGGCTCCGCGCGGCTGTTCATCGTGGTGATCGCAGTGCTGCTGCTTCTCGTCGGGAGCTTTCTGCTGTCGCAACAGCTCTACGTGTGGGACGCCTGGCTCTTTGTCGCTTTGGCCCTCTTGGTCTTGATCCTCGTGAGCTTGAGCGATGCCGAGCTGGGCGAGCGGCTCGTGCGTCACGCGAAGGCACTGCTACCGCGCCACGGTCCCGGCTGGGTGCGGGCGGGCGCGGTGGCGATCGCCGGATACGTCGCCTGGTCTGCTCGCCGGCAGGCACCCGGTTATGATTACGCAGGTCTGTTCCTCGTGTGGGTCCTAGCGGTGGTGGGATTCACGCTCTCCCTCGTTGTGCCGCCTATGCGTCAGTGGCGTCCGACGCTGAAGCGCGCCGCCTGGGAACGCTGGGCGCTGCTCGGGTTGTTGGTGACCGCGGGCCTGCTGCGAAGTGTCGCGCTTGGACGGGTGCCCGCCAATCTCGGGGGCGACGAGGGCACACAGTTACGGGCGGGTCTGGATCTGGTGGCACGCCCGATGGGCAACCCCTTCGCCACGGGCTGGTACAGCGTCCCCACCATGTCGTTCTTGGCCTATGGCCTCGCGATGCGTCTCTTTGGGGCGACGATCGCCGGCGGTCGGGCTTTGTCGGCACTGGCGGGGACGGTTACGGTGCTGGGCACTTACACCCTCGGTCGTGGCGTCGCCGGACGGCGGGCGGGATGGATCGCGGCGGTGATCGTCGCGGTCTCGGCATATCACATTCACTACAGCCGGCTGGCCTCGAACCAGATCTTCGACCCGCTCGTGGGCGTGCTGGTGCTCTATCTGGTCTGGATCGCCGCGGGCTATGGTCGGCGTGGGCGGGCCGGTCGCGAGGGCGGTGGCGCAAGATACTGGGGATTGGCCGGGGTGGTGGCTGGTCTGGGTTGGTATGCTTACTTCGGTGCGCGTTGGGTGACCTTCCTGGTCGTCCTCGTGGTCGCTTGGCGGGCGTGGGCGGAGCGCGATTTCCTGAGGCGTCACGGGCGCGGGCTACTGCTCTTCGCTCTGGGATGGCTGGTGGTGGTGCTTCCGCTGCTGGGCTGGTATCTCCAACACCCCTCCGCGCTAACGGAGCGGTACAACGCCGTGAGCATCTTCGCGTCAGGGTGGCTCGAACGTGAGGTGGAGATCACGGGCAAGACCGCGCTGGCGCTGATGTTGCAGCAGGTGTGGCGGGCGGCGACGGCCTTCCACCTGACGCCCGACCCCACGTTCTGGTACCGTCCGGAGCACCCGCTGGTGGACTTCGTCACCGGCGCCCTGATGCTGGTGGGGCTGGTCGAGGCCGTGCTCAGATGGCGATGGCCGTCGCGGGCATTGATCCTGATCTGGTTTGGCTCGACTATGACCATGGCGTGGGTGCTGACCGAGAATCCTCCGAGCAGCCAGCGAGGGCTTCTGTTGCTGCCGGCTGCGGCGTTGCTGGCGAGCCTGGGCCTCGCCCGTTTGTGGGCGCTCTTCGGAGGCGGAGCGAGGACCTATCGGGCCTTCGTTGGGGTCGTGCTGGTCGCGGTGGCCACGTTGAACGTGATCTTCTACTTCGCGGTCTACACGCCACGCCGGGTCTACGGAAACCCGACGGCTGAGCGCGCGACGGCGCTGGGGCGCTACACCCTCGCGCATCCGGAGCCGGTCTGCCCGACCGCGAAGGCTGCGCTCTGTCCGGGCCGGATCTATCTGCTCGGACCGCCCTGGATGTACTGGGAGTTCGGCACGCTCTCCTTTATGCTGCGTAACTTCCCAGGTGAGGACGTGCCGCTTGAGGCGCTGCCCCCGGACCTGGTGGGGCCGATCCGATTTGCGATCGTGCCGGAGCGGGCGGGCGAGCTGATGGACGTGCGGGTGCTGTACCCAGGGGGAGAGGAGATCGCGTTGCGCGCCCCCGATGGACGTCTGCTGATGTGGATCTACGACTGGGGCGGAGCGTGAAGGTGGTCGCTATTGACGGCTTGCCGATACCTCTGCGGGGGACGATCGGGCCGACGAGGGCCCTTTGCCTCTGCGTTGGGTGACTCCTGCCCGTTGTGTGCTAGTATGGGGTCTGTCACCTGCGCTGAGGAGGACCTCCATTTGGGCTACGCTGAAGGGAAAGCACCATGACAGACTCTGAGACGGCGGTTGGCGAACCCCAGACGCCCGTGCCCACCACGGCGCCGCGGCGCCTGCCGCTTAAGATCGCTCTGCTTGTCTTCGTGGTGGCGATCGCCGTCGTTGCCTTCGTAGAGCGAGAGCGCATCAACGTCGCGTGGTTCAGGACACTGGGCTACGCGGGTGTCTTCCTGATGGCGCTGATCGGCAGCTCGACCGTGCTGCTGCCCATCCCGCATCTGGCCTTCACGTTCACGATGGGGGCGGTGCTCAACCCGTGGTTAGTGGGATTGTCCGGGGGTATTGGCGATGCGCTGGGCGAGATCACGGGCTACGTGGCGGGCTATGCTGTGGAGGATCTCGTCCAAGAGCGGGGGCTTTATATCCGGTTGAAGCGCTATATGGCGCGCAATGGCGATCTGACCATCTTCGTGCTCTCGCTTTTCCCCGTCCCTTTCTTCGACCTGGCCGCGATGGCTGGGGGGCTGGTGGGGTACCCGCTGTGGCGTTTCATGCTGGCGACCTGGGCTGGCAAGACGATCAAAGCCTGCGTTGCCGCGTGGGCTGGGTATTCCGGTGTAGGCTGGATCGCCGATCTGCTGCGGGTGACGTAGCCGCGGCGTGATGCCGTGGTCGCGGCACAACACGGTCGCGTCGTCGCGGGCAAGACCATTCGCTTGGGCGCCGAGCGCCGACGAAAACTTGACAAAGCGTTGCCCAGCGCTATACTAGAGACGCAATATCCCTTTGGGAGAAGCGACTCCTAGCCGGTTGCGCACCGAATCGATGGGCGACGCCGGAAGCATGAAAGGGGTGAGGTGCGTGACGTTCGTGACTGCGGACGACAACGAGTCTTTTGATTCATTGCTACGCCGTTTCAAGAAGAAAGTACAGCGGGATCGGATTCTCTCAGAGATTCGTAAGCGACGGTACTTCGAGCAGCCGAGCATAGTTCGGAAGCGGAAGCGCGCGGCTAAGCTGCGCAAGAGCCGTCGGACAACGATCAAAGACCAGCACCGGCAGTATTAGGGTCGCGTGCTGATGGACAATAGGTCTGCCGCTCCTGTCGGGGGGTTCGCGAAACACCACGGCTAGGTGCGGCAGCTTGGTCTTAGGCTAGATGCAGGACGGTGGGTGACGATGGGGTCAGATTTAGGTTTGGAAGCGCAGCTTCGCGAGGATCTGAAGGACGCAATGCGCGCTGGGGACAGCCGGCGCAAATCGGCGTTGCGTATGGTCCTTACGGCGGTTCAGTTTGCTGACGTGGAAACGTCGGAGCCTTTGAGTGACGAGGATATTCAGGTCCTCATCCGCAAAGAGGTCAAGCAGCGTGAGGAAGCTGTCGAGATGATGCGCGAAGCAGGCCGCGATGACCTGGTCGCTGAAGAAGTTGCGGAGCTTGAGATTCTTCGCGAGTATTTGCCGTCGCAGATGAGTGAGGACGAGATCAGGGCGCTTGCGCAAGAAGTGATCGAGGATCTGGGCGCCACGTCGGTGCGGGACATGGGTCGGGTTATGGGAACCATTATGCCTCAGGTGAGGGGACGGGCCGATGGCAGCACGGTCAACCAGATTGTGCGCGAGCTTCTCTCCGCCTGACGTGCAACGGTTTGTTACTCTGTGGACGGAGGGCTCCTGGCGGGAGCCCTTTTTCTTCGATAGTCGAGTGAGGCGATGAGCCATTCGAGCCGAGACCACAAGCAGCGCCGGGGATCCCGGGGCTGGATTCTACGTCAGGTGCTTTTCTGGCTGTGGCTGACGGCGCTGATGGCGGCCATGCTAGTCTATGCCGGACCGGCGGAGTATGATCTCTCCGCGGACGACGTGGCGCCCCAGGACATCCGCGCGCCTCGGGACATCACCTTCATCAGTGATATCCTCACCGAGCGGGCGCAGGCGGAGGCCGCCCGCAACGTCGCGTCCCTCTACACCGCCCCGGATCCCACCATCGCGCGCCAGCAATACAATCGAGCACGGGATGTGTTAGCGTATCTACGTGCCGTCCGTGCCGATCCGTATGGACCGGACGCCCAGCGCCGCTCCTACGTGTGGGCGGTCCCGGAGCTGGCCGATCTTCCGGAGGAGACGGTCCAGGCGATTCTCACGCTTCCGGAGTCGAGCTTCAACCGCGTATCGGTGGAGTTCCTGGATCTGCTCGACCAGGTGATGCGGCAAGAGGAGATCCACGAGACGGACCTGACCCGCATCCGGCACCGGATTCCGACGATGATCCCGCTCGATATGGCGCAGGATGAAGCGCAGGTTGTCGAGGATCTGGTCGAGCGGTTCATCCATCCCAACGTGTTCTTCGACGAGGCCGCGACGCAGGCGGCGCGGGAGGCGGCGCGGGAGGCTGTGGGTCAGGCGCCGCGTATCTTCCGGAGCGGGCAGATTATCGTCCGCGAGGGCACCGTTATCTCCGAACTCGATATGGAGGTGCTGGATGAGCTGGGCCTCACGTCGCCAACTCACCAGGAGCAGAGCATTGGCGCGGCGGGTCTCTTTGCAGGGCTCTCTACGCTGGGCTTTGGACTCTACCTGTTTAGGCTGAGTCCCGATACCCTCGATGGCGCCCGGCAAGAGCTGCTGCTGACGCTGCTCCTGAGCGTCTTTCTGGGGCTTGCTTGGGTTCTGGTGCGGTCGGGTGAGCTGGTTCCCTATCTCTTCCCGAGCGCTGCGGCTGGCATGCTGGTATCTACAACGTTGGGTGCGGTACCCGCTATCGGCGCAACAGTGCTTTTGAGTGCTGTGAGCGGCTGGATTGGCGCGCGCTCTATGGCGTTTGCCGCGATGGTGCTACTCGGCGGCCTCTACGCAATCTTGACGCTGCCACGCTACGAACAGACGGGACCGTTGTTCCGCTCCGGCCTGATAGATGGCGTCGTGCAAGCACTCGTCATCCTGGTCTTTTCTATCGACGAGCTGACGGCGATGCCCTTTACGTTGCTGCTGAAGCTTGGTATGGCCGTGGTCGGCGGCCTGGTCGCCGGGGGATTGACGGTCGGCGGGCTCTTTGTGCTGACGCCTCTCTTCGATCTGACGACGACGTTCCGCCTGACGGAGCTGAGCCGGCCGAATCACCCGCTGCTCCAACGGCTATTGCGCGAGGCGCCTGCGACCTTCAACCATGTGATGATGGTGACAAGCCTGGCCGAGCAGGCAGCCGAGCGGATCGGTGCAAACGCGCTGCTGACGCGGGTGGGCGCCTATTATCACGACATCGGCAAGCTGAGCCGGCCCTATTTCTTCGTGGAGAACCAGCAGGGCCTCAGCAACCCGCATGACCGTCTCGATCCTTATACCAGCGTCGACGTGCTCGCCGGGCACGTTCGCGATGGGATCAAGTTGGCGAAGCAGTACGGCCTCCCGGCGCGGATCCGCGCGTTTATCCCCGAACACCACGGTACGACGCAGGTGAGCTTTCTCTACCAGAAGGCCGTCGAGGCTGCGGGGGGGGAGGCGGACCTTGTCGACGAGTCACAATTCCGCTACCCCGGACCAAAACCGCAAAGCCGGGAGACGCTGCTGGTGATGCTCGCCGATAGCTGCGAGGCCGCAACGCGGGCGAGCCGCCCATCGACGCCCGAGGCGCTGGCCGAAATCGTGGACCAGATTTTCAAGCAGCGCATTGAGGACGGTCAGCTGGATGAGTGTCCGATCACCATGGCCGAGCTGGATACGGTCAAGCGGGCGTACGTCGATCTTCTGCGCGGTGCCTTCCATCCACGGGTTCAGTATCCACCCGCTGCCGCTAAAGAGAAAACGCCGGGGCCAATCGAGGCTGCTGCGGAGGGGCATGATGGTGAGCCTGTTGAGGGTCGACCCGCGGCGGATGCCGCTGGACCGACAGCGAATGCCGCCCCAGGCGGTGCTGCCAAAGACGATGTCGCACGGACACCGGCGGAACCGGAGACGGTGCTCGAGGCCGCAGAGGCCGTCGATGCGCTGGCGGATGTGGTCAGCGGACGGAGGAATCAAGGATGAGAACAACACATCACCTAGTGGAGGTGCAGGTCGAGGAGCAGGTGGGTGACGTCAATACGTCGCCTATTGAA
>CAZPJP010000080.1:0-2240 GCA_964586915.1 uncultured Anaerolineales bacterium
GCACCTCACGGATCTGGCGGGCTGTCTTGAAGCGCAAGTAGGACATTCCATCGATAGGGTTGGTAAAGAGCACCGGAAAGAGCTCTCCATCACGGCAGAGCTGGTCGGAGATGGTGCCGAGGCGCCGTTCGATCTCGTTCTTAGGATGCCGCCAGAAGTCAGCGATGAAGTTGTCAATCTCGGGGATCGAGGAAGAGATGGCGATGCCGCTGCCCACAGCGTAACTCCGCGTCAAGTTCACGATTCGCCTTACCATGAAGTTCTTGCGCCACGCTTCGAGCGAGTCCTGGAGATCGGCATAGACGTCACCCCAAGGGCGATCTCCGGGTGCAGGGTAGACGTTTTCCCAGCCGGCGGAGTCATCGACGGTGACGGAGACAGCCGCGGTGCTGCCGCGGTGCGCGGTTTGGGCTCGGTCGGATTGGGCAGGCACGAGGCCGGATTGGGCAGGCACAAGACCTGCCCCTACGAGCAGGGCGTTCCAGGCGTCTTTAATTCGGCTCATAGATGAATCTCCTTGATGGATAGCTATCACCACCCCGCCTCATCAATCTCCTCCAGCACGTCCGTTCGCGGGAGCGCCTCACCGACGGCGGCGCCGGGCAGGGCCTGTTTGTCGACGATGGCGCAGAGGGCGGCGGAGATGAGCAGGTCGTCGTGGCCTCGGGCGACGAGGCCGTCGTAACCTGCGCTCTCCCACACGCCCCAGCGCATGCGCTTAGCGGGGCCGGAAACGATCTCATATTCGCAGGCCTCAACTTCGTACCAGAACTGGCGCGTCTCCGGTTCTCCGTCGTCCAGGTAGTCCTGAAAGCGACCAGTCTCGACGATACCGAGAAAGTCCCAGCCGAGTTCGGACTTGATCTTGGGCGTGAACTCGAGACCGATCACGCGCTCCCCCAGCGCCTTGGTCAGAAAGGAGGCCAGGCCAGCACCGACGCCGGTGGCGTCGACCACGATCCAGACAGCATGCCAGTGTCGCGCCAGGGCGAGGATGCGCCCGTGAAGCGTTGTGTGCCGCACGCCGAGATGCAGCTGCCGGTCGACGACGTGAAAACGCCGCTCGGACAGCGCCGGGGCTAGGCCGGGCACGTGGGCGATGACGTCGACGACGGTGATCGCGGTGGCGTCCCGCCGGGGATTTTCGAGCATCATCCGATCGAGCGCCCCACCCTCCGCCTCGTCCTCGCCAGCCACGTCGATGAGGAGGGCGTAGCGGTGACCGGGCTCTGGCGCGTGGCGGCGCTGATGAGCACCCCGCATCAGAGCCCGGCGTTGAGGGGGAAAGAGGCCACCGGCGCCGTCGATGGTCTCGAGGAAATATTGCGTCTTGACCAGGGGATGGTTGCGGCCAAGGCGCTGGACCTGCGCGTCGACGAACCGACCATAGGGCGGGATCTCCTGCGCGACCTGGTCGGCAGCAACGCGGAAAACGCGTCGGATGCCGTCGCGGGCCTGCTCCTGCTCCAGGAAGGCGCTGGTCTGGGCGAGGAACGTGTTGGACGTCCAAGCGGTGCCGTAGAAGACGGTGGTGACGTTGGTGCTGGCGCCCATCGGCGTAAAATCCTTGTCCCATTTAGTCTGAAGGATGTCCTGCGCCTCGTCGGCTTCAAGCAACAGCGATGCCGTCGCTCCGACCACATTGGCGGTCGGTTCGGCGGAGAAGAAGAAGGCTCTAGCGTTTCCGATCTCCACGATATAACCTTCGCGTTTGCGCGTATCCCGCGCATTCCACGGATTGTCGAGGCGGTCGGTGAGTCTCAAGATGCTGTTGAGGGTCTGCGGCTTGTAGGTGGGCGACGCCTTGACCAGCGACCCGCCGGCGCGGCGGTAGAGGTTGAGGAGATACGCCTCCAGCTGGGCGGAGAGCTCGTTCTTGCCGGCTTGGCGGGACATGGTGACGGCGAAGGTCAGTCCGCGGCCCCGTAGGGCCGAGTCGAGGATGGCGTGGGCAGGCTCCAGCTGGTAGCGTCGCAGAGGGCGCTTGAGGATGAGGCGCGAGAAGGTGCTGATGTCGCTCAAGAAGTAGCGGAGGGCGTCGTCTAGGGTCATGGCACGTCCTCGGGTTCGGGCTGTGGCCACGCCTACAGCTCCACGCCCCAAGCCTCTCCAAGCTCATCCAGGGCCTTGTTGAGGGCTTCGGAGAGCCCGTCGCCCGCATCGCCCACCAGCGCCAGGCGATCGCGCAGGAGCCGGCCCAGGCGGCTAGCGTTCTGTGCGTGGAGGGCGAAGAGCGCCGT
>CAZPJP010000080.1:2340-3777 GCA_964586915.1 uncultured Anaerolineales bacterium
ATCTCGGGCAGAGCGGGCTGTTCCGGCGAGGGCAGACGGCGCGAACGGGACATGGCCAGCACCTCAGCGCGATCGCTGGCGGCGAGATGTGCGATGCACGTCGCCGGCTCGGTTCCCCGCACAGCCCAGGCTTTGCAGCGCGTCCCGTCGGCCTTCGTGGTGGTGCAGCGCCGGGATCCCTGCCTGTCGGCCTTCACGGTCAATCACCCACCGCCGTGCCAACTGAAAGGCGACGGCGTACAACCAGCGCGAAAGACGATTCGGATTGTCCAAGCTTGCCTCCGTTCATACTCGATAACCTCCTGACAACACGTCCTGCTTTTGCCCTCATAATAGAACATAAGTTCTATTCATTCAACACACCACCCCCACTTTTCGGTAGGCAATCAGGTCAAAGTGCGAGTTCTGGGGGTCCGATTCAGCATAATCGGGGGTTCGCGGAGCCACCGCGGCCTTGCGCGCGGCGCGGCGTGCGCTGTCTTAGGCAGGAAACGTCGATGATCGTGCACCGTGCCCATACGGACGTCGGCGCGCGTATGCGGGGCAACTCGTCACGGAGGAACGTCTATGAGGTCTCTGATGATCTATTTCACGAAGTACGGGAACACGGAGGCCGTGACCCAGAGCATCGCGTCCGCCCCGTCGTTGGGGCGGTGAGCTGGCGGCCCAAGCTCGGCCCGCCGCACCGGCGATGCACCTTCGGGCGTGCGTCGGTGCGACGGGTGGCCCGGTAGAAAGCGGCGTGCTAGGTGGGGTGCACCTGCGGTGGGTGCGCCCCACCTGGCCAAGCGCCGAGTCCAGGTGCACCTCACCAACAGCAGGTGAGGCGCACCGCTTACGCCGGATGAGGCCCTCGGATCGCGCTAGGTGGGGTGCACCTTCGAGGGCTAGAGGTAGCGGGCGATTTCCGCGAACAGCTCGTCGTAGTCGATGGCGTCGAAGTCGGTGGTGTCGAGCTCGATGACCGGTCCGCCGATCTCGATGGGCGGCGAGCGCCAGGGAATGGTCTCAGGACGCAGCTCCGGCACCCAGAGGGCGTCGACGTGTCCCGGATGTCGCTCCCGGATCGCGGTGCGGTGCCGCAAGCGGGCCAGCAGCTCCTCGGGGTCGGTTGTGCACTGGATCTGTAGCGGGTTGAAGGGGTAGCGCGCGCGAACCGCCTGCAGATCGGTCGCGGCGAGCTCGCTGTCGAAGTTCGACTCCAGCATGCAGGCGCGCCCAGCCGCCAGCTCGATCTCCAGCATCCGATACAACAACGCGATGCTGGCGTGGCTCAGTTGCTTCGACCGGGCCCGATCGGACCAGCCCAGGGTGTCGAAGAGCGTCTCCTTGATCACGTCCTTGCCGAAAAGGGGCAAGTTGAAGTGCGCGGCGATCCTCCGCGCCACGGTCGTCTTGCCCGTGCCCGGCGGACCGGCGACCAGGATGACCCACGGC
>CAZPJP010000080.1:3877-16673 GCA_964586915.1 uncultured Anaerolineales bacterium
CGGCGGACGCGGCGGAGCCGGGCCTCTACGAGGCCTGACGCTCGACCCGACGTTGTCTGCCGCGCGGATTCGCGTAGAATAGCCCCTTGGTGAGACCATGATGACCGAAACTCAGCGAGGAGACAAGCGGGACGCGCCGATGCGCGTCGATCTGCACATTCACACGACGGCCTCCGACGGGCGTTGGACGCCCGAGCAGGTGGTCGCCGGGTGCGTCGAGGCCGGCATCGGCCTCTTGGCCGTCACCGACCACGATTCCGTCAGCAACGTGCTCGCAACAGAACGCCTGGCCCTGGCGGCCGGGCTCCGCTTCCTGCGTGGCGTGGAGATCTCCACGATCCGGGACGGGGTTATGCTCCACGTTTTGGGCTATGGCATCGATCCCGCGGATCCCGCGCTCAGACCCCTCGTCGAGGCCAACACGACGAAGCTGCTCGCGGCCGACGATGAGGAGGTACGCGGCCTCATCGAGCTCGGCCACGACATCGATTGGGACGATTACCTCGCCTACGAGTACGATCGGACCCGCGGCGGCTTCAAGTCGCTGAACTACTGCCTCGACCTGGGCATCGCCACCGGGGCTGGGGATTTCTTCGAGAACGTCCGAGCCCAAGTCGATCGGGGCTGGCCCGATTTTGTCCATCCCCGGGAGGCGGTGGCGGCGATCCGCGGCGCTGGCGGCATCCCCATTCTGGCACACCCTGGCGGCAGCCTCAAAAACCACGGCGGCATCACGTCCGAGACGCTGGCGCCGCTCCTCGAAGAGGGGATCGCGGGCCTTGAGTGCTACTCACAGTATCACGACGCGGCGACGACCGCGCGCTGTGTCGACTGGTGCCGGCACCACGATCTGGCCATCACCGGCGGCTCCGACTACCACGGGGGCTTCGTCGGTCGCCAGCTCGGCGTGCCCCGGATCGACCTGTCACAGCTCGAACTCCAGGACATCGTGCGCCACATCCGCGGCGCGTAGGGCGGACTGAGAGGCAGCTCCCCGTGCCCTGTCAGCATGCCCGCGGTCTCCGCACTCACCGCTCCCAGGGGTGGCGCCTGATTAAGCGCCCCGCCTGAGTGTCCGGCTCGGACTGCGGGCGACCCAAGACCAGGGCCGAGAGCAGCCCAACGGCGAAGCCCATCAGGTGAACGGCGTTCGCCACATGGATCACGCCGAGCCCCAGAATCCGGCGCCCCGTGAGCAGGAACCCGCTGCCGATCCAGAGGACGCTGAGCACCGCCGGCAGGACGATGCGCTGCGGATCCTCGCTGTCCCGCACCGCGACAATGCACAGCGCCGCCAACACGCCGGCGACGGCACCCGACGCGCCCGACCCACCGCCGCTGAGGTACGATCCGGCGATCCAGCCGAGATAGCCCGACGCGACATAGATCACGGCGAAGCGCATGCGTCCGAGCCAGGCCTCGACCCGGGGGCCCACGAGGCCCAGGACGGTCATGTTAAGCAGCAAGTGCGGCAGTCCGTAACGGTGGATGAGATTGGCGGTGAGCGGGCGCCACAGGGAGAGCCACGCCCAACGCGGCGGTCCTAAGGGCGTCCCCGAATCGTTCGACAGGTAGATCTGGGCCCAGCCAGCCGGTCGCGCCTGAAGCGCGCCATGGATATCGAGCCCGAAGAGGCTGTCGCCGATCAACTGCACCAGCGTCACCGCGGTGGTCAGCGCGATGACCCAAAAGGTGGCGCTGAGCCACCCCTTGTCACCCTCCTGTCGGCGTAGGCGTGATTCTCGATCCCGACTCAGCATGCACGCGCTCCTGTACGGCGGCAGTCAGCGCCGGTCCGCATCACCGGCTGGCGAAACGCAATCGAGCGAGCGAAGGCGGGCGCCACGCGGAATGAGGAGAAGCGTTATACAAGCGACGCGAGCCTGGCGGGCGCCACACCTTGTGTATCGATTATAGTCCGAGCATAGGGAAGTCAAACCCGCCGCGCGCCCCCCTCTAACTCTCCCCTCCGTAAGGAGGTGAGGCGGGGCAAGGCCCCCATAGGGGGGAGAACCAGAGATAAGCCCCCGTTGGGGAGGGAACCGGAGCCACGCCGCCGGTGGGCGCATGACCGCGACTGCAACACCCTACTGCGGGCTGTAGGGGCGACGCATTCCGCGTCAGGCCGTCGGCGACCAGGCGCGCTCCATCCGCCAGCGTCACCCTCACCATATCGAGCCGGTGTCGGAATGCGTCGCCCTTGCGCGCGAACCACAAGGAGGAATCGCGTCATCTGGATCAACTCCCCTAGGGCAGGTAGCGCTTGGCCACCTTGCAGACCATCGTGTAGGCAGGATCGTACATGTTGCCGAGGTCGTAGGCGACGACCTGGCCGAGAAGCGTGCTGGCCTCCTCGGCGGTCAGCCCGTAGTCGGCCTGGAGCCAGCGTAACATCTCCGTGGTCGCGTGCTGCACGGCCTGGTCGAGCGGGCGCGCGTTGCCGACGGTGAACACCGCGTCAGCGGTCTCGCCACGCGGCCAACCCAGGGCCCTCTCCTTGAGCAGCCGCACCCGAAAGCGGACGTCGAAGGAGGTCTCGATCCCCGTCCCCACGATCTCACCGTCGCCCTGGACCGCGTGGCCGTCTCCGAGGTGGATCAAAGCGCCCTCGACGAAGACAGGGAAGTAGGCCGTGATTCCCGCCACGTACCCTCGGTAGTCCATATTGCCGCCGTGCGGGCCCGAGGTCGCGGTCCAGATCGCCTGCCCGTTCGCGGGCGCGACGCCGAGACAGCCCAGCATCGGCTGCAGCGGCAGCACCAGATCGCGCAGGCCGGGCAGCCGGCTTGCCTCTTCCTCTGAAATCCGAGCCGTGGACGCCTCCAGGTCGAGCGTCCACCGGACGAGCACCCGCTCGGGGAGCGCCGGCACGTAGCTCGGGTCGACGACGTTCGCCGCGACGCTGTTGTACGTCCAGCCGCTGGGACGATTCACCGCCACGCGCTCGAGCTCAATGGCCACCGCGTCGCCGGGCTCGGCGCCCTCGACGTAGAAGGGCCCGGTCTGAGGATTGGGGTGCGGAGCGACCTGCTCCCCATCGGCGTCGTATCCGTGGGAATCCACCGTGGTGGTGATGACCGTGTCACCGTCGCTGATGCGCAGCACGGGTGCGTGCGGCCCGAAGGTGTTGTGGTAGTGCGTCGGCGTGAAACGATGTGTCGTCATAGGTCCCTCCTGACTACGCTTGTTATCTTCCCTACGCGAAATGCGAACCATGCAACGATGCTCCGTCCCGATTCTAGGCTGTATTCCGCCCTGCCGCAAGCTGCGCCGCCGCCCAACGGACTCCAGCGGCAAGCCCAACGGAGCCCAAACGTTGGGAGCCAGCCGCGACGCTATACTAAAGATGTTGCCATCGAAGATGGTGCCATCAGGGATGGTGCCATCAAGGATGGTGCCATCAAAGATGGTGCCATCAGGGATGGTGCCATCAAAGATGGTGCCATCAACGATGGTGTCATCAAACACAAAATGAAGCGATGCCCGGGGTGTATCTGCGTCATCTTAGCATTGCTTCGCGCCAAAGCTTGCACTAAAGGAGGCTACGAGAGATGAGTGAGACGCGCAAGGAAACGAAGGAGCCCAGGCAGGAGCTGGGCTTCAACATCGGTGCGGACGTCGTCTGCCCCGACGGTCGCTGCGGCAAGCTCGTCAGCGTCGTCCTGGACCCTGCGACCGAGGAGGTCACCGGCCTGATCGTCGAGAAGGGCCTGATCCTGACCGAGGACCGCGTGGTCCCGGTCGACCTCGTCACCGAGGCGACGCCGGAGGAGATCCACGTTGAAGTGGGGGCCGACGAGCTGAACGAATGTCGCGCCTTCGAGGAGGAGGCGTACACGGTGCCCGATCCAGAGTGGCGAAGCGCGTGGGACGGCCCCTCCGAGGTACGTTTCCGCACGCCGCCCTATGGAACGCTCGCCAAGGAGCCCTTCGTGCCGAAAACCCGAGTCCACGTGCGCGAGGGCGTCAAGACAACCGAGGCGGTCGTCGGTCACGGCACCCCCGTCTTCACGGTCCAAGGCGAGAGCGGTGAGGTCGATCACGTGCTGGTCGACCGCGAGAGCGGCGAGCTGGCGCACATTGTCGTGAAGCGCGGCGGTCTGGTGCCCGACTACCGGATCGTGCCCGCCTCAAGCATCGAGGCGGTGTCGAGCGACGGCGTCTCCATCGACCACGAACTGGCAGATCTGGACGATCTGCCCGAGTACGACCCGGAGGCGTGAGGCGACCATTGTGCGCCCCTAGCGCGCACGCGCCATCACCACCACCCGGCGGAGATCTCTCCGCCGGGTGCTCTGCAACGCATCGAAGTGCGGAACGCTAGAGAATGTACGTCTTCGTGATCGTGTGAAAGTGGTGACCATAGATCGCCAGCGTCACCGCCATCGGGAAGAGCGCGGGCTTCCTGAAAAGCGTCCAGAAGATCAAGCTCCAATACTCACGGCGTTCCTCGCCCTTGATGCCGAGCTCGTAGACCGACTTGAAGAAGGCGCCAACGTGAGCTGGCTGGAACGGCGACTTGATCTTGGGCGGCTGGTACTCACGGAGGAAGGTCTTGACCCGCTCGTAGTAGTGCTGGGGCGAGTAGATATGCCCCATAATCTGCCGGTAGCCCTCCTGGAGCGTCTCGAGGCCCATGCGGGGCAGCACGTTGGTCGCCAGGTCCACGTTGTTGCCCATCGCTTTGCCCAGTAGGCGCCCCTCCTCTTTCAGCCGCTCGTAGAGCTCCGTGCCAGGCGGCGCCTGCAGGAGGCCGACCATCGCGGTCACGATGCCGCTCTGCTGGATGAACTCGATCTGGCGCTGGAAGATCGACGGTGTGTCGCTGTCGAAGCCGACGATAAAGCCAGCCTGTACCCGGATCCCCGCTCGCTGTAGCTTCTTGACGTCGGCGATCAGGTCGCGGCCCGTGTTCTGCTTCTTCTGGCACGCTTCCAGGCCCGCTTCGTCGGGCGTCTCGATGCCGACGAAGACCTTGTTGAAGCCTGCCTCGACCATCATCGCCATCAGCTCCTCATCGTCGGCGAGGTTGATCGAGACCTCGGTGTTGAACGCCATCCCCACGCCCCGGTTGCCAAACCGGCGCTCCTGCCACCTGATGAGCGCCGGCAGCAACTCCTCCTTGAGGACCCGCTTGTTGCCGATGAAGTTGTCGTCCACGAAGAAGACCGACTGCCGCCATCCCAGCTCGTAGAGCGCATCGAGCTCGGCGATGATCTGATCCGCCGACTTGGTGCGCGGGCGATGGCCGAGCAGGGCCGTCACGTTACAGAAGTCACAGGCGAAGGGACATCCGCGGGAGAACTGAATACTCATCGAATCGTAGGCGCTCAGATCGAGCAGCTCCCAGTCTGGGACCGGGGTAAGGCTCAGCTCGGGATAACCGTCGGTAGCGTAGATACGCTGTGCTTCATCCCGGGCAAGGTCAGCGAGGAACTGCGGCAACGTGATCTCGGCCTCGTTGAGCACGAGATGATCGACGTCCTCATAATCCTCGGGCTCCATCGTGAAGAGCGGCCCACCACCGACGACCCGGACGCCGGCGTCACGGCAGCGCGCCACAATCTCGCGGACCGAGTCCTGCTGCACCGTCATCGCGCTGATCAGCACCACATCGGCCCAGGCGAGATCCTCGTCGGTCAGCGGTCGCACGTTGACGTCGACCAGCCGTTTCGCCCAGTCGTCGGGCAACATCGGCGCGATCGTCAGCAGCCCCAGCGGCGGCGACGTCGCCTTGCGGCCCACGAACTTCAGCGCGTGCTTGAAACTCCAGAACGTATCCGGGAACTCCGGATAGACTAACAACGCGTGCATAGCTTGCGCCCCCTCTCTCGTCGATGGCGGCCCCTCGGGCACCGCCGGTAGGTATAGGATCCTTCCTATAACAGATGATAAGACCGGATCAGACCGACGACCTAACAACGAGGTATCAGTTAGCTAACACGCAAGTATGTATTGCTGTGCAGGGCGCACTGACGGCAAGTGCACTCCTCGCACGTTGCAGGGGCGCAGCATGCTGCGCCCCTGCACCCCTACCAACCACAACACGGGCATCAGGGGTGACGCGGTCGTCGGGGGCCGCGCCGGGCGCCGCATTCCGACAACGGCCCGCCACGGCAACGGTGACGCTGCGTATGATGCGCGCTGGGTCGCCGATGGCCTGACGCGGAATGCGCCGCCCCTACACCGCCATCCCCAAGCGTGCCGTGCGTTATGCCATGCTCAGGTCGAGGCCACGCAGCAGGTTCGCGTTGATGGCGACGATGACGGTGCTGAGCGACATCAACAGCGCGCCGACCGCCGGGGAGAGCAGGATGCCCAAGGGCGCGAGCACGCCCGCCGCCAGCGGCAGCGCGACGACGTTGTAGCCCGTCGCCCAGATCAGGTTCTGGATCATCTTCTTGTAGGTCGCCTCGCTCAGCTCGAAGATGCGCACGACGTCCAGCGGATTGCTCTTGACGAGAATGATCCCCGCCGACTCGATGGCCACGTCGGTGCCGCTGCCGATGGCGATCCCCACATCGGCGCGGGTCAGCGCCGGGGCGTCGTTGATGCCATCGCCGACCATCGCCACGGTCTTGCCCTCGTTCTGGAGCTGCTGCACCTTCTGGTCCTTGTTCTCGGGCAGCACCTCCGCGAAGTAGGTGTCAATCCCCAACTCCTCGGCGACGGCGCGCGCCACATCCTCGCTATCACCGGTCAGCATCGCGACCTCGACGCCGCGCGCCTTGAGCCGGTCCACCGCCTCGTAGCTCTCAGGGCGGATCTCGTCGGCGAGGGAAAAGGCCGCGACCACGGCGCCCTCGTCGACCAGGTAGACCGCCGTTTGCCCCTTGTCGCCGGCCTCCTCGACGAAGTCCGAGAGGCCGTCGGGGACGCTCAGCTCCAGCATATCGAGGAGCCGCGGCCCGCCGACGTGGGCGGTGTGCCCGTCATAGGTCGCGCGGATGCCCCGGCCCTCAAGCGCCTCGAAGTCGGTCACGTCCACCGGCGCCGCCTCGTCGTCGCGAGCCCGCTTGCGGATCGCCTCGGCGATCAGATGCTCGGAGTCCCCCTCCACGCCCGCCGCCAGGGCGAGCGCTCGCTCATCGTCCCAGTCAGCAACGGTGGCCATGCCGACGACTCCGAACTCGCCCACGGTCAGCGTGCCGGTCTTGTCGAAGATCACGGCGTCGAGCTCGCGCGCGTTCTCCAGCGCCAGCCGGTCGCGCACCAGAATCCCGTTGCTGGCGCCCAGCGAGGTGCTGATCGCCACCACCAGCGGCACGGCCAGGCCCAGGGCATGAGGGCAGGCGATGACCAGCACCGTCACCGTCCGCTCCAGCACGACCAAATCGAGCCCCCGCGCCAGCAACCACGCCACCGCGGTGATGAGCCCCGTCCCGAGCGCGACGTAGAAGAGCCAACCGGCGGCGCGGTCGGCGAGCACCTGGGTATCGGACTTGCTCTCCTGAGCTTGCTCGACCAGGCGCATGATGCCCGCCAGCGCGGTCTCCTCACCGGTGGCGGTCACCCGCACACGGAGGCTCCCACTCCCGTTGATCGTCCCGCCGATCACCTCGTCGCCGGGCTCCTTGCGCACCGGCTTCGATTCGCCGGTGATCATCGCCTGGTTCACGCTGGAGCCCCCCTCCACGACCTCGCCGTCGGCCGGCACACTGGCGCCGGGGCGCACCAGCACCAGGTCCCCCTCCTCCAGCTCATCGACGGGGACCTCCTCGGTCTGATCGTCGTCGACGATCCGCTCGGCGGTGTCGGGCATCAGCTGCGCCAGCTCCTCCAGCGCACCTGAGGCCTGGCGGATGCTGCGCATCTCGATCCAATGGCCGAGAAGCATCACGTCGATCAGCGTCGCCATCTCCCAGAAGAAGCCCGCGGCCCCCGGACGGAAGACGGCGAAGAGACTGTAGACGAAGGCGACGGTGATCGCCAGCGAGATCAACGTCATCATGCCCGGACGCCGGCGTTTGATCTCCGGAATCGCCATCCGGATAAACGGCACCCCGCCGTAGAAGAAGACGATGAAGGCGAAGGCCGGACCGATCCAGCGGCTGCCGGGGAACTCGGGCATACTGAAGCCCAGCGTCTCCTGCAGGAAGGGGCTGAACAGCAGGACCGGGATGGTCAACAGCAGGTTGATCCAGAAAAGGCGCCGGAACATCGCCTCATGCCCGGCGTGACTGGCCATGCCGCCCCCCTCATGATCCCCATTCTTTTGGTTGTGATCGTGCCCCTGATGCGCGTCCTGCTCGTGTCCCTCTGCCATAGGCCGGATCCTCCTCTGCAAGCTCGTGGTGCATGCAATGACTCAATCTCCCAAGCCTAAGCATAGCATAGGCGCGCGATCGTAGCGGGTGGCGACCGTTGGCCTTGACGGTGGATCGGGTTGGCAGGGTGGGAATTACGTTGGGCCCATCCAAGAACGACCTCTAGGAAAAAGACCTTTGAGCTTTTCTGAAAGCTCAAAGGTCTCTGCCAGCGAAAGGTCTCTGCCAAGGTCTGCCTACAAGGACCCCGGCTCACGCAGGTCCCTACTGCTACGGAGGACGGTCGGGCTACGCGTCCCCCACACCCAGCAGCCCCAGATCCAACGCGCGGGTCACCGCCTCCAGGCGGTTGCGCACATCGAGCTTGCGGTAGATGGATGAGGTGTAGTTGCGGATGGTGCCCGTGCTCAGATTGAGCTCGATCGCGATCTCACGGTTCGTCAGCCCTCGCTGGAGCAACCGCAACACATCACACTCACGACTTGTCAGCGACGTCTCCTCCAACGCAAGTTCGCGCGAGGCGCGCTCGTAGGCCGACTGGGGGAGAACGACGAGGCTCACGTCGTCCAAGAAGGTAACGAGCACGTCGCACCCTTCCTCGACGGGGACCTTCTCCAGGATCACGATCTTCCCGTTCTCAAACCGACCTCTTACCGTGAGCATAGACATCCTTTCGCACAACGCTACAGGGCACAGGGCCTGGCGCCCGCCTCAGCGCCCCCAACAGCGCCCGCCTTAGCGCCCGCAAAGCGGCCTAGACTTGCTCGGCAGCGACCATATTGGCGAAGGCCTCAAAGGAGCGATCCCGGACCTCCATCTCGGCGGGGAAGATGCAGCGGGGGAACTGGCGGTTCGCCAGGTGATGGCGCAGGCACTCGCAGCAGACGCCCCGTCGCGGGCATCCCTCGGCGCCGCAGGTGCAATTGTCCAGGTTAAGTGTTTGTTGGCATTCCATAGGTCTCTCCTTAGCTTGGTTGACGAGTCCCAGTCTACCCGCAAGCGCCGAGTACGTCAATGCGACAGATTTCCGTAGACGAGATGGCCTCTGTAGAGCCGGGACGGTGTCCCGGCTTCTTTGCGCGTAGGGCACCGGCTTTGTCGTACCGTTTCTGCGCAGCCGTGTCACGCGCGATCGTCAGGGACAAACCATAATCTGGCACGCAGAATGGACACGTGACGGACATCCACCGGCCCGCACGCGCTTGCGCTCCCACCGGTTTACGGCTACAATGAAGATGGGTCCTCATCGTACCTCTGCATCGCTGAGGCGCACCGTCGTGCACCCTCACTGCACGCCTCTGGCCCACCGCCGACGTTGGCGTAGGCAAGCTTGCCGTTGGCACTTGCTCTCGAGTCGGCGTAGATCGATCCAGCCATCGGGAACAGAGCATCGCGCGTCGTCACGTTGACCGAACGATTCCGTCACGCTCTCGTGCTTTGATAGAAGCAGGGAGTGTCCCTGATAGATAGCCTACTGTCCGAGAAGGTGACGGAGCGCCCGGACCCGAGCCCGGGCCTGTGCCTGCGTCGCCACCCGGCACGTCGCTGGGCACAGGCGCATCAAGGCGCCCTATGCGATGCGCAGCGGTCTCGGCACATCGGTTGAAAGGAGCGGCGAGATGGATGTGAAGATCGGCTACCTCAAGCGGTTCACGCTCTTCCAGCGTGACGTGCGCCTCTACTTGATCAGCTCGGCGATTATGATGCTCGCGATCGGCATCTGGGGTTTGCTCTACAATCTGCTGCTCGTGCGCCTTGGCTACGGCCCCGGATTCGTGGGGCTGGTCGCCGCGGTCAGCTCGTTTGTCTACGCCGGAATCTGTTTGCTTTCTGGCGGGCTGGGCAAATGGCTGGGGAGTCGCCGGATCATCACCGTTGGATTCTGCGCGTGCACCCTGGCCTTTCTGATCGCCGGGACGTGGCAACTCGTACCCGAGACGCTACGAGCGGGCTGGATGATGAGTGCCAGCCTCTGCGGGTGGACCGGATTCGCGATGTTCAACACCACCGGCATTCCCTTCCTGATGCGCGCCACGTCGGAGGAGCAGCGCAACTACGCGTTCTCCACGCAGGCCGGGCTGCGCTTCCTGGCAGAGTCCTTTGGAGGCGTCGTGGGGGGCCTGCTTCCGGGGGCCGTGGGCGGCCTCTTCGGACAGTCGCTGGCCCTTCCCGGACCGTACAGCGCTTCGCTCCTCGCAGCAGGGGCGCTCTCCGCGCCCGCCGTTGTCTTCATGCTGAGAACCGACAAGGTCGGTGTCTGGGATGACGGAAACGCCAAGCCCAAGGCGAGCGGGGTTCCGCTGGCGGTCATCAGCGCGATCACGCTCTTTGGATTGCTGCTTCTGGCAGGCCAACACGTTGCCTTCACCTTCTTCAATGTCTACCTCGACACCGACCTCGGCGTATCGACGGCGCAGATCGGGATTCTGTTGGCCTTCGCGAGACTGGTGGCCATCCCCGCCTCGCTGGCCTTCCCCCTTATAGCAAAGCGCATCGGCGAGCGTCACACCGTGACCGTTGCGGCGGTTGGTGTGACGCTGAGCCTGCTGCCCATGGCGCTCGTGCCCCATTGGGCTGCCGCCGCCCTGGGCCTCGCAGGCGTGATCGCGCTGGGGACTATCGCGGGCACGGCCGTCACCGTCTACAGCCAACAGCTGGTCAGACACGATTGGCAGAGCGTGATGTCCGGCGCCCTTACCATGGGCATGGGGGTAGGCATGACAGGCGGCACGCTAGCTGGCGGCTACGCCATCAGCGCCTTCGGCTACCGCCCGCTCTTCGCGGCGGGCGCATGTGTGGTCGCCGTCGCCACAGGGCTCTTTTGGAGCTACTTCCGCGTGCCGCGCGGCGAGCTCGCGCGCCAGCTCGTGGCCCCGGCCCCAGTCGCAGTGGGCGCAAAACCCGCGGAATGATGAGCAGAGGCAAGCGTCATCTCCGCGCACGGATGCAACCCTAGTCGAAAAGCGTTATCCTGATCAGGGTCAGGCCATCGAAGATCACAACCCTCTAGCACGCCTGCGGCCCATAGCCACACCGGGGTCGTGCTCAGAGACCTGGCGACTTGCAGCCTGGAGGACCGCATGTAGAATAGAGCACAAGAGCATGGCAGATCGCTGCCTTGGATCAGCCAAGGGGAGACAACTACGTGCACGAGGAATCCACCATCGACCGGATGGCCATCGCCATCGCCTATCGAACACAATCGCGAGCGCTCATCGACGCGCTCAACGAGGCCGGGATCCCGGTGACGTTGGTCAACGCTCGCGGGGGGTTTCTGGAGGAGGCGATGGTCACGATGGTCGCCGGCATGCCGCAGCAGCGTCTGCCGCGGTTCTTCTCCCTCGTGCGCCAGCATTGCGCCGTCCGAACGCGGCTGATGCCTATCGGGGTCGACCTCCCCGGCTACGCCGAGGGCCAGGTCATCGAGGTGCGGGTCGGCGGCGCCACGGTCTTCGTCGTGCCCGTCGACGAGTTCGTGCAGCTGTAGCCACACAGCTGGCTGTCGATCACAGAAACCGTGCAAAGACAGTGGCGATCGACGCCATGTCGTCAAGGTGATTCTGCAAGACGTCATAGACAATCCGACGGTCAATTTCAAGATATGCGTGAACCAACACGTTGCGGAATCCGATCATCATGATCCAACGATCCCTCAACGTGTCGTCTATGTAGCCCTGCTCAGCAAGGATCGCAGGAATATCGCTGTGCCATTCCACGATGCCCAAGGCTTCGTCCGCCACAATGTGGCTTCCAATGTCGATCAAGATCTCGATCGACAGCTGCAGGAATCGCTCAACGCTGCCATATCGCTCGGGATCTTCTAGAAACTCATCATAGCTGTATCTCTGCTGATCTCGAAGAATGCTCAGATACTCACGCAGCGCAGTGAGCCGTTTGCGTATCACCTCACTCCGCACCATACATAGCCTCCTCATCACGGAGCAAGCGCTCCTTCAGAGCCCGACGCTGAATGTCGAGATAGGGACGAAAATCGAGGTACAACCGCACGATCCACGAGTAATAGGCGCCGCGATCGAAATCCTCTGTCGAATAGACGACGCGGTTCAGGCGCACAGCCTCGTATCGCAGGACGATGTCCTCGACGTCGAGGAAGACCAAGTCCACATTGCAGAAGCCCTTTCGCGCGAGATCAGCCAGCATATCGAGCCGTCGCTCCCGCACCGATTCGTCACGGGACACCACCGCGAGATCGAGGTCGCTGTCAGGCCGTGCTGTACCGGTCGCAAAGGAGCCAAAGAGATAAACCGCCCGCACACCAGGATAGCGTGCGAAGACCTCCGCAACAGCATCTTCATCAAAGGGGCGGCTTCTCGGATATCTCATCTTTCGCCTCAGACTTCGGCAGCTGACTCGTACATACCCATCGTATCGCAGCTTCAAGGCACCGCAAGCATCGACTCGGGGCGCACAAGACAGTGCGCCCTACGGACACGCGACCGTCTCACTGGCGGTCGTAGGTCGAACCATGTCCTGAGCGAGCCTGTGAAGTCCACAGGCGCCGAAGGATG
>CAZPJP010000081.1:0-16653 GCA_964586915.1 uncultured Anaerolineales bacterium
CACCGGGTAGTCAAAGCCATAGAGATTGTACCCGACGATGAGGTCGCTCTTGCTGAGGTCGAGCGCTAGCTGGGCTGCCTCAGCCTCCGTATAGCGGTGGAAATCGTCGTCCGCTGTGTCATAGGTCACGGCGACCGACAGGCGTAGGCGTTCTGGGTAGCGCCCTCCGACCTCCTGGAAGGTGTTTTGGGTCTCGATATCGAAAAAGATCGGCATACTCAGCTCCTTATGGAGTCTAGACCTTGACCGTTTTCTTTGATGATGATCCCACCGCCCAGCACCTCCGCTCCCTGATAGATGACCAGGGACTGTCCCGGGGCAACGCCATACTGTGGCGTCGCAAAGTGCACCTCGGCCGTGGATGGATCGCGCAAGGAAACGTGTACGGGGGTCAGTGGGGCGCGATACCGAATGCGGGCCGCGGCCTCAAATGCCTTCGCTGGCGCGCGCCCCGCTGTGAACGTCAAGGCGTTGATGACACAGGCGGTGCGGGCAAGGGCGTCGCGAGGCCCCACGATCAGGGCATTGCGCTCTGGATCCAGCTCGACCACGTACAGACGCTCCGGCGCGCTGATGTCTAGCCCTCTGCGCTGGCCAATGGTATAGCGAGCGAGCCCCTCGTGCTCACCCAGTCGGTGGCCCTCGTGATCGTAGATGGGGCCGGGCTGGAGCGATTCTGGGCGCAGCGATTCGAGTAGCGCGTGATAGCTTCCTGCCACGAAGCACAGATCCTGACTGTCGTCGGCCTGCGCGGTGGGCAGCTGCAGCTGCTCTGCCGTCTCGCGCACGCTAGCTTTGCTCTCCACATCGCCGAGCGGCAGCAGAAGCCGGTTGAGGATCGGCTGCGTGAGGCGATAGAGCGCATAGCTTTGATCCTTTGCCGTGGCGCGCGCCTTCAACAGATGGCTCAATCCATCGGCGTGGATCACGCGGGCATAGTGGCCTGTGGCGATCCACCGCGCCCCAAGAGCGTCCGCCTCATCGACAAGGGTGGCGAACTTCAGAGTTGGATTGCAGAAGACACAAGGATTAGGGGTCCGCCCTTCCGCGTAGGCATCGGCGAAGAGCCGCACGACGCGCGTATAGAAAACCTTCTTGAGGTCCCGGTCGACGAGCGGGATCTCAAGATGCGCAGCCACAGCACGGGCTCTGGACAGGCCGTCGCTGGGGGCGTCCGGCGTTCTCCACGTGTCCAGGGCGACGCCATGGACCTCATAGCCCTGTTGCTGAAGCAACGCCGCAGCCGTGGCGCTATCGACGCCTCCGCTCAGGCCCACGACCACGCTCTGGGGCTCGGCATCATTCCCTAGTGTCATAATGCCATTATACCCCATCGAGTTCGAGAGGCACTTGACATTTGCTTTCGTCGCTTCTACAATGGTGTTTGAAGCCTAGCCATCAACTTCTGGCATATTTCAAGCACCATCTAGTAAAGGAGAGACCTATATGGCACAGACGACCCCGCAACCCCCTGTTGGCGTTACCGATGATGATAAACTATGGGCTTTGTTATCGTGGATCTTCTCACCGATCGTGCCCATCATTGTGCTGTTGCTTGAAGACAAGAAGGACCGACCCTTCATTAAGTACAATGCGATTCAGGCCCTTGCCTTGAGTATCGTTGGCTATGTGATCTCAGCCGTGCTGTCCGCGGTCGTGATCGGCTGCTTCATAGGCGTGGCTGTGTTGGTCTACATTATCTATCTGGCCATACAAGCGTACCAAGGCAAGTGGGTCACCGTTCCGGTCGTGACAGACTTCTGTGTCAACCAAGGATGGATTGAGCGCCCGGTGGCATAGCTCTCTCACGAGATGACCCCAGCGGTGTAGAGAGGCTGGGAACTGACGATTCGTAGGGGATCATAGAGATCCGCCACACTTTGGCTGAGGCTGACAAAGAGCGGCTCCCGATAAAGGAGCCGCTCTTTCTATGGTGCTCCGCCCTGGCGCACAGGTCGCTGCGCTTCGATACGGTCCCTTTGATCATTGCATCCACAAGTCCGTGTGATATACTATCGTGTTGCACCGAGGACATTCGCGCCCGATGTAGGTTCGCTGGTTCGTGTCGCCTCCTAGCTGTCCGTCATACCATATGCAAAGCCTAGTTCAGAAACGATGGCGCTTCGCTCCACAAGCCCCTGATGATTTCATCAGGAGCTTGTCTTCGCCTGCGAAGTTCCCAGGCCTGCACCCTCTCGTCGCGCAGGTGCTCTTCAATCGGGGGCTCGTTGACCCTGACGCGGTCACGCGTTTCCTTGAGCAGGAGCCCTCTTTGGGTAACCCCTTCCGCTTGACGGGTGTGGCTGAAGCCGTGGCTCTGACCCGCCGGATCGTCGCCCAGCGGGGGCAGATTGTGGTTTACGGGGATTACGACGTCGATGGTGTCACCGCCGCAGCCGTGCTCATCCAGACTCTGCGGAGCCTCGGGGGGCAGGTGCGTCCCTATATTCCCCGCCGTGAGGATGAGGGCTATGGTCTCAATCAGGAGGCGATCCAGATGCTGGCGGCGGCGGATGTCGACCTTCTGATTACCGTTGACTGTGGCATCCGCTCCGTGGAGGAGGTGGCTCTGGCACGTCAGCTAGGCCTCAGCGTGATCATCACCGACCATCACGAGGTCGGTGGCGCCCTCCCTCAAGCCGATGCGGTGATCAACCCGAAGCGTCGGCCTGTGAACTCCACAGGGCCTGTGAACTCCACAGGGCCTGTGGACGCTACAGGCTCCAAGGCTGATGGGTTCAGAGATCTCGCGGGGGTTGGCGTCGCCTTTAGACTTGCCCAGGCCCTGATTCGCGCCAATCGCAAGGTGCCGCTCCCCACAACGCAGTGGGATCTAGTCGAGGACGAGCTCCTCGATCTTGTGGCTCTGGGCACCGTTGCCGATATGGTGGCGCTTGTCGGTGAGAATCACGCGCTCGTCGCGCGGGGGCTCGAGAGGATCAACTTAGGTCAGCACCCCGGTCTCAGTGCGTTGATGCGCGTGGCGGATGTCGAGCCTGGACAGGTTACGACGAAGACCATCGGCTTCGTTCTGGCTCCCCGACTCAATGCCGCGGGCCGTATGGATGATGCGATGACCGCTCTTGACCTTCTCTTGGCGCCAGATATGACGGCCGCTCTTCCGCTGGCTGAGAAGCTCGATGACCTGAATCGGGATCGTCGTGAGATCACGGTCGACGTTCATCAGAAGGCGCGTGAGATGGCCCTTGGGAGAGGCGAGTTACCCCCGTTGCTGTTCGCTGCCTCGCCGGACTTCCCCTCCGGTGTGGCGGGACTGGCAGCCAGCCGCCTCCTCGATGAGTTTTACCGTCCGTCCATTGTGATATCGATGTCCGATGAGGCCAAAGGCGAGGGTGAGTACAGCAAAGGGTCGGCGCGCTCCATTCCGGAATTTCACATCACCGAGGCGTTGGATGCCGTGCAGGACGTGTTGGAGCGCCATGGCGGGCACGCGGCGGCCGCAGGCTTCACGGTGCGGACCTCCCGCCTGGATGAGCTACGTCGTCGGCTGATGGCCGTTGCCGAGGAGAAGCTGGCGGACACCTTGTTGGTCCCAACCCTCGACGTGGATGCAGAGGTCCCGTTGGAGATGCTGTCGTGGGAGCTGTACCGTCAGATGGAGCGGCTGCAGCCCTTCGGTTTTGGCAACCCGGTGCCGGTCTTCGTGAGCCGGCGGGTGCGCGTGTTGGATGCGCGGGCCGTTGGCAGCGAAGGGCGTCACCTCAAGCTTTACGTAGCTGATGAATCCGGTCAATCGTGGAGCGCGATTGCATTTCGACAGGGCCACTGGACGGGGCGCCTGCCTCCATCTATGCAGTCCACGCGCTACATTGATCTCGCCTATCAGTTGGAGAGGAACGAGTGGAACGGCAGGGTTAGTTTGCAGCTTAACGTTCAGGATATTCATTTCCAGTCTGATTCTGCAGGTTTCGACGTGAGCGCTTGAGGGCGTCACAGGCTCACGCACGTCACCGGTCGATGGATGCGACCGGATCCGCCGATGCCGAGGCGGGGAGGGAACAAGAGGACGTATGCCCAAACGAGTGTTGGTGACGGGTGCTGCCGGTTTCATCGGGAGCAACTTGGCTGAAGCGCTCTTGCGTCGCGGCGACGTGGTCGTGGGGCTGGACAACTTCAACGATTACTATTCGCCAGTCAGGAAGCGGGCCAATGTCAGGGTGCTCGCTGCCTATGATGAGTTTGCTATGGAAGAAGCCGATCTGCGGGACGAGGAAGCGGTGACGGCTATCCTGCGCCGGGGACGCTTTGACGCTGTGGCCCATCTCGGCGCAATGGCTGGGGTCCGCTACTCCACCACCCGTGCGCCACTCTACACAGACGTCAACATCCGTGGTACGGTTAACGTGCTGGAGGGCATGCGGCATGCCGACGTTCCCCACATGGTCTTCGCCTCGACCTCCTCTGTTTATGGCAAGACCGAGGCCTTGCCGTTTCGCGAGGAGGATCCGCTCGGGAAACCTCTGGCGCCCTATCCGGCCTCGAAGATTGCCGGGGAGCTGATGGGCTATGCTCATCACAATCTATTCGAGGTGTCCTTCACTGCCGTGCGTTTCTTCAGTGTGTATGGCGAGCGAGGGCGTCCCGATATGATGCCGTATATCATCACGGACAGCATCGTGAATGACAAGGTCTTCAAGCTCTTCGATGCCGGGGAGATGTACCGAGATTGGACCTATGTCGGTGACATTGTCGATGGCCTGATCGCCGCCCTGGATCGCCCGCTCGGCTATGAGCGCATCAACCTTGGCCGTGGGCAGCCGGTCCGCATGGCTGACTTTGTCGAGCTTATCGAGTCCCTCGTGGGGAAGAGAGCGAAGATGGAGACGCCGCCGGCGCCGCCGAGCGAGCCCAAGATCACGTATGCTGACGTCTCCAAAGCGCAGCGCCTCCTCGACTATCGACCGAGTGTGACGGTTGAGGAGGGGATGAAGCGTTTCTGGCATTGGTATCAGGAGCACGTCCTCGCGAAGGGCGAGCGGACGATCGCACCTCCAGGCGGCTAGATGCAGGGGTGGATCTGATGGTCCGCGCGCTGGTGACAGGCGCTACCGGCTGTGTCGGGGCTAACGTCGTCGAGGTACTCCTTGCGCGTGGTTACACTGTGCGGGCCCTTCGCCGGCGAACTTCACGTCTCGATGCCCTGCGTGGTCTGGATGTGGATCTGTGTGTTGGGGATGTGCGCGATCCCGCCTCCCTGCGGTCAGCGATGTCCAGCTGCGATCTGGTCTTCCACGCTGCGGCAATCTCTCAATATTGGCGCAACGGCCCCTCGCTCCTCTACGTCGTCAACGTCACCGGAACCCGCCGCGTTCTGGCGGCTGCGTTGGACTGTGGCGTGGAGCGCGTTGTCTTGACCAGTTCGGTGGCTGCCCTCGGTCTTCCGCGGAAAGGGCATCCCGTGCTGGACGAGACGGCAGGTTTCAACACGATGCCTGGTCGATTCCACTATGGTCACAGTAAGCTCCTGGCAGAAGCGGAAGCAGCCAGGGCTGTCGATGCTGGCTTGGACGTGGTCTGTGTGAACCCCTCCACGGTCATTGGGCGCCGCGACATCAATTTCGTCGGCGGCGAGCTCCTGCGCGCGGTACAGCGCGGTTGGTTCGTGGCGGTCCCGCCCGGCGGGATGGGCGTGGTCTCAGCCTCTGCTGTCGGAGTTGGCCACGTTCTGGCCGCCGAGCGGGGGAGAGCCGGGGAGCGCTATATCTTGAATGGGGAGAACATCAAACATCGAGCGCTTGTTGAGCTCGTTGCTGCCATTGTGGGCGGCTCTCCGCCGCTGGTGGAGCTGCCCGCGACGCCAATGATGCTGGTCGCTGCGCTGGCTCGCTTTGGTTGCCGGTCTCTCGGCTTGCCCGTTCCTGGCGTGGTGACTCAGGTCGACATGAGCGCCAGAAATATGTACTATGACGGCAGCAAGGCCGAGCAGGAGCTAGACGCTCCGCGAAGTGATGCTGCTTCTGCGGTGCGCGAGGCTTGGAACTGGTACCGTGCAGAGGGCCTGTTACAGGGGCGGGGCACATGTACCTGAAGACCGACAGAGAGCTCTTTCGGCAGGGCCGCCGGTTCCGATGGGTGCGTATCCTGATGGTCCTGTTCGTGCTTGCGGGGGGTGGTTACTTGGTCTATCGCGTGTTCGGTGGCCTGGACCCGTCGCGGGCTGGGGACTTCACAGGGGCTGTAGACTTCACTGGACCTCTGGGCTTCACCGGCGTCACTCACAATACCCCCACACCTATGCCCACGTCGACTCCGACGGCGGGCTTCTACCTGTCGCAGGCTGAGGAAGCGTACTGGCAGGGATCGACGGCGGAAGCTATCTCAGCCTATCAACGGGCTCTCGATATGGAGCCCAATCAGACGCATCTGTACCTTGAGCTAGCCTGGTTATTGACCTACTACGGACAGCCGGAGCGGGGTTTGGAAATGGCGCGGCAGGCGGTGGTGCGCCAGCCGGAGAACGCCCGCGCCTGGGCGCTCTTGGGCATGGCCTACGATTGGCTGGACCTGACGGAGCAGGCTGTTATCTTCTGCGAGAAGGCCGTCGACCTCGATCCTACCCTGCCTGAGGCCTACGCTTATCTCGCTGAGGCCTACATCGATGACGGACAGTGGCACGCGGCCAATGAGGCGATCGCCACCGCGCTGGAGCTCGACGCCGAAAACGTCGTGGTGTTGCGCAACCATGCCTATGTGATGGAGTACCAGGGTAATTACTCCGCTGCGATCGCGGGCTATCGCGATGCGTTGGAGGTCAACGACCGGCTCGTTCACCTCTATCTGGCGATGGGTAGAAACTACGGAGCGCTCGGCAATCTCGTGAGCGCTCGGGGCGCCTTCGAAGCTGCGGTAGAGGTCGATCCCAAGCACGCGCTAGCACTAGATCGACTTGGTTGGACCCAGCTGCTTTTGGGGGACTACAGCTCTGCCCGAGAGAACCTGTCCGTCGCATTGGAACACGATCCGGATTCCCCTGATGCGCACGGGCATCTGGCTACGCTCTACTTCCATCAGCGCAACTATGAGGACGCGATTGAGTTTTTCGGTCCCGCGGTTCGATTCGGGGAGGCCCGCGCGCGGCGCCGAACGGTGCTCTTCCTCATCACGGAGGAGGACATAAACGCGATTGGTGCGGAACCCCGGGGCAGCGAGATCGCCTACGCTCAGTTCGTCCACCCCTCAGAGATTCAGACTCCGATGAGGGGTGAGTTTAGGGCCGTCGAGGGCGGTGCTCCGATACAGGGACGGGTTCGGTTCGACGTGGTCTCTGGGCGATATCAGATCTTTGCGTCGAACATGTCGCCCCCTCCGTCGGGCCGGGTCTATATCGGCTGGTTCCTCCGGCTCCTCTATCCAGAGGGTACGGTAGTCCGAACCGAGCCGATCTATCCGGCTCCGGACGGTCTGGTTGAGATGAGCGGGGAGACGGGAGCGGTCAAGGGGCCGCCTATCGAGAACTACTATAACTACGCGCTCTCTCACTATCTCCTCAATGAGTGCGACCAGGCGATGCCCATGATCGAGATCGCGCTGCGCATTGACCCGGAGGATGCTAACGCACGCAGGACGCTTGAGCTATGCCAGTAGCCCACGAACCTGCGTCGCCGGCATGAGTGTGGAGTGTGGGGTGGCGCGCGATGCGTAAGCCCATAACGAGGATGCTCCGAGGCTGGGCCCTCCCGGGCCTGGTGCTGGCGCTGGTCGGCTTGCTGCACCGCCGTTTACTGATTGGACGGGTCTTGGCAGGAGGCGATCTTCAGACCTACTTCTTCCCCTACTGGTCGGCGGCGGTTCGGGCGTTGCACGGGGGCGAGACAGCGTTCTGGAATCCGTATCTCTTCGCTGGTGCTCCGCTGTTGGCGAACTCTCAGGTGGGCCTTCTGTATCCTCTCAACTGGCTGCTATGGCTGCTCTCGACCCCCGAGCTTGCGGATGTCACGTCGGCGATTCACTGGAGTGTTCTCCTGCATCTGGCCCTGGCGGCGCTCACTGCCTATGCTCTGGCAAGGGATCTGAGGCTGTCTCGATGGGCGGCGGGCGTGGTCGGGCTCGTCTACGCGGGTGGGGGCTTTGTCGTCGCGCACGTCGAACATCTTAACCAACTGCAGTCTCTGGCCTGGATGCCCCTGCTCTTCTTGACGCCGGTCTGTCTGCGGCGGAAGTCGCTTGGCCTGCGTCTGGCGATGCCTCGCCCGATCAGTGTTATTGCTTTTCTGATGATCTTGTTGTCGGGGCATACCCAGATGGCCTTTATTTCGCTCATCGGGATGGCCACCTGGCAAGCGGTGCGCTGGCTCGTCCGCGACGTGCCGCCGGGGATAGGGGCAGCGGTGGAGGGGGTCGAGGGGGAGCGGGACGTTGCGACGTGGCGCCAGATCGTACACCACGGTCTGATGCGTTACGTCATAGGCTTTCTACCGTTCGCCATCGCTGGACTGATCGCGGCTGCGCAATTGCTGCCAACGATGGAGCTCGCCTCGCTTTCGGGACGGGGAGGCGGATTGGGATGGCGCGAGGCGGTTTCCTTTTCACTTCCGCCGTGGGAGGCGCACCGTGCCCTGCTGCCTCCCTATTTGGTTCGGCTCTTGCTCCCGGAGGGTGTTGCCTATTTAGGGAGTCTGCCGCTCTTGCTCGTCGGCATCGGGATCGGGCAGGCCCTTCCGCGGCGCTCGGGAGAGGCACCACGCCCAGATCATCGCGGCCTTATCGCCGCGGTGGTTTTGGTGGGCCTAGGGCTCTTCCTGGCGCTTGGTGGCTATAATCCGCTCTATCTCTTGGCGGCGCGTCTGGGTATGCCCGGGGTGGTCCACTTCCGAGCGCCTGCGAGATTCCTTTCCTTATACGTGCTGGGCGGTGCGTTGCTCGCCGGCATAGGCTTCCGACGATTGACGGCGTGGCTTGCTCGCGGGCTGAACCTGAGTGGATGGGCGGCCCGCTTGTCGCAGCTTGCGGTCCTGCTCGCGATCTTTGCTGAGCTGGCGGTCTCTGCAGAGCATCTTCCAGGAGCCCAGGCCACAACCGGACGTGCGTATACAGATTTTCGCCCTGCGACCGCGACGCTTGTGTCCGCGACCCAAGCGTCAGAGGCGATGCCGGGACGCTTTCTTAGCATCTCGCAGATTCTTTTCGAGATCGGCGACAGAACGGAGATCGAGACCGCTTATGCTGACACGCTCTCGCCGGCGGCGCTCGGCGCTTATCTGGTCGCGTCAAAGCAGCGAGAGGTACTGGCCCCCAACCTGCCGCTTGCTTTTGGAGTGCCAGCCGTCGATGGCTACGATGGTGGTCTGTTGCCACTGCGTCACTACTCGACGTTCTCGCAGCTGCTGCTGCCGACCGGTACGTCGGACGGGCGCTTGCGGGAGAATCTCGCTGCCATCCCCGAGGCGCGGTGGCTTGATCTGCTGAATGTCCAGTTTCTGCTGACGGACAAGACAACCGATGTCTGGATCGATGAGACCCTGTACGATCGTCAGTTCCAGCCCGAGCTAGCGGAGGGGGAGACTCTGAGTGTTGCGTGGTTGCCCGAGGAGTTTACGGCGGATGCGCTGGGCCTTCTCTACGAAGGACAGGGGGGCACGGTGCGGCTTGATCTGGCTGACCAGCGCGATCTGATCTTTGAGCTTCCGCCCTCGGCGACGACCGACGTTGCCCATTGGATCCGGTGGGAGGCAGCGGCCCACGTGAAGGCGCTGACTTTCACGGCGGAGCAGGGCGCTTTGATGCTCAAGGGCGTGAGTCTGCGCGATGAGCGACTGGACGCGTTCTATCCTCTGGTCCTGTCTGACCAATATTGGCTGATCCACTCTGGCGATGTCAAGATCTACGAGGATGTGAGCCCGCCAGCCCGGGCGCGCCTCGTCCACAATTGCGTGTTGGCGCGATCCGACGCGGAGGCCCTCGAGCTGATGCGCGACCGTGACTTCGATCCGTCCGACACGCTGGTTCTCCACATCGCTGACGGCTTGGCGGCAGATTCGTGCCGTGATGCAGAAGATAGCGCCGCGGGCCCGGCGCAGCAGGTCACGGTGGTGCGCCATAGCTCCGATGAGGTTGTGATCGACGTGACGACAACGGAGCCAGGGCATTTGCTGTTGACCGACGCGTGGTATCCGGGCTGGGAGGCCCAGGTCACGAGTCGGGTTCCAGGGGAGTCCGCGGATGATACCTCTGGTGCGTTCCCCGAGTCCCCGTTACCGGTCCTGCGTGCCGACATCCTCTTTCGAGCGGTGGCGATTGAGCCTGGGGATTGGCGTGTGACCTTGACGTATCGCTCCCGGCCGTTTTTCTGGGGTATAGGCCTGAGTCTCCTGGGATTGCTTCTCCTGGGCCTCTACGCGAGGGTCATAGGTGGACGCCGTTAAGTTAGAAATTGCGAACGCGCTTTGCTGAACCTTAACCGAATGGTTATGAAAATCTGGTTTGTTTATAACTATGCTATGCTATAATGGGAGTGATGGCCGCGGCGCACTCATAAGCTCGAGCGAGGTGAAGATGAGGATTCTCTACATTGAGGACAGCCCCTCTAATCGCTTGCTGGTGAAGCGGGTCCTCGTAGCGGAGGGATACGACGTGCTCGAAGCTGGAGACGGTGCAGCCGGCTTTGAGGTGGCGTTGGCGGAACAGCCTGACCTTATCCTTATGGATATCAATCTTCCAGATGTGGATGGTTATGAAATGACTCGCCGTATGAGGTCCCATCCTGATCTCACGGATGTGCCTATCGTCGCGATGACGGCCAACGTGATGCAGGGCGACCGCGAGAAGACACTGGCGGCGGGCTGCGTCGGCTATATCCCGAAGCCGATTGACGTGGATGCGCTTCCTTCCCAGGTAGCGCAGTTCCTTGAGGGCGAGACCCAGATTTGAGCGCGTGCCGGGTGTGGCTGTGACAGCGACGGTATCGCACGCGCATTTCAGCTATGCCTGCGGGGCGGATTTAGGTGATCTTGGCGGCGGATCCGTGGGCGCGCTAGACGTTCACGCTCTGGATCGCTTTTGCGACCGGGCTGGACGGATCGCGCGAAGTGAGGAGGCATGGGAGCGGGAGTAGCTCGTGACACGATGTCTGCCCGCAAGCCCCCTAGCGTTCCCACGACGGGCATGCGAGGCGGGTTGGGCAGGACGTTGCTCACTGCCTTCCTGATCCTGACGATTGTACCCCTGGCTGTGATTGGGGCCTATGCGGCTCAGCAGAATCGCCATAGTGTCGAGGAGGAGGTTGCCGCACGGTTACTCGCTGTGGCGGCTCTCAAAGGCGATGTGCTCCGGCGCTGGACTGAGGGGCTTCAGGCCAACCTGCTCTCCTCTCCGGCGCTGAGAGAGGATCCGCCGGACGGTGCCTATGGAGCGTGGTGGGCGGCGCTTGACGACCACATCCCTGACGTTGCGGGCCTCGCGATTCTGAGTCGTGCCGGGGAGCCGATGTGGTCGGCGGGTCGATGCGAGCCTATCGCTGCTGGATTGAACTCCCTATCCGGTGCGTCTCATCTTCTGACCTCTGAGGATGCAGACGTCCGGCCGGAGCAGCGAACGGGGCAGGCGCAGCTGATCCTCGTCGAAGCCGAGCCCGGGACGACTGCGTCTGCTGCGGTTATAGTGGCGGCGTCCTCGCCGGCGGGGCACACGGGCCGAGTGGCTGTGCTTTGCCTGGAGGCTTCAGCAATCGAGACGGTTTTGCAGACCGATGCGCAGCCTGCGGCGGCGACGTCCGTGGCGTCTGCCGGTGCTGTGGACGCTGCCAGGCCTATCGTACCCGTAGGCAGGGTTAGCCTTGTCTACAGGTCGAAGCTCTGGCCGAGTGGGGAGGTGAGTGCGATGCCGCTTGCCTCGGAGGCTGCTGCGGGGCCCCGGTACGCGCTCTACCAGAACCAAAGCGGGCAAGATGTGATCGGCGCCTACTATCCCTTGCCTGATCTGGAGGCGGGGATCTTGGTTGAACAGGCTAAGTCCGAGATGATGGTCTCGACAGAGCGCATCGTAACGACCCTGATTGCGCTCGTCCTTGCGGTCGCGCTGGGTACGACAGCGATCGCGGCGGTGGTCATCCGGCAGATTACCCGTCCTGTCATCAATTTGACGGAATCCGCGGTGGCTATGGCGGAGGGGGACCTGGACCAACACCTGCCAGTGCGGTCGCGTGATGAGATCGGCATCCTGACCTACGTCTTCAACGAGATGGCTTCGGAGCTCAAGGCGCTCTATAGCGACTTGGAGGCGAAAGTCGTGGAGCGTACCAAGCGCCTGCAGCGGGCGAACTACCAGATCCAGCGCCGCGCTCTGCACCTTCAGGCAAGCCAGGAAGTGAGCCAGGCGATCACGTCGATCCGAGATCCTGAGCTCCTGCTGATGCAGGTGACCGAGCTGATCCGCAATCATTTTGTCTACTCCTCAGTGGCGGTCTACCTGGTTGCGCCCGGAGGACGGGAGGCGCGCCTGCAGGCCTCCAGCCCGCCAGCCTCCGCGGATGCCGCGCGAGGGGACGGGCCCCATGGTGTTGACGGGCATGGTCCGTGGCCCCCGTCCTTCCAGGCCGGTGATGGCTCGGTCGTCGGGCGGGCGCTGCGCAACGGTCGAGCGCATGTGGATACCCAGGAGCTTCCTCGGAGCGAGCTGGGAAGCGATGAGTATGGATGGTACGCTCGGGTCGCCAGTCAGGTCGCTGTCCCTCTGAAAATGGAGGATCGCATTGTCGGGGTTATCGTGGTCATGACGACCGCGCACGAAGGCGTCCAGCAGGATGAGGTCGAGGTGCTTGAGGCCCTGGGGAATCAGGTGACGATCGCTCTGGAGAACGCCCGTGCTTATGAGCGCGAACGTATGGCTATGGAGCATCTGGAGACGGCGGAGGCGTTCAAGGCGCGGTTCCTGGCGAATATGTCCCGCGAGCTTATGGAGCCCCTGAACACGATCATCGGGTTCTCCCGCCTGCTCATCAAGGGTATTGACGGTTCGCTCACCCAGCAACAACAAGAGGATCTGAGCCAGATCTATGAGGGCAGTCAGAGGCTGCATGCCCTGATCAAGGATATACTGGCGATCTCGGAGATTCAGGCTGGCCTTATGGAGTTACGTCTGCAACCCGTGGACCTGCCGGAGCTTGTCGAGGACATTATGCCGACGGCTGGTGCGCTGGTGCGCGGAAAGCCGGTTGAGCTGATGTGCGATGTGCCTCAAGATTTGCCGAAGCTGGCTGCCGACCCCGCTCGCCTGCGACAGATTCTGATTCGTTTGCTCAACAATGCTGCCAAGTTCACCGAGAAGGGGTGCATCGGTATCCGGGCTTGGACCAACGATGGCGAGGTTTTTGTGACCATCAGCGATACCGGTGTGGGCATCCCCTTGGAGGATCGCGAACGCATCTTCGCGCACTTTGAGAAGGGCAGCAGACATAGACCGGCGGCCATGCTTCCGTCTCCGCCTGTAGACACCACAGGTCCGCCTGTAGACACCACAGGTCCGCCTGTAGACATCACCGGACAGAGCAACGGGGGGCGCGATCAGGAGGGCGTTGGATTGGGATTGGCGCTCTGCAAGGAGTTCGTGGAGCTACACGGAGGCCGGATCTGGGTGGACAGTGAGATGGGGGAGGGCAGTCTCTTCACGTTCTCCGTTCCGGTCTATGACAACGGGCAGGAGATACTGGGACGCAGCTAATGTGGTTGCTCTCGGGGCCGTAGATCCTTAGCCGGATCGCGGGCCTCACAGCGAGTGCCGGGCTCTAGAGCCGCCCTATCGTACTTTGAGTTGCCGAAGTCTGGACCAAGGCGCTTATCTATGCAAGATGAGACCACGCACCAAGTTGAGTTAGAGGTTGCCGCGGCCGCAGCGACCCGGGCTGAGAACCTATCGAGGTCGCTGGTGGCACGGGTGACGCGCGCAGCGGCCATCGCTGCTGTTCCTTTGGCGGTGCTAGCGGTGGTGTACCTTTACTATGCTCAGCGCCTCTGGCTGGCGCCTTTGGTTGTGCTCGGACTTGGGCTGCTCCTGCTGGGTGCACGGAGCCGGGCTTCCCGGAGACTGCAGGCTTTAGCGCTCCCCTCCGCGCTCTTTCTGGTCGGTCTGCTTGATCTCGCCGCGCGCGGCTGGGATGGGCAGGCGCACTTGGCGTTCCTGGTTTCCGCTGCGCTGGCTGCGCTTTTCCTGGATTGTCAGGCTGGTTCTGTAGTGCTGGCGGTGGCAAGCGCGGTTCTTGGCGCCTATATCGGGGCTATTGCTCTGGGGTGGGATCGGTCGATCTTTCCGGCTTCTCACGCCTCGCTGAGTAGTATGGTTGCCGGCTGGGGTCTTTTCGCCCTATGCAGCGCTTTGGTTGTGCTCTTTGCTCAGCAGCTCGTCCGTCGGTCGGCAAATGCCGTCGAGCAGGCATACAAATCGACCTGGCTCTTGTCGGAGAAACGGCGCACCATGTCGAGCCACCTCAAGCAAGTGCAGGAGACGAATGCAACTCTGGAGCGCCGCGTCTCCCAACTCGACGCCGCCCTGTCGGTGGCGCGGGAGTTCATAACTGTCTCGGATCTGAGTGGCTTGCTCAACCGGTCGGCGGAGGCGGTTGCGGAGCGTTTCGCGTTCGATGAGGTGCTTATCTACCTTGCAGGATCGCCCCGTCGGGCCGATGAGGTCGACGACTGGGTGACGCTGGTCGGGGCATCCGATCCTGAGGGAAAAGCGATGGCGCTCCGTGGCTATAGAGTGCACAGGGGCAGCGAGACGCTCCCAGGACGGGTTGTTGAGAAGGCACAGGCGAAGCTCGATGGCCACACACTGAGGGCTGCAAGCTTCTCCCAGGCGCAGTCGGCGCTGGGGCTTCCCCTGACGGTGGCCGGGCAAGTTGTCGGCGTTCTAACCGTCGCGGAATTTGAAACGGGTGCCTTTCAGGACGAGGATATCGCGCTCTTGGAGCGACTGGCCGGGCAGTTAGCGTTGGCGATCGACAGCGCACGGCGGCTGAGCCAGGAGGCCGCGGTGCTTGAGGCTGCGAGTCCGTTCTATCGCACTGCTAACCGCCTGGCGGTAGTGGAGACGGCGTCTGAGACGTATCGGGTGGTTCTAGAGGCATTGGGAGCATTCCGACCCGAGCGCGTGCTGATCGTACGGGCACCTAGCCGCTTGGATGACAGCAACGGCGCCTCGGCGCTTCAGATTGTCGCGGAGGCGCGCGGCGAGATCCTCGATGATCTGGAGGCGGACACGCTCGACGCTGCCCGTGGGCATCACGGGGATGCCCGTACGGATCGCGGGCTTGCGCCGGAAGGCCTCCTGGATGTGGCGGTTATGGGGCTCGCGTTGGATACTCCGCTGTGGATTGAGGATTTGGACGCCCTTGACGGTGATGTCCGCGAGTCGGTCAGCCCGGAGATGCGCCGGGTGCTGGCGGCCTTACGGCTCGACTCTGAGGTGCTCCCCTCCGCTTCTTCCCTCATAGGGGAGGGGGCCGCTATCTCAAGCCTTGCCCTCGTTCCGATTCTCGGGGGCCGTGGAGCGTCCAAAGGGGTCATCATCATCCTCTATCCTGTGCTGCACCGGTTCAGCGGCCCCGAGCGCCGACTTCATCAACTGGTGATGGAGATGACTGGGACGGCGTTGGAGCGTGGTCAGTTGCTCGAAGTGGCGTCGCGTCGAGCCGAGCGAGAGCGCCAGCTCCTGGCGCTCGGTACGCGCCTGCGGCGCTCGACGGATCCTGCAGCGATATTGCGTACGTCGGTGCTCGCGTTAGGACGTGCCTTGGGCGCCCGCGAGGGGCTGATCCAGATGTATTCTGAAGGACCGTCCCGTCCAGGGCCGGATGAGAAGCGCCCGCCAGATGGAGAGGCACCCCGGACAGCTGCGCCTCAGGCGCCCCTCGAGGGAGGATCCGATGATTGAGTCAAGAGCCCTCACGTTTGGAGTGGCAGGGGTAGACGAATGAGATCCACGCACGTAGACGCCCCGTCCCGCGTGAACGCTACACCGCTCGTGCTCACCAAGTCCAGAGGTCTCACGCTGCGCGGGATCCTCGTGTTGAGCGCCCTATGTCTGTTGGCGGTGGGCCTTGTGGCGGGGACAGCCTATTGGCTGACGCTCGATCTGCAGCGCGAAGCGCTGCTGTCCCAGCTTGAGGCCGTTGCCAGCGCCAAGCGTGACGAGATGGCTCGTTGGGTCGGCGCCCAGCGTGACGTGGTGCTGCTCATCACAGAGTCCGCTGCTGTGCGCCGGTGGGGTGAGGCCATGAGTCGTGAGACGGCCTCTGATGCCGGTGACACAGATGCATATGAAGAGCTCTCCACCTTTCTGAGCACGACCGTGCGCCAACAGGCTGGCATGCGTGACCTTTCTCTGTTGCTGGCGCCCGATGGGCGCGTGGTCGTTTCCACCGATGAGGCGCGCCAGGGTGGCTCTCGGGAGAGCGAGCCGTACTTCGTGCAAGGCCTGAGCGGAATCTACACGGGTAAAGCGCTGATCTCACCGGAAACGGCGCGCGCGTTCCTGACGCTCTCGGCTCCGTTGCGCGATGGGAGTGACCAGGCCGTTGGCGTCATGGTAGCGGAGCTTGACCTGGACTGGATGCGGCGAAGCCTCGTGGATCGCGCAGGTCTGGATCGGCACTGGCAGGTCTATCTCGTCGACAGAGACCTCCGTCTGGTGACCGGATCAGGT
>CAZPJP010000082.1:0-6290 GCA_964586915.1 uncultured Anaerolineales bacterium
ACATGGCCGTAGTAGCCGAATCGGGGGTCGGCAGGGCCAGGGACAGGGCCGAGCCCCTCCGTAGCCCGCATGGGTTGGCTCCCATCGACGTCCATCCACCAGAGCGACGCCGCGCCCTCGCTGTCCATCCTTATAAAGAGGAGATGTCGACCATCGGCCGACCAGAGCGGGAACTCGTCCCGATAGGGCCCGTTGTCTGTGAGAGGGTGAGGCTCGCGTCCGTTGATGTCGCTGACCCAGAGGCGTCGCGCCATCAATCCTTCGATGGCGTCGTCGCCGCCCACGAGATCGCCCCGGTCCGGCATCGCCACATAGGCGATCCGTTCCCCGTCCGGCGACCACGATGGCGAGCTCGCGGCCCGGTTCGAGGTCGTCGTCTCCGGCATGACCTCCACAGCCCCGTCGCGGAGCTCGACGACGCGCAGCGCCTTATTCCACCACGTCCCCCGACCGCCGCCTTGGATCAGGGCCACGCGCGCCTCACCGGGCGCCGGGCTGACGAAGTCGCGGTGGTAGAGGACGGCGTCGGCCAGCTCCACCGGCTCGCCGCCCTCCATCGGCAGCGCATAGACGGGAACGCCATCGGCGAGCATAGAAGCCGAGAGGGTCTCCCCTTGCCAGAAGAGGAGGTAGGCGCCATCGGCAGTCCACCCGGCCAGCAGCGCGTCGCCCCTGTCGGGGACGCCGCTGTCATAGAGCGCGATCGGCTCGCCGCCGTCCGCCGGGATCTTCCAGAGGCCTTGGGCCTCCCGCCCCTGGCTCCATTGGTAGGCAATCCACGCGCCATCGGGGCTCCAAGCCATGCGGGTCACCTGCCCCTGAGTGGTCTCCCCGGCGGGAGGGAGGAGCACGCGCTCGTGCGTGCCGTCGGGATCGACGACGATGAGCCGCAAGGTGCCCGAGCCGATAATGTAGGCGAGCCGGTCCTCCACCGGCGACCATGCCACCTGGTTGACGGGGTCGCCGAGCAGGTGAGGGGGTCCCTTGCCGGGCGCGACGGTCCAGAGGGCGGTGTCCTTGAGATAGGCAAGCCACCTCCCCGAGGGCGACCAGAGCGGGCTGCTGTTGCGCCCGTCATCGGTGAGGCGTTGCGGCGCGCCATTGGGCAGCGTCTTGATCAGGATATCGCCACCGTGCACATAGGCCAGTTGGCCCTGGCCCACGACCGGGGTGGGGGTGGGCTCGGCAACCGCGATCCGGGTGCTCAGGTCGGCGGCCTTGGCCTCCAACGCGGTGATGGTGGCCTCGGGTCCCGGTGTGGTCTCCACCTGGAGCTCAAGGGTACCGGCGCAACCGACGGCCAGCAGCAACAGCAACGGGGTTAGCGCAGCGATGGCGCTCAATCTGCGTATCATGGGTTCCTCCGGACAAGCGCTTAGGGTCTTGTGCTCTCGATATGCCCTCATGATGCCCGAGTGTCCGTGATTTCGTATGATCGGCCGGTAACCGGGTTAACATGCGGCGTAACAGCTTCATCACATCGAGATGCCGCTGTCACGCAAGCGGGGGCCGCTGCTGCGCGAGCGGGAGCCGCAGCGTGACGGCGGTGCCCTCCCCAGCGCGGCTGCGTGCGGTGGCGGTGCCGCCGTGGAGCCGGGCCACGGTGCGCACCAGCGCAAGCCCCAGCCCGCTGCCCTCAATGTTGCCGTCGTCCGTGCCGCGATAGAGCTCCTCGAAGACGTGGGGAAGATCCTCATCGGAGATGCCGGGGCCGGTGTCGGCGACCTCGACGACGAGCCAGTGCCCGTCCTCGAAGGCGCGTACCTCGATGGCGTCGCCGGGCCGCGTGAACTTGCAGGCGTTTTCCACCAGATTATAGCAGGCCAGGAAGAGCAGATCGCGATCGCCGGAGACCGGCGGCAGCGGCCAGGGCGCTTGGGGCAGGGCTAGGGTGAGGTCGCGCTCGGGCGCGCCCTCCATCAGATCGACCACCTCGGAGAGCACCGCGCCCACGTCGATGGGGCCCCGATCGAGGCTCCGCTGCTCCAGCTCAGCCAGCTTCCGCAGGTCGCCGACCAGGCGGTTGACGCGGAGGAGCTGGGCCTCGACGCTGGCGCGGGCTGCGTCTCGCTCCGGGCCGTCGGGCAAGGAGGTCAGGTTGGCGAGAGCAGCGCGGAGGGCCGTCAGCGGGTTCTTGAGCTCGTGATCGAGACGGCGGAGGAAGCGGCGGCGGTCGTCCTCCCAGGCGGCGCGGGCCGCCTCCAGATCGCGCGCACGGCGGCGCGCGGCGATCACACCCACTAGCGCCGTAGGCAGGCCAAGCAACGTCAGGGCCGCGCCGCCGAGCAGGAGCAGCGTCCCTGTGTCGACGCGCAGACGCAGCGTCAGCACGGGGTTGGGGAAGAGGCCCGCTTGCCACAGGAGTGCTGCCAACAGCCCCAGCCCCAGCGGCGCGAGGCTCAGGCCGAGGGGCCACCATTGACGCCACACCTTCGCTTTCACGGCGCGGCCTCCACGGGCGCCACGAAGCGATAGCCCTGGCCCACCACCGTCTCGATGAAGCGGGGTGCGTCGGGATCGTCGTTCAGGGCGCGACGCAACTCGGCGACGCGGGCGTCGACGGCCCGCGTGGCGACAGGGTAGTCCCAGCCCCAGACCGCGTCCAGCAGTCGCTCGCGCGTCAGGACCTCCTGGGCGTGGAGCATCATGTATTCCAACAAGGCAACGGCCCGCGCCGTCAGCTCCAACCCCTGCCCGTCCTGGTCCACGCGCCGGGCGGTGCGGTCGAGGACGACATCGCGAGCGCGCAGCCGGGTCGCCATCGCCAGGGGGCGCTGCGTGGGCGCCCCAGCCCGCCGCCGCAGCACCGCCCGGATGCGCGCCACCAACTCATAGGGGTCGAACGGCTTGTTGAGGTAATCGTCGGCGCCCTCCTCCAGCGCCATCGCCCGCTCCGTCGCTTCGCCGACGCGGGTGAGGAGGATGACGGGCGTCCAGTCGCCCTCTTGGCGTAGCCGCCGCAGGACCTCCCGTCCGTTCATCCTGGGCATCAACACGTCGAGGACGATCAAATCGGGAGCGAGCTGCGTGACTTGATCGAGAGCGGCTTCGCCGTTAGCGGCGACAGCGACGGCGAAGCCGGCCCGCTCGAGGAGCGGCGCCAGGTTGTCGATGATGGCCTTGTCGTCGTCGACCAAAAGAATGCGGTCTTGGGTCTGTGTCTCGTCCATACGCGGCCTCCTGGGACGCAATCGCGCGGTCACTCCGGCGCAAACGCCCCGATCTCGACGTAGTGCCACACGTCGTCCCGCAGCGCGAAGAAGGCGACCATGCTGCGCGAGCGGCGCGGGTTGAGCTCGGCTCCGCTGCAGCACTGATGGTGGGGGATGTGGGTGTAACCCAACGGCACCTCCTGGCCCTTATAGACGACGCCCCATACGCCCTCTCTGCGGAAGAAGTAGAAGGGGGCGCCGTCCATCTGCTGGTAGCCGAAGCTCTCCTCGTAGCCCCGGGCCTCGTCTAGGGCGACGCCGTCCCGGATGATCTCGCCTGTGGCGACGCAGTCGATGGCGACGCGGTCGCTGGTGCCGTCCACCATCTCGCGGGCCTCGACGTGGGCGACCTCCAGTATCCATTCGTCGCCGTCGACCCACAGTCCCCACAGCGGCGTCACCGCGCACGGGTCCCCGAGGGGAAGCGTATAGATGGGGCGCCCGGCGCGGAACACCTGGGCGATAACCTGCCGGCCTGCATCGGCCTCCACCGTCTTCGTGGTGGCGGTGTACGGCTCGGCGCTCAAGAAGGGGCCGGCGGTTCTGCTCATGCACGCCATAGGCGAGGCGGCCCGTATCGCCCGCTGGTCCTCGTGCCGGGCCAGGATCGCCGCCTGCGTGCCCTCCACGGGCTCAAAGGTAAGGGGCTCCGGCGCCGGCGGTCCTGTGAGCGCGTGCTCCTCCCAGTCGAGCCCGAGCTCGCCCAGCGCCTGGCGGCTGGCGTCGAGGAAGGCGGCGTCAGAGGGGCCGTCCTCTCCCCGCGTGCAGGGGGTCGAAAAGGGATCCCCGAAGTGGCGGATGTTCGCCCTCGCGTAGACGGGCCACCAGGTGACGTCGAAGGCCAGGCCCAGCACGCCGCCGAAGACCTCGGGCTCGACGAACTCGCCCCGCGCCGCCTGCTCTGCCCGGCAGGCCGCTTGTGCGCGGGTCCATATGATGTGAAAGCCGAGACCGAGGCCGACATAGACGAGGATGAGGATCAGCAGCGCAGCGGCGATCCCACGGATGATGCGGTTACGGTTCAGCATAGATCATCTCCTTATTCACATCCGAGCTCATAGGCGTTGCCAGTGTATCACAACCGCCTAGCCGTGGTAAGCGCTCAAGGCGCCCCTCCCTTGTGTGATGTTCAACGAGGCCGGTTTTGACTGTCTTTCTACTGGCATTATGATCGACAAAGGGATGGATACCACAAAGGAGATAATCTCATGCTACTCGGTGTAAACTCGGTGCTCTTCGGCGGACACGACCTGCGGACGGCCTTCCAGCACACGAAGTGGGCTGGCTACGATGGACTGGAGATCTCGGCCTTGGACGGCTTCGGGGCCTTCGGCGATCCCCTGGGCGAGCATTTGCACCTGGCGGACTGGCGGGCGGACGCCCCTCTGATCCGCGAGCTCCGGGAGGAGTTCGATCTGCCGATCACGGCGATGGAGGTGGGTCCCTTGGACGAGGTGCGGATACGGCAGGCGTTCGAGGCCGGTGAGGCCCTGGGCATCCCCATCATCAACGTTGGGCCCTCGGGCAAGGAGGGCGTGGCGGAGGACTTCGACGCCTGCATCGCCCGGCTGGCGACACTCGCCGAGGAGGCGGAGGCGCACGGACTCTGTCTCTGTGTGAAAGCGCATATCGGCACCTCGATCTACAATACCCCGACGACGCTTCGAGCCATGGCGGAGATCGACTCGCCGGGCTTCGGGATCGATATGGACCCCAGCCACATCTACCGCGGCGGCGAGGAACCAGCCGAGGCGCTTGCTGAGGTGATCTCCCGCGTGCGTCACATCCACATCCGCGACTCGGGGCCAGGCCCGGCACCGGGGGCGGCCGAGGAGCAGGCCTGCGGTCGCGGCGAGATCGATCTCTTCGGCTACTGCCGCGTCCTGATGGAGAGCGGCTACGACGGCCCCGTCAATCTGGAGATCATCGGCGCCTCACAATACCCTGTGAGCCGCAGCGCCATCATCGCCGCCGAGAGCATCGGATATCTGAACGCGGTGCTGGCATCGCTCCGGGCGTAGGGGGTTGACGGTGGCTGAACCCATAGCGGCCCAACCGGTCTCACATCACGCTACGTCCTGCAAAACGCATCAACGCGTGACACAAAGAAGCTCGACAGTGGGGGGGATGTGTGGAGCTGCCTATCCCACAGACCCGTGGTCTGTGTCGCCAGCTAGCCAGTCGGCTAATCTCCCTCTGACGCGGTGAAGACGCTCAAGCGAGATCGTGCCCAGCCGAGCATCTACCACAGACGGTTCGACAGTTGCCAGTCGCGTTAGCCGTATGACCGAGCGAACCTTCAAGCCCGAGCTTGTGTAGTCTGGATCGGACGGATCAATGATCTCATCAAATCCGGCTATTGCCTGGTAGGTGCGCGACGAAACAAGGGCGAGCAGCAGGTCAACGTAGTGTCCAGGCGTCACAGCGACAATCAACGCAGGACGCAGCCTGCCCGCTCGAAGGTCGGTACGGGGAAAGCGGATAAGAACGAGGTCACCTGGCTTCACGGATGATAGACCTCTTTGGCATCTTGCAGTGAGTAGGTGACCTCGTCGTCCTCACGAAAGAACTGCTCCAGCACGAAAGCCTGCCATTGCGCATCGTCCCATTCCCCATACGCCACAGCTCTTTGCCGCCTGGCTGTAATAAAGAGAGTGAAATCGGCGATTTCCTCAACCAGCTCATCTGGCAGACGATCTATTTGCCTGTGCAATGCTTCACGAATGTCGGTTGTGTTCATGTCCTCACCTCGGGGTGCACGGAGAGTACGCAAGCTTACTGGCACCAAGGTACGGGAGCCTATGCGTAGGGCCCCCTCTCGCTTATACTGGTAGTATACCTCTGTATCCACTGAGGCGGTGGCCTAGCTCACCGGGTTCGGCGGCGCCAGCTTCCCGAGACTCGGCGCCTCCAGGCGCGGGCCGTCGTAGGCTGTCACCTCGCCAAACCGGCGGTGGTTTTCCCAGTCGGCCCGGGCCTCGGCGATCTCCTCGGGGGTGCGCGCCACGAAGTTCCACCACATCAGGATCTCCTCGGGAAAGGGCGGCCCGCCGAGGAGCAGCACCCGGCCCCCGCCTT
>CAZPJP010000082.1:6390-16594 GCA_964586915.1 uncultured Anaerolineales bacterium
TCGACCGGCGTCCGCTCCGCGTGGGCGATACCCCGGCCCGCCGTCATCACGTTGACGCCGCCGGGTGCGACGATAGCCTCATAGCCGAGGCTGTCGTCGTGTCGCACTTCACCTGCGAGGAGCCACGTCACCGTCTGCAGACCGATGTGGGGATGCGGCGCGACGTCTATAGGCCTCCCTTCATCGAACGACAGGGGGCCAAAGCGGTCGAGGAAGCACCACGGACCGACGGTGCGCCGTTGGCGAAGCGGTAGGGCCCGCGCGATCTCCAAGTCGCCCAGGCGCACCTCTCGACTCGGATAGGCCTCAAAGGTGAAACGCTCTGTCTCTGTCATCCTGATCCCCTTTCCGGCGCGCCGCTATCCGTCCAGGAACGTGCCCGCCTGGATCTGCTCGAAGGCCTGCTGGAGCTCCTCCTGCGTGTTCATCACGATGGGGCCATACCAGGCCACGGGCTCCTGCAGGGGCTTCCCGGAGACGAGGAGGAAGCGGATCCCCTCCTCGCCGGCCTCGACGACGACCTCATCACCCTCGCCGAAGCGTACGAGGGAGCGATTGTCTGCCTCTCTCGGCGGGCTCGTGTCGTGCCAACCGGCGGGTTCGGTGGGCACCGCTAGGGGACCCGAGGCGTCGCAGAAGCTGCCCGAGCCGGCGAAGACGTAGGCGAATGCGTGACGGCCGGCCTCCACCGGCAGTGCCTTCCGCGTGCGTGGCGGCACGGAGACGTCAAGATAGATTGGATCCGCTGCCACGCCCTCGACAGGGCCCTTTATTTCGCGATACGCGCCGCACACGACGCGGACTTCGGTCCCATCGTCGTCGGTGACGACGGGAATCTCGGCTGCCGTCACGCCCTGGTAGCGAGGCGCCGTCATCTTGAGCTTAGCCGGCAGGTTGGCCCAGAGCTGGAATCCGTGCATCCGGCCTGCGGCGTCGCCCTTGGGCATCTCCTGATGGATGATGCCCCTCCCCGCCGTCATCCACTGGACATCGCCCGGGCCGATCACGCCGCTGTTGCCCAGGCTGTCGCCGTGCTCCACGGTGCCGGCGAGCACGTAGGTGATGGTCTCGATCCCGCGATGCGGATGCCACGGGAAGCCCGCCAGATAGTCCTCGGGGATGTCGTTGCGGAAGTCGTCGAGCAGGAGGAAGGGGTCGTATTCTGTCGTATCTCCAAAGCCGAAGGCGCGGTGCAGGTGCACCCCTGCACCCTCGAGCGTTGGCTTCGCTTTGATCAAGCGCGCCACGGGTCGTACGGTCATCTTGGCCTCCTATGGCCTCTACAGTATGATCTCCGTCCCCAATACCTCTAGGAACTTGGCGAGCCAGTCCGGATGGGCAGGCCACGCCGGCGCGGTGACCAGCTTCCCGTCGACATGCGCCTCGTCCACGCCGATGCCCTGGTACTCGCCGCCGGCGTTCGTCACGTCGGGCCCGACCGCCGGATAGGCCGCGCACTCCCGCCCCTCCAGGACGCCTGCAGCCGCCAGCACCTGAGGACCGTGGCAGATCGCCGCGATGGGCTTGTCGGCTTCGGCGAAGTGGTGCACCATCGCCAGCACGTCCTCGTTCAAGCGGATGTACTCCGGCGCGCGCCCACCGGGGATGACCAGGGCGTCGTAGTCCTCCGTCTTGACGTCGTCGAACGTCGCGTTCAGCGCGAAGTTATGACCGGGCTTCTCGCTGTAGGTCTGATCGCCCTCGAAGTCGTGCACCGCCGTGCGCACCGTGTCACCGGCGGCCTTGTTGGGGCAGACGGCGTGGACCGTGTGTCCCACCATCTGGAGCGCCTGGAAGGGCACCATCACCTCGTAGTCCTCCACGAAATCACCAACGAGCATCAGGATCTTCTTCGCAGCCATGGGAACCTCCCTTCAGATACGTGTCTTCTACGGCCTACTTTTCCGTGGGTTTCGCGCCTCCGCCAACGCCCGTATCCCGTCCAAGAGTGTATGACAGGAGGGGGACGGTGGGCGGTGGTGGATGGGCGACATCCGTATTGTATATCGGATCTCGTGATGCGGCTACTTTCGAGGCAAAGGGTCGGAATGACAACTGGCGGAGTGAGGTGCTGTTGGTCGGGCTTGTGACCATACTGACGGGCGACAGGACCCGCGGCTTCGGGCGAGCAGCTCAGGCGCTGACGGGGGATGGCTTCTCTGAGTTGGAGGGGAGCTCTGCTCTACCGCCCCGTTCCGCGCACTGCCCCAAGGAGGATCGCGCGCTGGCCAGCCAGCGGGTTAGCTGGCGCTGGGTGCACCGGAGCACCTCTGTCGCCTCAGCGTAGGAGAGTCCCAGCAGGTCGACCAGCAACAGCGACTGCCGCTCGCGGGATGTCAGGTCCAGCAGAGCACCGAGCGGCCCGCCGACTCCCTGCCCCATAGGACGTGCGCAGAGGCCGATCACCTCTCTGAAGATCAGCAGGCGTACAGGCGTGTCAGGTGAGCGGTGGTGGCGCTGGTAAGCCCTGAGGCAGGCCTGTTGCACGGCGGCGTCAGCGGCCCCGTCGTCCGCCAGCAGGTAGGCGGCCAGGGTGAAGGCCTCCCCTTGGCAGGCCAATACCTGGCGATTGTAGTCGGCCAGACCGCCCGTCGTTCTCATGGCGCAGCCGCCGTGGCCTCAGGGGGCCAGGTCAGATAGTCCACATGTGGTGTGTAGACCCATCGCCAGTAGAGGGGCTCCTCGGCGCGCGGGTAGACGTCGTAGAGCGCCCAGCGTCGCGCCCGATAGCCCGCCGCGGCTCCCCAATAGGGACCATCCTGGTGGAAGACGTCGAAGACGTAGGCGACCGGACGACCGTCCCGATCCATGAACTGGACGTGCGCCCGCGCGCCGCCGGCGTTGCGGGCATTGCACGTCGGGCCGGGCTCGCAGCAGGTCGACCACCACTCGATGCGCGTCGTCATGTACTCGGAGTCGAGGTCAGCCGCGATCAAGTCGCGCGTCACTTCCTGACGGCGCTGGCGCAGGGCGTCGCTCTGTTCGTCATCGCGGTCCTCAGCCGGCGCCTTCCACGCCGCTAGTGCGGCCTCCTCGTCACCGTCCAGGACTGCGTCCGCGTACGCCTCGATCTTGGCCTCAGGCGTCTCGCCGCGGAGGCGCTCAACCACACTGGCCCGTAGGGCCCCGCCGGCCGTGGGGCCGGAGAGCCACAAGGCCAGAAAGCTTGTGCTCACTGTCGCGACGAGGAAAAGGCCTAGACGACGCCACCGCAGCTTGACCTCGCGCCCGGCCCTGAGGCGCGCGATGATCATCACGACAAATACCGCCCCGACAATGCCCAACGTTGCCAGAAGAGCCGGCCGGAACGGTAGGTTGAACACGTAGATCAGAGGCACCATGCCGCCAAAGGCGAGGATGCCGAAGATCGCGATCGCCCGGAAAGTCTCTTCTGCGAGGATCCGTACCAGGTTGCGAGATCTCATATCTCAGATCCTCCGGTACTCTGAAAGCGCCTGTCCCTCATGATTCCTCGACTGCAGGCGGAGGATAAGAGTCGCCGAGGCTGCCCGCGGCACGCTATTCATTGCGTCCTCCCTCGTCTCCCCGACCACCGTGTGCTTGCGGATCACCTCAAGAATGGATCCTAGTTCGAACTGCCCCACGTGTGACCTGCCCAGGCCGATCACCGTACCGTCGACGACCGTGAGCACGTGGTCAATCTGGATGCCCATCGCTTCGTGGTAGAAGGCCAGTGCGGGCAGCCCACCCAGTGTAGTCTCCTCGATGGCCTCGACGCCGAAGAACCGGATGGCATCGTCCTGGACCTCAGATCCGAAGGATTTTGGCGTCGACCGCCGGTCGAGCCAGTCACGCAGCGCATCCCTCGCCGGCAGCGTGCTGCTTACGCCGTCGCGGTAGACCACCGCGCTGAGTTCCGGGCATTGATAGCCGCACGTTGCGGGGGAGTCCCACAGTGGCGGCCGAAACGACACGCTGTAGGCAACGTCGCCCATCTCGTCCGATTCCATGATGACCCAACCGGGCGGCACCGGCAGCGTCACGTCGACGTTGGGCAGCGCGTGCGCGTCCCACGCCGCCACGTCCGCCGGAACTCCATCGGCGAGGTAAGAACGCAGCGCCTCTGCCTCCGCTGCCTCCTTTGCCACAGCGGTCGTGACCCGTCCCTCACCCTCGGGATCATCGTACTCGACGGTGTAGTCATCGACCCACCGGGGATTGAAGCAGCGAGCTACCGACGTCGCGATGCGCCAGCCGGACGCCTCCTCCAGGTCGTAGGTAGAGAGCGTGACCGCCTGATCGCTCTCGGCAAAGGCCTCGGCGCCGTCGACCTCGAAGAAGACCGGGCAGTCGCTGTGGACGAGGTCTCCCGTGTTGGGGTTCAGATCATACTCGTACGGAATGGCCAGGTCGGAGATGTCATACCCCGTCACCACCGGCGAACCGGCATCGATGACGAAGAAAGATTGCGGGCTCGGCCCCGACAGGCGGCTGACCCAGAAGGTGCCACCGTCCTCGGACCACGCCTCCAGGGTGAGGGTCGGGGATCGGGGGTCGCGCACCTTGGGATTTTGAATGCTCAGCTCTTCAGCGGGCACCGTCTGCATCACGCGCCCTGTCCGGTCCAGCAAGACCAGTGCGTCCAGGTCGCGGTCGGGCACTGCGATGTGGCGGTTGCCCGGCGCCGTGCGAAAGTCCAGGCCCCGCGTCGCATAGAGCTTGCTTCCCTCCCTATCATCGGCGCTGTAGGCCCAAAGCTCGTCCGTCCACGACCAGCCGGAGGCCTGAGTTTCGCCGATGCGTCGGATGACGTAGAGCACGCCATCGTGATACTCAGCGCTATGATAGTGGTCCCGATAGGCATCCGTCACCGTGACGCAGAGGAGCTCCTCTCGCGTCGCAGCATGCTGCACACAGACGGTAGTCTGATCGCTGTCCTGGGCGTCGGTCTCCATAGTGATCTCGACCGGCCCGGAGCTCTCGATGGGCGGAGCGGGATCGGGTGTTGGCTCAGGCGTCGGTGTGTGCGTCGCAGATGGGGTCGTCGGCTCCGGCGAGGACGTGCGCGTCAGGGTAGGGCGCGCCGGGCTTCCGGCCGGTGGTGGCGGCGTGCGGGAGCACGCCGCCAAGAGTGCGACCAGCGAGCCCACGGCGATGACGAGCATCCAGAGCCGTCGTCTCGCTCGCCTCCCACGCTCTCCCCGAATGTATTCAGTGAGGGTGCTCCGTCGTCCGTCCGCGAGTGCACCTATCATCTGCTTCATCTCCGCAGACGCCATAGGACCAGCATCAACCCGACCAGAGCCACAGCCGTGGCCCAGATAGCGTCGCGGTTGGTCGAACCCGAGGCCGGCATCAATACCGTGGTGGCGGGGGCCCCTGATTTGGTTGCCGCGAAGTCCTCACGCCACTGCTTCGCGGAGACCTCAACGCGCCGCACGCGCTGGTCGCCGGGCGCCAGGTCCTGTGTCTCGGCCAAGAGCGCGTCGAATCCTGGTCCCAAGGTCGGGCCCTCTCCGTCATAGTATCTGGGGATAGCAAGCCACTTCAGGTACGCGACGCGCGCGTCCACGTCCTCCGGTGCCAGGTCCAGCGCACGTTGATAGGCCGCCTCGGTCCGTTCGATAAGCAGCGCGTTGGCCGCGGTATCCGAAAACCACTTGACCCGCTGGGTGCCCGCTGCCAGGGCCTCCGCCAGGCGCAGCTGAGCCTCAATCGCCTCGGGATGGGCCTCCGCGTCGGCTTGGGCATCCTCGATCTCGGCCCAGGCCGTGGGCGGCATCAGCGGCACGATCAGATTGTCGGTCTCGCGAAACGGGTCGAGCGCCTGGAGACGGTCTGGAGATGAGGGCTTCGGCTCCAGGTCCCTGAAGCGAAAGGTCACGTCGCTGCCCTCCACCGCGACGTCGAAGGGGCGACCGGCCCCGGTGTATGCCTCCCGGATCTCCGCCAGCTGGACGTTCATCGGCGTCACCTCGTAGGGCAGGTGAAAGGTGACGGTCCCCTCACCGATGGGGCCGTACCATCCGGCGCCCGTCTCCAGGATGTAATGGACGACGGCCCAGCCGCCCCATTCGATGGGATGGACGTCGTAGGTGACCCGCAGCTGCCCCTCTTGCTCCGGTGGGAAGGTCACGGACCACGTGGCCCAGGGCACCGAATCGCGGACGCCTAGCAGATCCCGCCCCGGCGCCTCCGTGACGGGGACGGACTCTCCGTTCACCCAAGCCTGGAAGTTCTCGGCCTGCGCGAGAGGGTCCGCGACAGAGAGATGATGAGTCCCGAGGCCTGTGGTGAGGGGGAACCAGACGTCAAGGGATTCGGCCTCCGCACCACGGTTGATCATGTGGAAGACGGCCTCCACGTGGACGACCATCAGCTCATCCAGGCGCGCTGAGCTCTGGTCGTCCGGCGCCACCTGTGGCTCTACGGACAGCGTCACCGCCTCGGAGACCATCTGCACCTGGGTCGGTTCCTCCCCCGGGCTGATGTCCGTCCCCTGGGCCGTCCACACCGTCCCGACGTCAGCCATAGCGGGGGCCGGGCGGATCAGGCATGCCAGCAGTATCCCAACGATCAGCAGGTGGCGGATTTGCACAGGTAGCATTTCGCGGCCTTGCATCGTTAAGTCCTCCGTCGTAGAATGATCGGCGACAACAGCCATACACAACCCCCTGGAGCCTAGAGGCCGCATATATTCAAACACCGAAAGAACGGAAATACTGCAACGACCTCCGGTGTCCTCCATATAGTATGTCGCATCACGGGCCAAATCGTAACAGGCAGTTTGCCCATAAAGGGAAGGGTAGGGGCTCTTCTATACTGACCGAGGTCCCGGATAAGTCCGCTTTTCCGATCATCCGGGCGCTGCAACGTAGCTATTGCGCCTGCGAGCCCGCGCCGATGCACGGCACCTCAGGGCATTGACAGCCCCGTCACATCGCAGGTCCCACGCGGTGTGACGGGGTGTCCCGGCGGCATACGAAGGTCGGTGCACCTGGAGCGCAGATGCGCTCCAGGCATAACTTACGCGAGCCCGGCCCTTACGGCACCTGGAAGCGGAAGACCCACGGCCCGGAGAGCCGTGTCTGGTCCCCCGTCAGCGGATCGAATCCCACCAACTCGGTCACGGTCAGCTCGGCCCTGCCGCCGCGATCGGCCAACCTCGCCGGATAGACGACCTGATGGCATGCCGCTCTGGCCCCGTCGGACAGATCGTGGGCGTCAGGCGCGATCAGAAGCCATTCTTTTTCGCCCCCGTCCGGCGCGTCGAAGCAGAGCATGGCGCGCGTCTCCGACGGCGTGATCACCACGCGCTCCAGCGTCAGCGCTGTGCCGGCTGCCTCCACCGTCTGGTCGACCTCGACGGTCCGTCCCGGCGCCATGGGCACGTTGAACTCGAAGGTGACAGAGCCAACGGTGGTCCCTTCGGGCATGGGTTGAAGCTCCATGGCCGCCGACTCCGGTCGTTCGTCCGGCGACCCGGCCGTGGAAGGCATTGGAGCGGGCGCATCAGATGGGACCGGCAGCTCTTCCAGGTCCATCGTCAGCCGCAGGTCCAGCGTTTCCGGGGCGCCTGCTATGGGGGATGCATCAAAGACGTAAGCGTGCGCTTCCTCGCCGGGTGGCAAGGAAAGGCCGAGGATGTCGGACTCCCCGGCAGCGCCATACCCATGGATCCAAGGGAGGGCTGTGCCGGCGGCGTCGGTAAGCGCCAGGCGGTTCAGCTCGAGCCGTTGGGCGTCGGGGCCCTGAACCGTGAAGCCGATGACGACGCGATTGGCGTCGGCGTATCCTCGCTCCAGCGTGACGGTGACATCCTCCACGGTCTCGCTCACATCGAGCTCGTGGATCAGGTCGGCTTGAACCACATCATCCAGGATCGGCGCCTGCCGGAATAGCTGCAGCACCGCGGGGGCTGCTGCGTAGGCCACGGCGCCGAAAGCCAGGGAGACGACCAGGGCGATCAAGGCCCAACTCAGGCCGCTGGCGGGCTTCAGACGCGCCCCCCACGCTGCACGCTGCTGGGGTCGGACCTGTGCCCGAATATCGGGCCACAGATCGAGGGTCGCGGGTACCTCCTCCTCGACGATCTTGTTCAGCGTTCGTGAAAACTGTCGTTCTTTCATGTCTCTACCTCCTGCTAACGATTGGGAGACGGCAGAATCGAAGGGATTGCCATCGCGTCAGCGACCCGATCCCGAGCCTGTCGGCCACAGCTTCGGCCGAAGCAACCTGCGCAAGCGCTCTCGCGCGGCGTGCAGGCGCCACTTGATCGTGCCCGGCGGACACGATAGGCGCTCCGCCGTTTCGGCGACGCTCAGATCCAGGTAGTAGTACAGGGCAATGGTCGCGCGCTGTTCCGGCGGCAGCTCGTCAAGGGCGTCCCGGACGGCCTGGCGGGCCTGGGTAGCCTCCACAACCTCCTCCGGACCGGGGTCCAGATCGGCTAGGAAGTCGGCCAGCGTTGCGTCGCCCCGCCCCCGTTCGGCCTCCAGGGAGAGATGATGTTTGTCCCGGGTGACGGCCTTGAGGGCGTCGTTGGCGACGCTGCGCAGGAACCAGGGGCCAAAGGGCCGTCCGCTGTCGAACTGCTCGATGCGCTCGTAGGCCCGTAGAAACGCGGCCTGGACGATGTCCTCGGCCAGCGGGCGGTCGCGGGTGATCAGATAGGCGGTCCGGACCGCCTGCACCTGATACTTGCGAACCAGCGCCTTCAGACCGCTGATGTTGCCCTCTTTCAGCTTTGCGATGGCTTTCTGTTCCTTCATCTGCCTCCCCTCGATGGATACGGTGAGGGCCCTCTACTTATACTATCCATGAGCAGGGGGTGAGGTTTGGATGAATCCTCGTCTGGTAAGGACGGAGCTGTTGGCGTCCTCGGTTCTGTAAGGATAATGGACCGGGCGTCCCGCCCGAGGTCCACGACTGGGAAACCGGCCCAGTGCGCCCCTTGACATACCTCGAAAACCTTTGTATACTGTGGGTGGTCACATACCTAGAAACCCTACGTATTATGATGGAGGCGGACCGATGAATGTCAAGGGAAGCCTACAGCTCTTGATCCTCGACGCGCTGAGCCGAGGCGCGAGCTACGGGTATCATATCGCCAAGGAGATCAAGGCCAAGTCGGACGGTGTCCTTGATTTTCAGGAGGGCACGCTCTATCCTACCCTGCACAAGCTGGAGAAGGAGGGCCTCATCGAGGCCTATTCGGCGGAGGTTGACGGGCGGCAGCGGCGGTACTATCGCCTGACCGAGGCCGGAGAGCGCGCGCTGAGCCGTGAGCATCAGGAATGGAACACCTACGTGCGGGCCGTGAACGCTGTTCTCGAGGAGGCATCATGAACCCGAATACCGATCCTGCGTTCGAACGTTGGTTGTCATCCGCGACGGAGGGTTTGCCACCCGAGATTGCCGCGGACGTTCAGATCGAGCTCGCGGCCCACTACGAGGACGCCGTCGGCGACTATCTCGTGTCGGGTCGAACACCAGACGCCGCCCGGGCGGCTGCGTTGGGCGACCTCGGCGACGCCCGGGCGGTGCGCCAGATGCTCCGCCGCGTGCATCTCTCGCGCGGCGAACGCGTGTATCATTGGCTGAACTGGCTGGCGCCGCGCCTGTGGCGGCATCGGGCGATTCTCATCACGGCGCTTTTCGGGCTGCTGGCGCTGACCTTCGTGGTCGGCGACCGTCGCCATTGGATCAGCTACCGCGGTCACCTCGACCCGCTGACGCCGCTCTCGTTGGTCTTCGTGATCGCGAGTCTGACCCTGGAGCGAAAGCTGGCGGTCTGGAGCTATCCCGCCGTGGGGTACCTGCTGACGGGCGTCTGGCCCTGGCTCTTCTTCGTCGTAGAGTGGAAATTGGTGGACTTGAGCTATTCTGCTGTGGGACATCTGTTGGCCCGCACGTGGCCCTGGCTCTTCTTCGAGTTCCTCGACTCTCTAGGCGTTTTCTGGAGTACCCTGGCGCCGCTGTTGCTCCCGGTCGCCGCGTTCATCGTTTTGGCCGTTCTTGGGCTACGGCAGCTGCGTCACGCCAGGCGACGGGGCAGACCCCTGATCGCGGCGTCGCTGATCCTCCTGACAGTAGCCGCAGAATTCGCGATGTCCACAGTGCAGCTCGTCGATGGTGACGTCGTCTTCAGGCCTGCGGCTCTGTCCCCCTCAGAGCTCGCAGCTAACGCGCCGTGGGCCCTCTATGTGGCGACGATGCTGCTGGCGCCCGTGGCCATCGGATT
>CAZPJP010000083.1:0-16547 GCA_964586915.1 uncultured Anaerolineales bacterium
AAGCGTGTGGACGGTGGGTGCGCGACTGTTGCAGAGGTCACGAACACCGGCGGGTGACTGTTGCTTCTGTGGTGATAGGTGAGGGAGACAGAGCTCTCCCATCAGTGGAAGTGCCTTAGGAGCAGAATAACGCACTCATATCGTAGCCAGCTGGTTGATCGATAAGCCAAGCTGTCAGGCCGGTGACGTTCATGATGGATTCTCTGTGCTTGAAGCCGCGCATCGTGCGATATCGTTCTTTCACCGCCCAGCCAATGGCTCGTTCTGCAGCACTGTTGGTGGCGTCGATCTCCAGGCCTTTCGAGTGTTTGAGGGTACGATAGCAGGTGAGACGCTTCCAGTTATCCCAGAGATGGAGGATGTGATTACGCGTGCGGGACCAGGGGGACGCTTGGTCCCCCTTCGCCCGCACCGAAGACACTTCCAGCGCATCGCGTTGACCTGATCGTACTCTGGATCGCGCACGGGTTTCTCACAGTGCTGTTGATGGGGCGTGAAGTACTAACCGTCGCAATCATCGTAGGGGCATACCTCTGGTCTGTCCATCTCTGTCGGATCTACCCGGGGAATGTTCACTCGCAGACGCATCAACTGTCCTCCTGTCTGGTCGATCGTCTCTTGCCTCCTTATCCTAACATGAGTTTCCCTGGATACGCAACAGTCACACCAAACGCCGATCTTGACAACCAGCCGCCTGATGTGATATACTGGGACAAGTCAGGGTACGCTCTTGCACCTGTGACGGGTTTTTTTCGCAGACACCTCTGCGTGCCCTGATCCTACCGGCCCACTCGGGCCCGCATGAGCGGTACCGCTTCCTTATCGACAGTCGGCTTAATCTCAAATGTCGGAGCGAGGTGAACGCGGGATCCTCGGGGCGTGCCGCGAGGCACCGCGTACGAGAGCGCGTTTTCTCTGACGGCCTACCAAGGCGACGACCCGTTGCGCCCTGCCCAGTGACATTATTAATTCCTCCTTAACCGAGGCGCCAAGTCCGCTGCAGCGAACATGATCCACCTGCGGTCACACATAGGCCACCCCTCGACGCAAGAGGGGCGTTCAAACGCAGATCTGACACACCAGAAATAGTGATCGCGGGCGAGCGTCTCGACTGCGGTCCGCCCGGACGGGCGAGCGAAAGGGGTATGGTATGGGTGCGCGTCGTTTCGTTGGTTACTCCGTTCTGGCCCTAATCCTACTGCTGACTCCAGCAGCCTCCTCGTCCAAGCTCCCCTGGGTAGGGACTTGCGACTCCGGGGCGACCAGCGCCGGACCATCAGGCCCGAGCGAGGCCTTGCACCCGCCAGCGCCAGACGTGGAAGGCCTGTTCCCTCTTCGCAGCGTATGGCGCCGTGTCACGAAGCCTCAGGCGTCAGAGGCGCTTCTGCGGCTCGCTATTCGACGCGCCCAAGACGCCAAGACCTACCGCGTCGACATTGATCTTCAGCAGACGGTCACGGCGCCGGAGCGAGCCTACCTGGGAGCCAACAGCGAGTCTGTGCGCTTCCAGATCGAGGGGACCATCGGGGGGCCGGAGCGGGCCAGGTTCTCCATCCTACCAGCTGCGGCCAGCTTCGCGCTGGCGCAGCAGGACCCTAAGGAGTTCCTCATCGTTGACGCCGACGTCTACGAGCGTGTGGACGGACGCTGGGTCGACACGGACTCCGCCCCCACGGTTGTCGGGCTCGACGGTGACGGTCTTTCGCTCCTCTCCGTTGCCCGTGAAGTCGAGAGGCTGGAACCCGCCGGCGATCTTCCCGCCGACTTCCAGGGCGTCAGCTTCGTCCTTCATCCCGACGACGTAGCGCGCTTCGTGCTCGTACAGCACGATCGCCTGGACGCCGACGGCGCGATGATGGCGCGGGTCGCGGTGCCGGCGGTCAGTGGCTCAGGCGAGTTGTGGATCAACGAGGCTGGCCTCCCCGCGCGTCTGGCGCTCAATCTGAGCTGGATGAAGGAGGGGCGGGATCCGTATCGCGTCCACGCGGCCACGACGACGCACTACTGGGCCTTCGGCCAGCGGTTCGAGCCGGAGCACTTCGACCCGGCAGTGTCGCCAGAGACAGGTGCGCCGGTGGCGGGATCGATAGAGCCCCATGGCGTCCAGCCCCCGCTCTGGCCGTTGGCTGGCCCCGGGCTGCTGGTCCTCTTCTGGCTGCTCGTGCACGCTGCGGCGGGAAGCCGCCGGGCGATGGTGGCGGTTACCCTCGCGCTGATCCTGGCTCTGCTGGCCCCCAGCGTGGCGCCGGCGGTGCAGGCGGCGGGCCTGGGCGAGTCTGCGGCTGAGCGTCGAGACAAGGAGAAGAGCCCCCCGCCGGCTGGCAGCGAGGTCGTCCGCATGTTGGATGAGAACCGGGCCCTCGCGTCGAAGTACCGAAGCTCGAAGGATCCGCCTGGCCCGGGTGCGACGTTACCTAGTGACGATGATGCCGATGACGATGGCCTGCCCAACGGGTATGAGATCCAGCTGGGAACCAATCCTCTCGCCAAGGACTCGGACTACGATGGCCTTACGGACTACGAAGAGGTCGCGGGCATGCCCCGGGAGTGGGGCAGCGAGCACATACGCGTTGAGACCGACCCACTCAACCCCGACAGCAACCACGATGGGCTGCGGGATGGCGAGGAGTACGCCGGCGGGACGTGCTCTTCTACCTACAAGTGGGGCTGCGCGTGGGACGATGACAACGATCAAGACGACGTGCCGGACGGACTCGATCTCTCGCCTTTCTCCCATTCAGGGTCTCTGGGCGGCCTGAATGTCCTATTCGAGGAGATAGCAGGGCCCGATCTGACCTTCGAGACATTGGACCAGCACCCGAGCGAGTCCGTGCAGGTGCCCTACCCGTTCTACGTCGAGATCCAGATCCGCCCGGAGGAAAGCGAGTCACTCCGTTGGGCCTACAAGCACCTCTACTGGCCGGTCGACGACAAGGGCTCCATCCAGAGGCCCCCTTTCAACCTGTTCCAGATGCACTCTATAGACGGAGGAACGACCGCCACCGGCCGGCTGACCCTGGTGCCCTTCTTGCAGGCCACCGTGCGAGAGCGGGATTTGCCGGGCGACGACGCGATGACCCACTACGGCGTCAGTGCCTCGCCCCACAAGGACGTTCAAGGGGATCCCGTCACGGAAGACGGCCACGCCCTCTATGACATGATCATTCCCCTCGTGACGGTGGAGCGTGGAGGCCAGGTCTTTGCCCTCCAGGCGAAGATGCTCCACGATGGCGCGCGGAGCTTCGAGCTGCTGCGCCATTGGCGCAACCTGCGCCTCAAGTGGGCCGTCACAGCGGATGTGGACATGCCGGGCGCCGATCCCAGTCCCACCGGGGAGTATGGTCTGGGTGTCTACGATGAGCCCTTCTTCCTGACCGGGCTCCAGGTCACCCGTCAGGGCGGTGCCTCTATGCTCCTGAGTGCGGCCGTTCCGGGAGGGAACGACGGTGAGGGCGTCTCGAGCTACGACGATGGGCCGATCGCGCTGCTGCGCGCAGGCATGGAGGGCCAGTTCCTGACCGGGAAGCTCTCTATCGATGAAATCGGCTCCCGCTTCAACGTCGGCAGCGGCGCGAGCATCACGGAGACCTGGGGCATCACCCACACCTACCGCACGGTGTATGGCGCGGCCTACAGTCACGTGGACGAGGCGCTGGCCACGACGACGATGACGACGACCCGCCAACTGCTCAACGAGGTCTACGCAGACCACAGGGATCTGGAACCGACGCTGATCCTGGCTAGCGAGCAGCGCACGTCCTCCGTGAACCTGGACGACGATCCCACCTCCGACTACGACGAGATCACCATCAACACCTGCCTGAAGCCTCTCATCACCAGCCGCAGCCTGAAGCTTCAGACCTACCGCTGGGAATCAGATGGCGTGGTTGCCGCGGCCGGTGGTCAGTCGTCGGGCGACTGGCAGCCCCTCACACTGGACGAGGTGCTCCAGAAAGTGGAGGAAGCGTACGCTGCCGTCACGGACCCTCTGTATGAATTCTATTATGAGGGTCTGAACATTCTCAAGATGGCGACCACGGCCTGGCACTTGGGTCAGACCGCCGTGCTAGCGATGGGGGATCTCCTCGTGCAGGATCCCAGCCTCGCTTTGAGCGACGCCGAGATGATCCTGTTCTTCCTCGATGAGCAGGGACTGATGCCCTCGGGGTTCAGAGAGGTGGCTGAGGTCGTCCTGGGGGTGGTCGACGCCGGAGGACCGCTGGCCTGGTTGGAGCAGCAGTGGAACCAGGTCATGGGTGTCGTCAATGACGTCGGCGAGATCCTGGAGGGCGGCGGCCTCGACCTTGGCTCGAGATTCGACGTCATGGGGTGGACCCAAAGCGCGATCAACATCCTGAACCTGCTCGCCACGATCACCGGGGCCGAATGGCTCGGTGACGCGGCAAGGATCCTGACCAAGGTCGTCGCGATCTCCCAGAAACTCAGGGAGCTGTGGGACGCGGCAAAGGCCGTGATGGACACCATTGGTACGCCCCTCGAGAGTCTCGGGGGGAGTCTGACCAGCGAACTGGCCGAGCTAGCCAAACCTATGGTCTTGATCGGTCTGATCCTGTCCGTGGGGATGACATGGGTCTCGGTCTTCCTCCAGCTTGGCCACGTGGGGGGAGCTATGACCCTGGCCCTCTTGGTGCGGGCCATCGTCGACACCGTTTGGACAGTCGTGCTGCTGGTCGTGGCTACTTTCGGAGGGGCCTTCGGGGCTGCCTTCGCTGCCGTCTTCGCATTGATCGGTCTCCTGGGAGACCTGCTTGGGATCCCTGTCGATCCCGGGAAGCTCTTGGTCGAGCTGCTGACGACCCAGAGTCAACTCACTGGAGTGCTGACGGACTGGCCGCAGCTTGACGAACCAGTAGTCTATCCCCTGGAACCCGGCGGCGGCGCCCTCGCGGGTCGGGAGTTCAGCATCATGCTTCGGGGGACGACCTGGATGGGTACACACGGGGATGGCACGCCGCACGACCTGAACCAGTCCTCGGTGAACTTGCACCTGGGCCGTTTCGTCAGCGGCAATGGGGATTCGCCACCGGAGGGCGCGCCCCATGAGGCAAGGCTCTGTACCCGAAGCGAAGAGATGTACTCGGAGTACCAGAACGCTTTGAAGGGCTACGTGACCTCCGTCGGCACGCACATCCACGAAGGCTCGGAGCAGCTCTGTGTTGACTTTCTCCTGCCCTACCGACCTTGGTGGAGATATCGGACGTCGACCACGACGCAGCCATATGCTCCCGTGGATGTCCCGGGCCCTGGGTGGCATCGTCAGTTCGACAACTACGCCTATCTGACGATGGAACCGACGGCGGGGATCAACCAGCGCCTGGCCCTCGACGTCTCACTCGACGTAAGGTACCGATACGAGACGTGCTTCGGAGACATCTGCGACGAGCACACTGCCACCACAACCTCGCCCCCCCACGTGGCCGACCTTTGGTACGACATCCTTCCGTACGGGCTGACGGAATGGTCGTATCACGAGGGCCTCTGGGAATGGTCAGCCATCCACAACCCGGACCCCGACGGCGACGGTCTGGAAGGCTACTTGAGCGCGGTCACCGGTCTTCCCGTGGGACCCGACGCTGATCTCTGTCCCAATATCCCCTGGCGAAGCTCCTGGGAGGAGTGGGACACGGACCAGGACGGACTGTCGGACCTGTTCGAGGTGGAGACGGAGGGGTTCGACCCTTGCCGAGATGACACGGACGGAGATGGGGTCCCGGATGGTCGCGAGTTGATGTTCGGCACGAATCCCGCCGATAGGGACACCGACCGTGACGGCCTGAACGACAACGTGGAGATACCCTGCAGTCCTAGCGTCTACTACGACCCCGGCATCTGCCCGGAGTGGGAGAGACATGCCTGGCGCGTGGAGATGGCCAGGGACTGGACCTATGGGCTACTGGCCGATCCCGTGGCCTGGCCGAATCCCAGGCAGGCGAACCTCGATCGGGACCATCGAGACGACAAACAGGAGAAGGAGAAGCTCTCCAGCCCCAATGCCTACAACGCTATCCCAGTTGGGGACCCCATCGATCTTACGGTCCGCGCGGGAACGACGCGAGAGGGCAGGACGTCCGTCCTCGTGCGCAGTGGGCAGTGGCCAAACGACGAGACCATGGTGATGCCCACCTTGACCATCACGCTCCCCGTCCCGTTCTCGGATCTGGAGCTGTCGGCTCGCGTCCTCCCGTCCGGATCGGGAACATACACCTGGCCGACCGAGGGCGCTCTGCAGCCCCCGGAGACGGACAACGTCTACCAATGGAAGCTGCCGGCGCTGTGGTACGGACGGTATGTCGACGCCCACGTGGAGGGGTTGCCCGATCTGCCGAGTGAGCCCGTCACCGTCACGGCCCAGCTATCATACACCGAGGTGGGTGTCCCACAGGTGGCGACAGCCGCCCGCGCCCTGCCGGTCAACCCTGGTGGACCCGCTTCATCACTCTCCGGGATCAAGGGGGCCCGGGTCCTGGTCGGGGCTGACGCGGCTGCGTTGCCGGGATTGATTGATGGGCAGGTGACGCTGGCCGGCACTGCGGACGATCCCGAGCAGGTCTCCCAGGTCTACGTCTGCGTCAAAGATACCGACGACTGCGCGGGCGCCGACTGGCAGCTGGCCAACGGCACGCAGGCGTGGTCGCACACCTTCACGCCGCCGGACGACGACGTCTACTATGTGCGCACCTACGCCCTCGACGGCGACGGCCTCGCCGGACCGGTGTCCGACGCCTGGATGATCGGTGTCGACCAGACGCCGCCATCGTCCGTCGCGTTCGATCTCCAAGGGACCGCCTACCTCTCGACCACCGTCGGGTCCGGGGAGCCACGATTCATCACCCTCACCGGCTGGGTCAGCGATACGACCGGTGCGGGGTACGTCTCCGGTGCCGCCGACGTGATCGTGCAGGCCGACGGCCAGACGGTGGACGGGGTGAGCGCGGCGGACCGCGGCGAGGCGGGAAGCGGGTTCGCCGCGCGCTGGGCACCGCTTACCAGCGGGTTCGGCCGTTCGATACGGACGGAGTCCGGTGCCCACGTCCTGAACGTGGTCGCTGGGGACGCCGCCGGGAACGCGAGTCCTGTCTCCGACACGCTGCGCGTGGTGGTGGACGACACCCCGCCCGTCGTGTATGCCCCGTTGCCGCAAGCTGCCGATGATGATGAGCTGGCTCTCTCCGGGCTGGCCGACGACACCGCTCTGATCTATGATCGTCAGCCCACAGATCCGTTCGGCGCCTCGCTGACGGTGGCGGATCGTGACGCGGGCTTCGTGGCCGATGACGCACCGATTACCGAGGCGGTGATCGTCGCGGACGTGAGCGGGGATACGATCGACGACGTCGTTCTCCTGGCGCCGGGGCGGCCCGATGCCGGGGTTCCGCTCCAGGTCGGTCTTGTCTTCGGCCGTCGAGTCGGCCTGTCCGGCCCCTTGACCCTGGCCGACGCCGACGTCGTCCTGAGCGGCCCGGCCTCAGATCTCGCCGGCACGTACCCACCTCGAGCGGCGAGCGCGGGCGACGTGAACGGGGACGGCGTGGGCGATCTGTTGATCGGAAACCCTCAGGAGGCCTCCGGTGAGGGGGAAGCGTATCTAGTCCTGGGCCGGCGCGGCACCTGGCCCTCGTCGCTCGATCTGGCCGGTGATGGGTGGGTCCTGGGAGTGTCTGGAACGACCGGGTTCGGCGCAACCGTTGCCCCAGCCGGGGATGTGAACGGTGACGGTCTGAGCGACTTCCTGGTGGGCGCGGCCAGCCTGGTGGGCGCGCCCATCATCGGCTTCTACAACAGCGTGGCCTGGCTCTACCTGGGTCGAGAGCAGGGCGTCGCCGGTCCCCGTGTGTCCCTGTACGGGCCGGTTGGTGTTGGCGCGGTGCCGCCCAACCTGGCGGGGGTAGGCGACACGGACGGCGACGGCCTATCCGACATCCTCATCGCTCAGGAAGGCGCTCCTGTGGCATTGATGCTGGGGCGTCCTGACGGGGAGTGGCCCAGCGCACCCGCGGGAGCGACCGCCCTTGCAGATGCCCTGTTCTATGGTTCGATGGGCCAGCAGACCGTGTCACCGGCCGGTGACGTGAACGGCGATGGTTTACAGGACATCCTCATTGGAGACCCCTACGCCTCACCACCGAAGGTCTATGTCGTTTTCGGCCGCCGTCCGGAGCACCCTTGGCCGGGTGGCTTCTCGCAACCGCCGCTCGACGACCTAGCCGACGCTTCGTTCGTGGAGACCGAATGGTCCAACTCCCGTCTGGGGCTTGCCCTGACTACCCTCGGCGATGTAGATCGCGATGGCAGGGACGATTTCGCATTCGGGCAGCCAGGAGCGGGCGAGGGATCTAACCGCGCGGCCATCGTCCGGAGTGGGGCGGTCAACCTGGCCCCGGACGTGCCGGTGGCGTCCGCCTCGACCATTATCTCCGGCACGTCGGCGACCCAGCAGTGCGGCGCGTACCTCTCGACTGGCGATGTCAGCGGAGATCAGGTCCCCGACCTGCTGGTCGGCACTGGTGAGGACGGCCATGGGCATCTTTTCTTGGGGGCCTTCAACCCGGGGGGCGTTGCCGGAATAGAGGGCGTCGAACTCGGGGCGTATGGTCCCGTGAGCGACCCGACGCTGGCTGTGACGGCCACGCTGCCCGGCGCCTGGAGCGCCGCCTCGCTGGCCGAAGCCGGGGAGGCCGTCTCCGCGTGGGTTGGTGCCGTGCCGGTGTCGGGTGATGGAGACTATCGCGTCTACGCCCGGGCCCGAGATCGAGCGGGGAACCGGCTGGCACCGCAGGATTGGTACCTGGGCGAGGTCCGGATCGCGGCGTCGGACGGAGGCGGTCCGCTCCAGAATGGAGAGCAGCTGACCATCGAGCCGCCGCGGCTGGGCCATCAGACCGAGCTGACGGTGACGGGGGTGTTGACCAGCTCGGGCGGGCTGCGTCACCTGCAGGTCTACGACGGCCACCGTTGGCATCGGGTCCCGCCCGACCCGGGGGCATGGTCGGTGCGTTCGGATATCCCGCGGAGCGAGCAGCGAACCCTCACGTTGCATGCCGTGGCGCGCGACGCCGTCGGGGCCACGCTCCACGCGACCCACACCTTGAGCGTCGACACCCTGGTGGGGAGGCCGCCGCTCCTCTCCGCCAATCTCCCCGTCGCCCAGTGGCAGACGGACATTTCCCCGACCCTCGCTATCTCCTGGACCGAGGTGTCGGACGCCAACGGCATCGCCGGGACGTGGGCCTCCATCGGCACTACCAGCGACACATCGCCCACGTCGGGAGCGTTGGGGGACTCGGTGACGTTAGAATTGACCGAGCCCGGCGTCTACTATGCCCACGTGCGGGTTGAGGATGGGGTGGGCAATGAGCACATAGCCCATGCCGGGCCCTTCCCTGTCAACCGGACCCGCACGCCTTCGGCTATCCTACCGGATGGTCATCTCGATCTGGACATGGGGGAGTGGCCCGCCACCACCCTGCTCAACTACGACCCTTACGCCCCCGTCAAGCCGGCGGCGCTGTGGGGGACCTGGAACAGCGGACACTTGTACTTGGGCACCTTCGGTGCCGGATGGGGACCAAGCCGCCGCTTCTCCGTCTACCTGGATACGGGGACGGGGGGGCTGACCACGACCATGCCGGCCGTTACGGCCACGCACGTCCATACCCTGCCTTTCGCCGCAGACTACGCCTTCACTGTGGGGGGCGCGACGGGCGACGCATACGCCCTGCACGCAGCGTACGACGGCGAGTGGACGCCACGGCCCCAGTCGCCCAGCTTTGCCGTGACCGGGGTGGACACGGAGATCGGCCTGGAGCGCGAGGGAATCGACGCCTACGGCTCGGTCGAGATGCTGGCCTTCGCCGAGGACGAGGGCGGTGTCTGGGCTGTCCTCCCGGCCGGCGCCCGACCGACAACCGCGGAGGCGATCACCGGGCCGATCACCTTCGAGGACAGCTTCAGCTGGCCGGGGCTCGATCCTGGCATAGAGCCCGCTGCGGGACAGACCCAGGTGATTGAGCCCAACGTAGTCGTGAATCCGGGATGGGACACGGTGCTCATCGATGGGCAGACGACGGCCTTCACATTGACCGTGGGCAACCCCGACATCGGCGCGTTTGCGGGTGTGCCGCTCACCGTCGAGACTCCCTCGTTGATGGGGCTGACAGGGGTGAGCGGTGCCTCGTGCCTCAGCTGTCCACCTGAGGGGAGCCGTTGGGTTCTCGCCGCGGACGTCGCGGCGGGTTCGGCGCAGACAATCACCCTCAGCGCCGTGACCCTGGCTGAGGGTGTGTCAGGCGTGGTGCCCGTGACGGTCACGGCCGAGCTGGCGGACACCGGACTTCCCTCGGCGGCGCGGTCTGTGCCGCGAGGTCGCTACGTCCTGGATCACGGCGTCGGGGCCGTTGAGGTGCTGCGGCGCCACCAGATGGCGTTCGTCCAGTCGGGCGAGAACAGTCTGCCCATCGTGCCGCAACGGCACACTGCCTTTCACCGCTGCACTCAGAGAGTCGAGGCGAACACCGGCACCGTCTGGAGCGACCTTGGCCTGCTGGGCGACCTTCTCCGGGTCGAGGGGGAGGTGCCCAAAGGGGGCTTGCGCGAGTGGCAAGTGCGTGTGGCGAGCGCCTGTGGGCGGGCGTCACAGGTGGTCACGAGGACCCTCGTCGCCGATGACGTGGCACCGACGGCCGGGATTACGCATACGCGCTACCTCACCGGCACGTTCGGCTTCCTGAGGGGGACGACGTCCGACGAGTTCCCGACCACCCGCGCACCTCGGACGGTGGAGGTGAGCATGGACGGCGGGCGCTTCCAGCCAGCCGTCGTCTCCCCGGTCGGTGAGGGAGACTCCTCGAGGGCCAGCTGGCTTTTCCCCCTGGATCTCCCGCAGCTGGACGGTGAGGCGATGACAGTCGTCGCCCGGGCCGTCGATGAGGCCGGGAACGTGAGCCCCGAGACCGAGCCCCTGACCATCATTGTCGACAACACTGGCCCAACTTTGACCCACGCATTGGACGGTTACATGCTGACTGGAACGGCCACGGATGGGTCCGGTGTGGCGTTGGTCGAGGTGAGCCTCGACGGCGGTGCAAGCTACGAGGCAGCCGCGCTGGGCGATGGGACGTGGGCCTATGATCTGCCCAGCGTCCTGTCCTGGGACATTGCCCTGATTCGAGCCCGGGACGTGCTGGGAAACACGACGCGCGAAGTGGTCGTGCTGGCGCCGCCGCAGACCAGGACGTATCTGCCCGTGGTTATGCGGCGCTAGGTTGTGGTGTGACCGGACACGGCGTGGCGGGGCATAGCGACGGAATGGTCGCTCGGGGACCGTTCGGTTGCCGACCAGAAGGTCTCAGGCCGATAGCGTGTTCTCACTTCTACGCTATCGGTGTTGTACCCCCCTATTCCCTCCTATCATCCACACAATATACGAATAGAGAAGCGCCCTGCTCGAAACCAGAGCGCTTGGGTCTTTCGCCATTCGCCTCCTCGCTATCTCACCGCCGCACGCCAGACAATGCCTCGGCCGTAGGTCTGGATCTTCCCCCCCGTGCCCATCGGGCTTGTCCTGATCTTGCTCGGCGAGAGCGTAGTACAACCACTTCCCGCGAACCCTCTCGACTTCGGCTACGGCCCAACCGTGGGTGTCTCCCAGGTCAACCTCGATGTGCTCTGGAATGCGGTCGTCTGGCTCTTGACCCTCATCCAGGCCTTCCGTGGCGCTATCCTTGTCGGGGCCAAGAGCCTGATCCCGTTCATCGGTTGATGCGTCGGTGGATGCGCCAGCTGGCGAGCCATCGTCTGCCGTCACGTCATCTTCTAACTCGATCATGTCGGTGCTTGCTTCGATGACAGTTGCCTGATCTACCTCATCGGTCTCCATCTTCAGGAAAGCGAGATACCGCCTCAGCTTGGCCTTCGCCTCCTCGTAGGGGTCCCCTCGATGACTCGCGCGCGACCAGGCTCCCGTCCCCGATGGCAACTGATGCATCAGCGTCCCAGCATCATACTGGATCGTGTATTCGGCCGTGCTCACCTCGAAGAGACCGAAGCCCAGATGTCGGGCATCGAAATCATGAATCCTCGGAAGCTCCAGATCAGCAGTCGATGCCAGGATCGGGTCTTCCTCCAATGCCTCCAGCAGGATCTCAACGTCCTCAGCCGTCCATACCTACGGGGGCTCCCGACCGGTCCTCCTCGGTGCGCGCCGGACAGACCTGTGTCCCCTTGGACGTGCACTGGGGGGCAGATCACGCGCTGGCATCCCTGCCCCTTGCACTCCCGGGAGGGTCAGCTGTGCGGGATCGTCTCGCCGCAGGCGGCAAAGGAGATGCAATCCACCGGGCCATTGTTGGGCCGTTGGTCGCCCCACTTGGCTCTGTAATCAGCCGAGGCCCTGACTGCGTGGGACGGAACCACTTCTCCCGCTCAGGCGCAAGACCCAGCGCGCCCTTGACCTCGCTCATCTTGGCCAAGGAGAAGTACCACAAGTCCGTCAATGCCGAGTCACCTCGCGCCACGAGCCCGAAGGTCTACTCGGAGTTCGTTTCGCGTTCGACGGGACACCAGCACCTTGGGAGAGCGGGCAGCGGTATGACAGAACGTCGGAAGGCTGCTGATGTGACATGCGCGGACGACTCCTGTCGGCCCCGCCAGGTTACATCTCCGTTTTACCCCCTGGGGCCACCCTGGCAATGGGTGGGGCTTAGATGCCGCCAGAGTCAGCGGCCCACAGGGAAGCAGGCCCCACCGATTGGTGGGGCTTTTGTTTCTCGTGGGGAGGTCAAGGACTCTGATTCGCTTGTAGCATGGGTACGGGCTGGATGAGACAGCCCGCTGGCATCGAGGTGTGCCCCGGGCTGAAGCAGATGGGACAAGTAGCCAAAGGGTTTCGAGAGGAGCACACCGCTGGCCGCGCGTAACAGCCCTCGGCATCAGGTTCTCGCGGACTTTAAGGGACGCGGCGGATCCGATGCTTGATTGCGTGGGCCGACCGCGCTGGGACTAAGAGGTTGCTCAGGATTTTGGCGATGTAAACAGTTCGCGAATCACCGGGCGGTCGGTGGGCGGGGTTTGGACGACGGCAGGTTGGGAGACACGACCTACGGATGCCTGCGATGCGTCAGGGTTAACGGGGCCCTGCGCGTGACGTGCTCGGCTGGCGCCGAGCGACCCGCTCATCGGGGGACCGTACTGCATCGGCGTCCAGCTCTGGGTCTTGCACGCGGACACGGACATCCCGTCGTAGAAGCTGCTCCTGCCCGTCGTAATGCGGGCTGCTGCCGTGCCGTAGACCACGCCGCGATCGAACCGACGACACCAGCGGGAAGAGTCCGGGGTTGTGGTCGGGTTGTGCGTGGTCAGGAGACCACGCACAACCATGGGTGGGCCACCGTCATTCAGCGCGCGGGACAGAGGTCCTCGAAACCCGATTTGCGGTGTGCCACACGGCCGCCGGCCATCGTCATGTGCACCTCAAGGTCCTTGATCGCGGTAGGGCTCACCCCCAGCGGATTGTCCGACAGGACGACGAGGTCGGCCAGCTTGCCGGCCCGCAGGCTGCCGACTTCCCCGTCGCGGTCGAGGGCATAGGCGGCCTCGATGGTCATCATGGGCAGCACGTCCGCAACCGTCAGCATCTTGTGGGCCAGCCAGTCCGGCGTGTCGCAGATGGTCTCCCCGTCGATGTCCACCTCATAGGGCGTGACCATGCTGAACAGGTGCATCAGGGGCGGGAGCGGGAAGAGCGCCGCCCCCCGGTCACTGTGCCAGGCGAAATGTCCGGACGGGTTGGCGGCAAGGAGGTCGGGCCAGCGCCATTCCCATGGCTGCCCCTCCACCGGTGGCGGCGTGACCAAGGGCGCGCACGCCGGGTAGGAGCCGAAGATCAGCGCTATGGGATCCACCTGCGGGTAGAGCGCCAGCAGATCATCCCTCACCACGGCGTTGTGCTCGATGCGGTTGCGCCGTGCGTTGGCTCCTCCGTCCAGCACGTGGCCGATGGGATTCAGGACCTGGTCCACCGCCCGGTCGCCAAGGGCGTGGATGGCGGCCTGATAGCCCACTTCGTGGATGGCGGAGATAATGGTGTTCATCTCGTCCTGCGTGAACCGCAGGTCGCCGTGGCCATGGGTTGGGTGATCGTACCTGACAGCGGGAGCGCCGCACGCACTGCCATCGGCGAAGACCTTCACGCCGCCGATGCGGAGCATCTCGCCCCACGCGCGAGTGGGAGGATGCTCCCTGTACCAGTCCCCCTGGACGACCCCGCACGCGTCAGCATACACCAGGTACGCGCTGGTGCGCACCTGCAGATCGCCGGCCTGATGGAAAGTCTGCATCATCTTTAGCAGTTGAGGATCCGTGTACGCGGCGCCCAGCGTGGTGATTCCGTGCTCCAGGGCGGCCTGCTGAGGGCTTTCTATCCCGTTCGTCAGGGCCTCCTGGAGCAGATGTGTGTGCGGATCGACAAAGCCGGGCATGAGCGTGGCCCCACCGAGGTCGATCACCCCGGCCTGCGATCCCTGGAGGGCCAGAATCTCTGCCTCAGTGGCCACCGTCGTCACGCATTGGTCCCGGATGGCGATGGCCTGGGCCGCTGGCTGGCTCTCGTCCATCGTCAGAACCGTACCATTCACGAGAAGAAGATCCGTCGGCCGGTAGCTCCTCGCCACCGCCGGCAGGAAGATGTGGGAATCCGGCGGCGTTAGTGCAAAAAAGTCGAAGTCGCCTGGAATCTCTGCGGTATCGTATAGCCGGTTTGCTGCACCGACGCCGATTCGGGGAGAAGCGAGGCTCGCTTGACAGCGCCCCACGGTCAGCCAGGCTTGCCCGTCCAGGCTGTAGGTGCCGGCGTAGCTGGTGCGGCGCTTGGCGACGCGCAGGTAGAGGACCGAGGCTGTCTCGTTTCGCTGTGTGCTTTTGACCACGCCGTCGGCCTCGTGATCGAAGTTCACCGCGTCGCCGTTGGCGAAGGCGCGGTTCAACTGCACGTAGTTGTCGTCGTCTTCGTAGACGAGAATCGCGGCGTGCTGGAAGTTCTGGGTGGGGTTGATCGTCACCCGAGTCGTGATCTGGTATTCTTCACCTGGCGCATTGGCTAGCAGGAGGTTCTGCTGATCACCCGTCGCTCCGACCATCCCCCCTCCCTGAGTGATGATACGGAGATAGCCGGGGTGCGTCGTCAGGCTCCAGTGCGTCGGGTCCTCGCGCACCCATGACCATACTGGGTCGAGGGTAGAGTTGCTGAACTCGTCGCCCCACCAGGGTTCTGCAGTTGGGTCGGAGGCGGCTCTGCGTAGCCAATTCAGTCCCATGGGGCTTAGCGCAGCGAAGCCAAGTCTCAGAAAGTCACGCCGTGAGAGAGGAGGTGTCACGTCTGGTCTCCTTGGTTTGAGCCGTCGACCGCGTGGATCGGACCATTCCGCTCGAAGGACCTGGGAGTTGCGAGGAGTCGACAGTGTAGTTCGGCGGGTCGTGGCTCGGGCGCGCAGGCCCGATGCTCCAGACAATACGTGTGAACAGAGGCAGGCGAGCGCTTGAGCTTCCAAGATTCCGAGCCGCCCGTTCGCTGCCCTCTAATTGCCCATCCGCCAATTCGCGGCCCAGGGCTGCGGGACGGTCTGCCTTCGCCGCGCGCGCCACGGGGCAGAGAAACCTGATTCCCCGGAGGAGTTCCTCCGCCCGCCATTTACGAGATTCATTATGGCATCCTTGCGGCTGGCTACAACGCCAACGGGCGTGCTGCTGCGAGCCTGTCTACGCTGGCTGAGAAAGGATGTGGGGAGCGAGGGAGAAGACCATAGGGAGGCTGATGAGCACCAGGTAGCCGTAGGCAGCCCAGCTGTTGAGCGTGGTCGGTAGGGTCCATTGTTCGCCGGTCAACAGAGACAGGAGGCCAGCGGCGGAGTACCCGTCGCGAGAGCGACCGCGTTGGTTGCCACAGGGTGGCTCTGCGGGAAGAGCTTGAACATCACAGTACGCTCAGCGATACGGGCCATGCTCTCACAGTGGAACGTCTTGCTCTACATGCTGTCAAACAGACTGTAGCGGGCACGCTTCCGCCGGAAGCTGCCGCCCGCCTGCCTGCCGATCTTGACACTGCTGCTGCCGCACCGGACGAGCGCATGGCTGACGACAAGTAGGGCCAGAGCGACCGATGTGATGACAGTTCTCGATCGCATCGCCACCTCCCTTTACTGTTTGTCGTTGTGTCACTGGAGATCGTACCGCGACGGCGACCCGACCGTATTTTCCGACCGGAGAGTCAGGCCACTGCACGTCCGGGCGGTCCCCCACCTAGTCGGCTGACCGGGGCAGTTGCCCGCCGGCGGCGCAACGCTGCACCAAGGTGCCGGAATGCGTGACCTGTCGGCGCGGTTCCGTGTGCAGGAGGAGGGGACGCTGGAAGGAGGTGGAGGGCCGGTCAAAAAGCGAAGCGTACACTGATGAAACAGGAACGGCGTCCCGCCCCCGGTAAGGAGCGCGCAGCAAGGCTGGCCAGGACATCCACGGTGCTACTGGCGGCGGGCACA
>CAZPJP010000084.1:0-12399 GCA_964586915.1 uncultured Anaerolineales bacterium
CGGCCAAGCCGGTCAAGACGGTGGCGCGACGTCTGCTGCTGGACAAGCCGCTGCCCGAGGGCGACACGGTCTACGCCGACCTCGCCGAGATCGCCGACGACGACCTCGCCCGCTCCATGGGCGCCACGACGATCGCGATCGGGACGCATGTGAGCCCGGCGCCGGTTGAGACGCTCAAGATGTTCCCGGCCCTCGATTTTGTTCTGCGGGGCGAACCGGAGGAGACGCTGCGCGAGCTTGTCGATACGCTAGAGTCCATCCGCGCCGAGGATACCGAGGAGGATCCCACTGCTGTCGCATCCTGGGTGCGCCATCCCGACGTCATTGCCCAGGTGAAGGGGATTGCCTACCGGCGCGAGGATCGTGTCGTGATTAACCCCGACCGCCCGTTCATCGCGGATCTGGACACGTTGCCCATTCCGCGGCACGAGCTCCTGCCCCTGGCGCGCTACAAGCTGCCCATCGTGGGGGACCGCTACACCTTTGTCGTGACCAGCCGGGGGTGCCCGGCGGGCTGCCGCTTCTGCATCAAGCACGTGACCTACCAGAACACCTTCCGGCTCCGCTCGCCGGAGCACATTATGAAGGAGGTCCGCAAGCTGGTCGAGCTGGGCACGACGAAGATCCACTTCGAGGCGGATCTCTTCACCATGAACAGAGAGCAGGTCGTCGGGTTGTGCAATGCCCTGATTGATGAGGGGCTCAAGATCCGCTGGACCTCCAACAGCCGCGTCGACTTCGTCGATCAGGAGCTGCTGAACCTGATGGCGAAGTCCGGATGCTGGATGATCGCCTGGGGCATCGAGTCGGGTTCCCGCGAGATCCTGCGTCGCGCGAACAAGGGTATCGACCCCGACCAGGTCAGGGAAGCTTTACGGATGGCCAAGGAGGCCGGCATCCGCAACTACGGCTACTTCATCATCGGGCTGCCCGGTGAGACCGAGGAGACGATTGACCAGACCATCGCCTTCTCCAAGGAGCTGCCGCTGGACTTCGCGCTCTTCCACATCGCGGTGCCGTATCCTGGCACGCCGCTCTGGTTCGAGGCCTTGGAGAACGGGTGGCTTCGCGTCAGTCGCTGGGAGGACTTCGACATGTACAACAACTGCGTGTTAGAGTACCCGAACCTCAGCGCCGAGCAGCTGCAGGCCGCTGCGCGCCGCGCGGCGCGCGAATGGGCGCTGCGCCCCGGCCCGATGTGGACCTTTATCAAGGAGCTGCGGAACCTGAGCACGCTGCGACAGTGGGTGCAGATCGGCGTGCGTCATCTGGGCTGGATTGTAGGACGTGCGTAGGGTGAACAGTATGACGCTTCGCTCCGCTTGGGATTCCACAGGGTCTCCGACCGTTCTCAGAGTGGTGCGGTGCTGGGGGGTGTGGTGGTGAGAATCCGGGTTGATAAGTGGCTGGTCGCTATTCTCGTGCTAGCGGTCCTGCTGCGTGTTGGGGTGGCGCTCTATCTAGGCGACATCGTGGACGCGCCGTCGATGTTGACGGATCAGCGCTCTTACGACGCGCTGGGCGCCCGGCTCCTGTCTGGGCATGGTTTCAGTTTCGAGCAGGGATGGTACCCTTTTACGCCGGCGGATACGCCGACGGCGCACTGGTCTTTCCTCTACTCTCTCTTCGTCGCGGGGGTCTATGCCATCTTCGGCGTTCATCCGTTAGCCGTGCGGCTGGTGCAGGCGGTCCTGGGCGGCGTGCTGCTTCCGTGGGCGATATTCCGGCTGGCCCGACGCATCTTCGATCTCAAAGCGGGTAGCTCGCGCTCGGTCGGGGTAGAGGCCCCCGGAGTGTCCGGGCTCGTGCCGTATGTGGCTGCTGCAATCGCGGCGGTCTATGGCTATTTCGTGCTCTACGCCGCCACGCTGATGACCGAGACCTTCTACATTGTTGCGGTTCTGTGGTCGCTGGAGATTGGACTTGAGATTGTGTCGCGCCTGCAGCAGGACGAGGTCCTCTCCTTACGCATCGCAGTGCGGCTGGGCCTGGTTTTGGGGATCGCCACACTGCTGCGACAATCGATCTTGCCATGGATACCGGTCTTTTTCGCCTACACTTTGTGGGTCGCAATGCGTCACCATCGTTTGATGCCGGCCGTGCGCACGTTGGGCATTGGGGGCGTGCTGCTCTTGATGTTCATCCTTCCCTGGACCTATCGAAACTATCGGGCTTTTGACGAGTTCCTGCTTCTCAATTCCAACACCGGATATGCGATGTATTCGGCACAGCACCCGATCCACGGCACGCGGTTCCGCGAGTTTGATGCTGCTCCGCTTCCCGAGGGCCTGAGCTGGGGCAATGAAGCGGTGATGGATCGCGAGTTGATGCGCATCGGCATACAGTTTGTGGTTGACGAGCCCGTACGTTATCTGATGCTTTCGCTGAGCCGGGTGAGGGCGTTCTTTGAGTTCTGGCCCACGTCCGACACCACGCTCTTGCACAATATGGGTCGCGTTGGTTCGTATGGGCTCTTTCTGCCCTTTATGCTCTACGGTCTTTTCCTGGCGTGCACCGGAGCTTCGTACGTCTTTGCTTCGGGAGCGTCGGTTCTTGGCCCGCAGTTCATTCGGCGGAACGGGCTGCTCTTTCTCTTTGTTCTTGTGTACACGCTGATGCACGTATTCACTTGGGCTATGGTTCGCTATCGGTTGCCGGTCGACGCCGTGATGTTGCCGCTGGCAGCCCTGGCCTTGGTAGAAGTTAGCCGGCGCCTGTGGTTGGCGCGCTGGAACGCAGTTCGGAGTCGAGGCATTATCACTGAGCGTGAGCCCGAAGCGGTCCCGCCACGCTGGAAGAAGGAGCGCACATGGCATTAGAGGATTACCTGAAGGTTGTCAAGCGATGGTGGTGGTTGTTGGTCGCGTCGACGCTGGTGGCCACAGCGTCGAGTGCTTTCGCGCTCTCCCGCGAGCCCCGCATCTACCAGGCGACCACCACCGTCATCGTGGGCCAGGGCTTGGAGAAGGCGAACCCGACGTACACTGACTTCTCGATCGGGCAGCAGCTGGCGCAGACTTACGTCAATATGGTGCGGCGACAACCGATCCTTCAAGGTGCGGCAGAAGCGCTTGGGTTGGAGTTTGTGCCCTGGAGCGGCAATGTCTCCGCGCAGATCGTGGCGGGCACGCAGCTTGTCGAGATCCGCGTGCGCGATACGTCGCCCGAGCGTGCGCGCGCCTTAGCGGATGAGATCGCCCACCAGCTCATCCTGCAGACGCCCACCAACCCGGCTGAAGACGAGGGCCGGCGTACATTTGTCGAGGAGCAACTGCAGACCCTGGAAGAGAATATCCGACTCACCGAAGAGGAGATCGTGGACGAGCAGGCGAGGTTAGATGCTGCTAATAGCGCGCGAGCCATCCAGCAATATCAGGCCAACATCAATGCGCTGCAGCAGAAGCTGACCTCGTACCAGTCCAACTATGCCAACCTGCTGCAGACGAGCCACGAGGCCACGAACTACATCTCAGTGGTTGAACCGGCGTCGTTGCCCACGAACCCCATCAGCCCCAACGTGTCGGAGACGTTGATGTTGGCGGCGGCGATCGGTCTGGCGCTCGCCGTCGGTGGTGCGCTCCTGATTGAGTTCCTCGATAACACGGTCAAGACGCCGGAAGATGTGGAACAGACGATGAATCTGCCTATGTTGGGGACGATCGCCGATATCCAGGAGCGGCAAGGTGAGGGCAAACTTATTGCGGCCCGGTACCCGCAATCTCCAATTACCGAAGCCTTCCGTGCACTGCGAACCAGCATCGACTATTACAGCGTCGACCGATCCCTTAAGACGCTTGCAGTGACCAGTGCCGGGCCTTCAGAAGGCAAGAGCCTGGTTCTGGCGAATCTCGCGGTCGTGATGGCACAGGCTGGTCGGCGGGTGGTTGTCGTCGACGCTGACATGCGGCGTCCTATGCAACACAAGATTTTCAACTTGGTCAACGACCATGGCCTGAGCGATGCGATTATGGCGACGGGGGCCGATCTGTCGATCTACAACCATGAGCTCGATCCCGGGAAGCTGCTGGTGAGCGGATCGAGCTCCTCTCCCAGTGAGGCGCCGTCAGGCCCTCAACCGGTCGAGCTGGGCACTTTGCACGTTGTGACCACCGGCCCCTGCCCGCCGAATCCCGCGGATCTGCTCGCTTCGAAGCGCATGAAAGCCTTAGTCGAGGATCTGACGCGCCAAGCCGATATCGTGCTCTTCGACACACCTCCGGCGATGGTGGTGACCGATGCGGTGGTGCTCTCGAAGCTGGTGGACGGTGTGTTGGTCTTGGCCGATGCCGGACACACCAAGCGTGGGGCTGCCCGAGGGGCGGTGGAGCGATTCCGTCAGGTCGGCGCCAATTTGTTGGGTGTCGTGCTCAATCGCGTGTCCGCTCGCGGTGAGCATTACTATTCCTATCACTACTATCGCGAGCCGAACGACGCTCGTGAGCAGAGCGAAGTTGACTAGCCGGGCAGGCAAGCAGGGCTGGCTTACAGGGCCTCAGATCAGGAATTTCATTGGGCTTGCTCCTGTACGCTGGTTTAGTCCGTGTACCAACAGTTTGCGGGTAGCAGAAAGAACGGGAAAGTGATTATGGAACCGATCGTCATTGCGCGAGCGCCGTTAAGCATCACACTTGGAGAGTATGAACTCGGATCGCTAGATCGTTCCAGACGGTGTCGCCAACTCGTGATCCGAGCGGCGATCAACTACTACGCCTATACGATTGTCAGCTCCGGCCCCGGCGATGGTGTGCACATCATTTGGGCAGGATACCCGAGTCTTCCGGGCCAGCTGCAAAAGGAAGGCGTTGTATCGAAGGGCGAGTTCGCCCTCCCCGAGGCGATCTCGCGGCAGTTCAACATGCGGGACGGTCTGATGGTCTTCCTGGCGCCGCAGGTGCCGTGGGGTGGGGGATTGGGTCTCTCCGGCAGTCTCGCGGTCTCGATGATCAAAGCGCTCGCCTTCTGCTCCGGTGTCGATCTGGATCCCGAGGAGGTAGCAGAGCTTGCCTGTCAGATTACGTCCGAGCTACTCGAGTTGCCTGCGGCGACAGCGGATCCGTATGCAGCAGCGTACGGCGGTCTCAATCGCATCGAGTTCGGCTCCAAACGTGTTTCCGTTGAGCCGCTGCACCTATCTACGGTCACCCAACAGCTGCTTGAGAAATCGCTGATGCTCTTTCGAGCGAATGGGCGTCATCCTTCCACGCCTCCGTCTTCCGCCCGGAAGCTGAGGGCACCGATCAGGGAGACGCCGGACGATTATACTGTGCAGAGATCCAACGAACGGGCGGAGCGTCTCCGCACGGCTTTGGAGCAGGGCGATCTACCGGGATTAGGCGAGTTGCTTCATCGCTCCTGGATCGACGAGTGCCGCAGACCAGGGCGGGACTCGGATGCGCTCGTGGATAAATGCTACTGGACAGCGCGAGAGCATGGTGCTCTAGGGGGACGGGGAGAGACAGCTACCGCGCAGGGCACGCTGGCACTTTGCTGCCCGGAGGAAAATCAGCCTGGCGTGACGGAGGCGCTGACGGCCCTCGGGATGCATCGGTGGCCGCTGAGGCTGGAGCCCGGAGGCGTCGAGATTCTCGAGGCTATGCCGAGGACGTGGTCACGGATGGCATCAACGCCATCTGCGCTCTGGTCACTGGTCTCTTGAGCCCGTTCCCGTCGACCGCGTTGATGCGGAATCCGATCTGTCTTCCAGCCTCTAGCGCTCGAGAAAGGTCACCGCGGCCGACATCCCCCAGCGAAGGCCTGGCACGACCTCATCCAGCTCAACGATAGCTGGATAGGTGACGTCGCCGTTAACGTCCACGCTCTGCTGCTTAATCTGGACGACGTGTCCCGACCAGCGGCCCCCGGGCATCGCATCCAGCGTCACCTCGACCGGCTGGCCCTCGCGGACGTGAACCACATCCAGCTCCGTCAGGTCGGTCGTCTCGATGCGCAGGTGCGTCAGATCCGCCAGCACCAGCACGGGCCTGCCCGGTGCGACGGCATCCCCCGGTTCGACGAGCACCTGGGTGATCGTGCCGTCGAAGGGTGCGCGCAGCGTCGTGCGCGTCAGCCCGATCTGTGCCTCCGCCAGGTTGGCCTCGGCCTGCTGGACGGCGGCGCGGGCGACCGCGATAGACTCGGTCGTCGGACCGGCTTTGGCTAGGTCACGGGCCGCTTCTGCGATGCTGACTTGGGCCTGTGCCGCGCTCACCCCGGCGTTTGCGGCGCGTAACCGTGCGGCATAGGCCGTTGGTAGGGCTGCAAGCCGCGCCTCCGCGGCGCTGATCTCCACGTCGATAGCGTGCATCTCGTCGAGCAGATCGTCGCGTTTTTCCAGATCCCCATCGTCCTCCGCCCAGCGTGCCTCGGCCTCGATTTGGCGCCGTCGGGCCCGGGCCGCGTCAAGCTGCGCCTGCACGCCGGTTGTCTCGGCCTCGACGGCCCCGGCGGCGAGCTCGTCACGCGCCGCCACGGCCTGTTGGAGCGCAGCTCTTGCGGATTCGACATCGGTCTCGGCTATGGTGATCTCCTCCGGACGTGGACCGGCCTGTGCCAGCCGCAGCCTCGCTTGAGCTGATGCCACCTGTGATGCAGCGTTAGCGACCGCCAGCGCTCGCATCGTGTCATCAAGCGTGACCAGCGGGTCGCCGGCGCTGACCTCGTGGCCGACGGCGATTGTGATCTTCGCGACCTCGCCCCCAGCGACAAACTGTAGAGCTGAGGAGCGTTCCGGTGTGACCGTGCCCTCTGCCAGAATCGTGCGCTGTGTCATCTGAGAAGGACGTCCCTCGAGATCGGTCGAGGTCAGCATCCTGTCCCCAGTCTCTGTATGTAGCATGTTCGCGTGTGCGAAGCTGACGCTGTCGGCCTTGGGCGCGGCTACCGTGCCGCGCGCGGATGCTAGGATCAGGCTTAACAGCACAACCCCCAGGATGTGGCTCACTGTACGTTTCACGCTGGTCCTCTTCACGGTGACACCGTCTCTATCTCGACCTGCGCCGTCATCCCCCAGCGGACCCACGCTGGCGTGGTGTCCAGCTCGATGGTCGCGGTATAGAGGACATCGCCGAACTGCGGCGTGCCCTGTGGATCGATGCGTACGACGGTGCCGGGAAGTTGCTCCTCCGACATCGCGTCAAAGGTAACCCTCACCCGGTACCCCTCCGCGATGGCCACGATATCCAGCTCTGTCAAATCGGTGGTCTTGATCTGCAGCCGGTCCAGCGTCGCCAGCGTGACCAGCGGCGTACCCTGCCCCACCGTATCGCCGAGCTTCACCTGTAGATTGGTGAGCGTCCCATCGAAGGGCGCCTCCACACGGTGTTGCGCCAGTAGCTCCCGCGCTTGCGCCAGAGCGGACTCAGCCTCCTGCACGCCGGCCTCTGCCACGGCGATCTCCTCAACACGGGCTCCGGCTTGGGCCAGCTCAAGCTGGGCCGCGGCTGCGTCGCGGTATGCGAGCGCTGACTGCACATCAGCGTTCGCCGCATTGGCCCGCGGGTTGATACGCGCCTCTGTCATTTCCAGCTGCGCCTGCGCGGCCACCAAGCCCGCGTAAGCGGCCTCCTCTTGGAATCGCGTCAGCTCCTCATAAGTCCCGAGGCTGGGGCAGTGTTTCTCCCCGCCCCAGGTATAACACGTCATCGTGTCCTCATGGGCTGACCACGCGTCCTCGTGCGCCAGCTGTGCGTCGAGGAGCTGAGCCTGCGCGTCAAGGGTGTTCGCCTCGTCCAGGCCGGCGGTCGTTGCATCCCGCTGGGCGGCGGCCTGTGCCACGCCGGCCTCGGCGGCGCCGACCTGAGCTGCGACCACGGCGATCTGCTCCTCGCGCGTCCCAGCTTGGGCCTGTGCCAGTTGGGCCCTCGCCGCGGCCAGCCCGGCCTCCGCCTGTTGGATAGCTACCTCAGCGTCGGTCAGATCGAGCTGCACGAGCCGGTCGTTAGCGGCGACTGCGTCTCCCTCCTCCACCCATATCTCGTCGATGGTGCCCCCGACCGTGGCTTGCAGGGTCACGAAACGCGCGGGCACGATGACGCCCTTGGCGTGGATCCCGTCCTCGTCCTTCTGGACCACCGGCGGCACCGTCTCGAGCGCCGGGCCCGAAGCGTTTCCTCCGGCGCAGCCGCTTGCCAATATCACCAAGACCAGGAGCGAAAGTCCCAGCCCCGAAAACAGCTCTCTCATACGATATAAATCTCCTCTGTGTAGCTCATGGGTAGTTCAGGCGCGTATTGTGCACGCGCGCGTATCAAATACGCGTCATCTCTATTCATACGCCAGCACCTCGCGAATGGTCAGTCGTGACGCGTTGCGCGCAGGGAGTATGCTGGCGAGGATCGAAAGCGGGATCACGACTGCCAGCCAGATGACATACCCCTGGGGCGCGAAGGCCCTCTCGGCTGGCGTGTTGAAGATCGCCAGGCTGATCACGTTGGAGAGAAGCGTGCCGATAGGCAGCGAGAGGAGCGCTCCAACAACGTAACTAATGAGGCCGATGATCAAGCCCTCGACGATCACGAGCTTGAAGATGATCGCGTTGTGCGCGCCAATCGCGCGCATCACGCCGATCTCCCGCGTGCGCTCCATGACGTTCATCCCCATCGTGCCGGTCAGGCCGATGCTGCCCACCAACGCTGTCATCAGCGCCATCACCAGCAAGATCTTCGTCACAATGCCGAGCAGTCGGGGTATCGATGTCGTGAGCGTCTTCCCGGCCTCCACCTTCTGCACCTTGTAGCCGAGATCGCGGAAGTGCGCTGTGATCCGGGACCGCACGTGCTCCTGGTAGGTGAGGCTGTGCTGATCGGTGACGATCCGGTAGCTTGATGCGTGATACGGTTGTTTGAGCAGGTCAGCGACGTAGTCGTAGTTGGCGTAGGCCACCAGGTCGGTGGCGCCAGTGTACTGGAAGATGCCGACGACGGTCCAATCGTCCTCGCGGCCCGCGACGTCGAGATGCAGAGTGTCCCCCACCTGCAGGTCCGGCAATGTCTTCCAAACGGCCTCGTTGACCGTTACCGCGTTCTCGTCACCGGGCACGATCCACCGTCCCTCGATCAACAGGGGCTCGACGAGTTCGCTCTCAGCTGGCGGCGCGATAATGCCCAGCGGGTCGGGCGGCGTGCCGTCATCGCGGATAAGGTCGCCGCCCGTCATGGCCCAGACCTCGACGCTTGCGACGCCGGGAATCCTCGAGAGCTCACCGATGACCTCCTCGATGCGGTACGCTCGGGAGAAATCCAGCGTGACATCAGCGCCAAAGTAGCGGGTCATCGCCAGGGCGGTCTTGTCCAGCGACATCTGGGAGCTGAAGACCCCAATGAAGACGGCGCCACCCAGCGTGAGTGTGAAGAGGGTCAGCGCCAGGCGTTTCTTGCGCCGGAAGGTGTTGCGAATCGAGATGAGCAGCGGGCGCGAGAGGGTCCGGATGCGGCCCAAGAGGCGCCCCAGGGATCTCATCGGCTTGATCCGACTCTTCCGCGACTCGCCATCGCTCAGCCCTGTGCTGCTCAGCGCGTCGTGGACGGTGGTCTGGGAGCCCTTGAGCACCGGCGCCAGAGCGGCGATAGGCGGGAGCAGCAGGCCCAAGACGATCTGTATCACAATGGCCTGGGGGACCGGTCGGAAGGGCTGGAGCCGGAAGTTGATGATGTTGGCGGCGAAGCGCGAGAGCTCGTACGCACCTATGCTGCTCGGCGGAACGGCCAGGACCAGCGCTACGCCTCCGAAGGTCGCGATCAGTAGAAGATAGAGACCGACAACCTGGTAGCGGCGCGCACCGATCAGCTTCATCACGCCAATCTGGCGGAGGTGCTGAGTCAAGAGCGCCGACATCGTGTTAGCGATCAGCGAGCTGCTCAACAGCGCGATCAGCGCCCCGACGATAATCAGGATCCACAACAGCGCCTGGATGATGCCACCAAAGGGGTGCTCGCTGGAGCCGGCAACCTCAGCCTGGAGCACGGGGAAGCCGCTCTTCTCCAGGCGATCGGTCACCGTGGCGCTCAGCTGCCGGAGATGCGTCTCGTCGTCGCCACCCTCGGCCGCGGTGACGAAGAGCTTGTTCATCGCCACCGGGGTGCGCAGCCAGGCCAACGTCTCCAGGGTGACGTATCCGCGCAGCCCGCCGACCACGGTGCTGTGTGGGTCCGCCTGATCCAGAGCGGTGCCGACGACCGGCAAGGCCTTGCGGGTGCCGTCGGGAAGCTCAATCTCGACAGAGTCGCCAACGCGAAGCTCAAGCTCGTCGAGCGTCTTGTGCTCGAGGATCAGCTCCCGGTCGTCCGGCACGGCCTCACCGGCTACCGGGAACCGCCGGTGGATCTGAATGTCGGCGTAGTCAGGCTGCGCGATCAGCAGGAGCGTGTCCCACTCGTCCAATCCATCTTGTCCATCCTGCGTGCCGGTGTGGACGCGAACTGTGAGCTCGCGGACGCCCTCGGCCTGAGCCACGCCGTCCAAGCGTTGCACCGCCTCGACGAGGCCGTCCTCAAAGGGCAGCGTGAGCACCGTGACATTGGCAGGGTTACTTGCCTGGTAGCTCAGCGCTAGATCCTGCATAAGGATCACGTACGTCCCGGCAATGACGCCGATGGCGAAGACGCCCACGGCAATGGAGGCGACCACGAGCAGAGAGCGGGCCTTGTTGCCCCACAGGTCCGCCAATAGCTTTCGCCAACGGGGTCTGAGACGAAACACGCTCACAGGTCTACAAGGGCTCCGGGATGCCCGCGATCGCCGGCTCAGCCTTGGCGCCGTGGGTGCCGACAACTTCATCGGCGACGACAACTTCATCGGCGCCGACGATTTCATCGGCAACGATAGCGCCATCGGCGAGGCGCAGGCAGCGCGAGGCGCGGTGGGCTAACGTCGTGTCGTGGGTAACCATTACGATGGTCTTGTCGCGTGCAGCCAGCTCTTCGAAGATGCTGAAAACGACATCCGCCGCGCGTGAGTCCAGGTTACCGGTGGGTTCATCGGCGACGATGACCGGCGGATCGTTGGCCAGCGCCCGTGCCACCGCCGCACATTGCTGCTGGCCCCCGGAGACCGCGGAGGGCATTTCGTGCATCGCGTCGGCGAGGCCGACCTGCGCCAGGAGCTCGGCGGCGCGGGTCTCGCGCGCCTGCGGCTCGTACAAGTTGCAGAAATCCATCGGCAGCATCACGTTTTCGAGAAGCGTGAGCATCGGCAGGAGCTGGTAGAATTGGAAGACGATGCCCAGGTTTCGCCCGCGCCATCGCGATCGCTCGCTCTCGTCCATCTTGTGGATGTGCGCGCCCATTACCACGACCTCACCTGCGGTCGGGTGGTCGATCCCGGTGATCATATTGGCCAGCGTCGATTTACCGCTGCCGGACCTCCCGACAACGCTGACGAACTCGCCCTCGTGGAAGCTGACGTCGAGGGGTGCGGCGTTCGCGCCGCCGCCCAGCGCCGGGAAGTCTCCGGCCGGCGTTTTGAAGATCTTGACGACGCCCCGCATCTGGATCATGGCGTCACGATCCCGTCCGTGGTGTTCTTCCAAGCTCGGCTGCTCAGTTCGCACGGGAGCCTCCCAGGTCAGGCGCGACAAAGGCGCGCGGATCGACCGGGCCGATCGGGGCTGTCGGACCAGTGCCGTGATGGACCCAACTACCGGCGTGGACGCCTCCTCCATCGACTAACTCGCCGTCGCGGAGCGTCAGGGTGCGCGTGGCTTTGCGGGTCAGGCTCTCGTCGTGAGTCACCATCAGGATCGTCTTCCCGGCCCGAACCTGCTCGGCGAAGAGCGCATAGACCTCGTCAGCGGTGGTGGAGTCCAGGTTGCCGGTGGGCTCGTCGGTCACAATGATCGGTGGATCGTTGACCAGGGCCCGCGCGATGGCCACCCGTTGTTTCTGGCCGCCGGAGATGCGGGTCGGCGGCTTATGCATATGGGCCTCCAAGCCCACCTGCGCCAGCAGCATCTCGGCGCGACGGGCACTCTCCCGACCATTGTAGATCCCGCAGAGATCCACCGGCAGGAGAACGTTGTCGAGCAGGGAGAGCTGTGGCAGGAGCTCGAAGGTCTGGTAGACGATCCCGATGTTGCGCCCGCGCCAGAGCGCCATCTCGCTCTGACCTAACGCATGAACCGGCGTGCCGTCCACCCAGATCTCGCCGGAGGTCACAGTGTCCACGCCGGTGATCATGTTAACCAGCGTCGATTTCCCAGCGCCGGACTTACCAATGATCGTGACGAACTCGCCTTTGTAAAAGTCCGCTGTGATGCCTTTCAGCGCTGGATGGTCGCCCGCCGCCGATCGGTAGGTCTTGACCACATTCTGTAGTCGAATGAGCGGTTGGTTGTTCGATGTCTGTTTGTTCATCGTCTCCTGACTTGTCGCGTCCTCCCCCCTCTAACTCTCCCCTCCGTGAGTA
>CAZPJP010000084.1:12499-16501 GCA_964586915.1 uncultured Anaerolineales bacterium
GAGATGTAGTGTCTGGCGTCATCGGATCGGAGGGGCATCTATGACAGGAGTCATATGCCGATGGGGTGAGAGATGGTGTCTGTCATTACTGCAATTGGGCGGGGTGTGCTATGATTCACGTATGGAAAACGATCGTCTGGAACCGGGATTATTGCCGCTCTTTCGGGCCTACGTCCTCGTGCGCGCGCTGGGTCTGGCTCTCGTCGCCGGCGTGAAGCTTCCGGAGCTGGAGACGATTTTGCTCGACGATATCCTGGTCACGGCGGGCCTCTATCTTGTCGAGGCGTGCTTCCTGCTAGGCTATCTGTTTTGGAGGGGTGGCCCGCGCAAGCTCGGGCGCTGGTACCTGCCCGTGGCGCTCTTCGTCGCCGCCACCGGTCCGATCGTGCAGATGCGCTACATCTTCAGCGTCTACGCGGTCGAAGAGGCCCTGGACTTCTGGCTTATCTTCCCCTTCCTAGCCGTTCCGCTGATTATCACGGCTTGGCAGTATGGCCTGCGAGAGGTCCTGGTCTACAGTGTGGGCACGACGGTGCTGGAGCCGGCGATGGTGGGATGGATCGCCGCCACGCGCCCGACCAGGGTCTGGTTTGACGGCCGGATGCTGATCGCGCGGATGCTCTTCTTGCTCGCTATCGGCTATATTGTCTGCTATCTGATGACTGAACAGCGCCAGCAGCGGCGTGAGTTGGCCGAGGCCAACCGCAAGCTGATCCGGTATGCCGAGACGCAGGAGCAGCTCGTTCGGCTACACGAGCGCAACCGACTGGCGCGGGAGCTGCACGACACGCTGGCGCACACGCTGAGCGGGTTGACGGTGCAGCTGGACGCCCTCGCTTCGCTTTGGGAGCCGGCGTCGCCGAGGGCACAGCGCTTGTTAGCCCACGCCCTTACTAACGCCCGCACCGGCCTCGAGGAGACGCGTCGCGCACTCCGGGATCTGCGCGCTGCCCCGCTAGAGGACCTGGGGCTGGCTCTGGCGGTCCATAACCTAGCCGAGGACATCGCTGGGCGGGGAGATCTGCACCTGGAACTAGACGTGCCCGAGGAGCTGGGCGCGCTTTCGGCCGAGGTGGAGCAGGTCTTCTACCGCGTGGCTCAGGAGGCGCTGCAGAACATCGTCAGGCACGCGGACGCCCGCGCCGTCCAGGTCAGGCTTCGCCGAAGCGACGGGGAGCTGGCGCTCTCTGTGGTGGATGACGGTCGCGGCTTTGTCCTTGAGGAGGCTGCGGCGCTCGATCGCTTCGGGCTGCGTGGCCTGCGCGAGCGTGCAGCCCTGATCGGCGGGACGCTGGAGATCGCCACCGAGCGGGATCGGGGCACGGAGGTGCGGCTGTCGGTCCCCCTCGAGGTGTAGCACGGAGGACAGGAGCGTAAGCGTGATTCGGGTGTTGATCTGTGACGACCAGTGGATCGTGTGCGAGGGGCTTGAGGCTATCCTCGACGCCGATCCCGAGATTGAGGTCGTCGGCATCGCCGGCGACGGGGCTGAGGCGGTTGAGGACGTCGCCAAGCTCCATCCCGATGTCGTGCTGATGGATCTGAAGATGCCGGTGATGAACGGCGTCGAGGCGACCCGGCAGATCAGGAAGCGGCATCCTGAGGTCAAGGTTTTGGTGCTGACAACCTACGGCGGCGACGAATGGGTCCTCGACGCCATTCGGAGTGGCGCCGCAGGCTATCTGCTCAAGGGCACGCCGCGGGCGACGCTCATCGCGGCCGTCAAGGGCACGGCGGCGGGCGAGACCTACATCGATCCCAAAGTGGCAGGCCAGCTGCTCCAGCAGGTCACCCAGCCCGGCGAGCCGGCCGAGACGTCGCGAGTCCTGGCGAAGCTGAGCGACCGGGAGCTGGACGTGTTGCGGCTTCTGGCGCAGGGGCTGACCAACACCGACATCGCCCAACGCCTCTCGCTCTCCCACGGCACCGTCCGCAACTACGTCAGTGCGATCCTCGCCAAGCTCGACGTCGAGGATCGCACCCAAGCCGCGCTCCTCGCGCTGCGCCATGGCCTGTCCTAACGGCGACCAGACCGATCCCCAACTTTCATCAAAGGAGAAGGCGATGATCATCAAACAACTCGATAACGTCCCATTCGCAGACCTCTCGGGCTATGAGAACGTCAGGAAGCAGGTGGTACTCGGCCCGGACGACGGCTCGGATGAGATCGTGCTGCGCTACTTTCGGCTAGCGCCCGGCGGCTCGAGCCCGCACCACGCCCACGATTGGCCGCATTTGGTCAAAATCGAGGCGGGCAGCGGCGTCGCGGTCGATGCTGAGGGCAACGAGAATCCCGTGCACCCCGGCGATTTCGTCTACGTGCCAGACAACGAGATTCACCAGTTCCGGAACACGGGCCCGTCGTCCTTCGAGTTCATCTGTATCGTGCCGCGGCGGGGGGAGTCGTGAGCGAGAAGAGCTCCCTTCGGCGTCTGCGCGGCGCCAATATGGACATCGACCTGGTCACGCCGGAGGATGCCATCCTTTGGGAGCAGGACGCGTGTCCGTGGAATGTGGCAGAAGGTGTGACAGAGCACCGATGCGCCGTGAAGGATACGTCGATCTGTCCCTATTTTCGAGGCATCGAGCCGCTGGATACCGTGCTCTGCGCGTACCCAGGCGAGGGCGGGTAGGCGGGCTACAGGTCTGATGGCGAAAATGGGTTTGTTTCGTAAAGCAAGCTGTCAGCTTTCAGCTTTCAGCTCTCAGGGCTCGGGTTGCGCGTGTTGCGGCGGTTGAAATGGGTTCGTTTCGCAGAATGAGCTCTTCCCCATCCCCATCGGGCTTCACACTGCAGACAGTCCAGTCGTCCCTCCTATATAGATCATTTGTTCTATTATAGCGGCTGTCAGAGAATCATTCAAGGCACCAGGTGGGGGAATCGGCGACTCGCTAACCTCGAATCTCAAATCGCGAGTTGAAGATCGGTGTCTGTGTCCTCATTTAGTTTGTTGAGTTGAGTGCGGATGGGACGGAGGCGCCCATCAGGGCGGGCACCAGGACCTCTTGGTCGTAGTCGAGGACCTGGAAGGGGCGGCGGATGGTGTAGACCCAGAGGGCGATCTCGCTGGCGAGGCTCTCGTTGACGGCGGGCTGCAGCGGATTCGCCCAGAAGTCCTTGAAGAGGCGCTCGGCGTAGATGTCCTCGAGGTAGGTGGGCGCTAGCTGCCGCGCGATGTGCTCGGCCCGCAAGGCGTCGGCGATGAGGTGCCCCAGCTCGTGAGCCACCGTGAACTCCGGCACCGTCACGGGCTGTGGCTTGGCCTCAGCTAGGTCGGGCAGGAAGCGCCAGCGGTGATGGGTGTCCACGTGTGCTGGGTCGAAGAGCTTGTCGCTTAAGACGATCCGGCCCTCCTCCGGGCGCCACCAGGCGGTCAAGTCCGCGGTGTCGGGGGCGGTGCTAAAGATGAGCCCGTTGGCCTCCCCGTTTGAGTGCCAGGCGACGCCCTGCTCGATGAGCTGCAGGAAGCGGGCCTCGCCGATGCTGTCCTCGAAATGATCCAGCACCGAAAGGACCACCGCGAGCCGCTCCGGCTGCCACTCGTCCTCGAAGCGCACGCCGCGCTCGGTCCAGTGCACGTATCGTGCGGCTTGAGCCGGGGGTAGGTCTGGCGCCTGGGGCACCTCGTCCGCCGGCGCTGCCCCGTCGTCCGGCGCAGCCTCTGCGGCGGGCTGGGCCGTCAGAGGCGTGCTATGGATGGCGACATCGACGGCCCGCGTGAGCGCCTGTGGCGGCACGATGACCAGCGTCAAGATGGCTCCAACTGCGATCGCGATTAGGGTCCTCATCCGGTGCATTGCTTGCCTCCTGTTTTCTGGGGTGTCGTCTAAGGCACTTCCACCGTATTGCGGAGGGGCATAGGGCTCGCAGATGGCGCGCATGGTCGGCGCACGGGAAACGCATGGGTGCAGGGGAGGCGTTGCCCCTCATCAATTTGCGGGCGTAACTGGTCCATTCGAGAGGTGACGCCTACGTCGATGCGACGCCTACGTCGATGCGAC
>CAZPJP010000085.1:0-16150 GCA_964586915.1 uncultured Anaerolineales bacterium
CGCTGGGCCTCTTCGACATGCGCCGGAACGCCTGGAACGCGCCCCTGCTCGATTATCTGGGTCTCGACGTCGCGCAGCTCCCCGAGGCCTGTCCGCCGGGGGCCGTCGTCGGCACGCTGACCCGCCGCGCCGCCGAGGCCTGCGGGCTGCGGCCCGGCACGCCGGTCGTCGCCGGCGTCGGCGACGGGCAGGCTGGCGGTCTGGGTGTGAACGTCACCGCGCCGGGCGAGGCCTACCTCAATCTCGGCACCGCCGTCGTCTCCGGCACTTCCACGGAGCGCTACCTCACCGACCGCGCCTTTCGCACGATGTATGCCGGCGTCCCCGGCGGCTACAGCCTCGAGACCGTGCTCCTCGGCGGAACCTACACCGTCGACTGGTTCATAGAGCAAATGGCGACGCCCAACGGAGATCTGCCGACGACCGCGGATCTCCTCGACCACTATGACGCTGCCCTCGACGACATCCCGCCCGGCGCTGAGGGCCTCATGCTCGTCCCCTATTGGAACAGCGCGATGAATCCCTACTGGGACGCTGAGGCCAGCGGCATCGTCGTCGGCTGGCGCGGCATTCACACGCCTCGTCACCTCTACCGCGCCATCCTCGAGGGCATCGCCTTCGAGCAGCGCCTCCACACCGAGGGCGTCGAGGCGGCGCTGGGCGCGACCGTCGACCGCTTCGTCGCCGTCGGTGGCGGCGCGCGCAGCGATCGCTGGTGCCAGATCATCGCCGACGTCACCGGCAAGCCCCTCGTCCGTTCCGCGACGCCAGAGGCGGCGACCCTCGGCGCCGGCATCCAGGCCGCCGTCGGCGCCGACCTCTTCGCCGACATGCGCGAGGCCGCCGCTGCGATGACGCCCCGGCGCTCCGCACCCATCGTGCCTGGCGCGGAGCGGCACCGCTTCTACACGACACTCTACCACGACGTCTATCGCCATCTCTACCCCGCGCTGCGTCCGGTCATGGATCGTCTGACGGCGCTCACGGCGACGTAGGAAAGGGCTGGTGGTAGGATTCGCGCGTTGCGCTACACTGAGGAAAGCGAGATGCGCTCGGATCTGTTGGGCCGAGGGACCCCGGGGGTGGATCCAGTCAAATCGCCGGGCACGGCCCACGAGCGGCGGACGTGGAAACACTGTCCGTCGTTCCACGATCCCCAGAGGACGTTACGGAGGTGGAGATGCAGTATGGAGAACGACGGTGGCCCGAGATACCAGATCTCACCGACAAGGTGGTTGTCCTGCCGCTGGGATCGCTGGAGCAGCACGGCCCCCATCTGCCGCTCCTCACCGACTCGCTCATCTGTAGCGAGATCCTGCGGCAGGCTCAGGCACAACTGGATGATCTGGCGCTCTTCCTGCCCCTGACGTGGGTGGGCGTGTCAGAGCACCACACCCGGTTCCCGGGCACGGTGAGCGTCAGTCAGGGTACGTATGTGGCGATGCTGGAGGACATCCTCGAGAGCCTGATCGGCAGCGGCTTCAAGCGTCTCCTCCTGCTCAATGCCCACGGCGGCAACACCGTCCCCGGCAAGGCGGCCCTCTACAACGTCCAGATCCGCCATCGTGACGAGCGGGATCTGTGGCTGGTCTTTGCCACGTGGTACGAGTTGGCCGCGCCTCAGATCGCGGCGCTGTCGGGCTTGGAGCAGGATCACGTGACCCACGCCTGCGAGCTCGAGACGAGCATGGTCCTGCGCTTGTGCCCTGAGTGGGTCGACCTGGAGGCAGCCCGTGGGGCGAACGTGCCCTTCGAGTCGGCCTTCTACGCGCCCGACGCCCGTCGGCCCAGCCGGGTCACGGTGCCGCGCCCTATGGAGCATGTCACCGCGACCGGGGCCTACGGGCATCCGGAGCTGGCAACCGCGGACAAGGGCGAGGCCCTCTTCGACGCCGTGGTCGGTGAGGTCGTGGCCTGCATCCGCGAGGTCGCGGGCTGGGAGGTCTTTGAGCCCCAATGATCACGTCTCTGAGGAACCAGAAGATCAAGCTCGTGCGCGGCGTCATCAGCAACCGCCGCCGTCGCACCCAGGAGGGCGCCTTCTTCATCGAGGGCGTGCACGCCCTCACCGCCGCCTACGACTACGGCTGGGACGTGCGCTGGCTCATCTACTGCCCCGACATGGTCGAGACCGACTGGGCCCAAGACATTATCGAGCGCACGCCCCCCGAGGTCCGGCTCGAGGTCAATGCCTACGTTTTGGGCGAGCTCAGCGACCGCGAGTCGCCCTCCGAGCTGGTCGCCCTTGTCGAGCAGCGCGAGGACGACCTCACACGTATTCCACTGGCCGCCGATCTCCTCGTCCTCCTGCTCGACCGCCCCCACAGCCCCGGCAACCTCGGCAGCATGATCCGCTCGGCCGACGCCCTCGGCGCCCACGGCGTCATCGTCACCGGGCACGCCGCCGACATCTACGACCCCAAAGCGGTCCGCGCCAGCATGGGCTCGCTCTTTGTGCTGCCGGCGGTGCGCGTGCAGCGCCACGCCGTCCTCGAGGATTGGCTGCAGAAGGCGCGTAAGGCCCTTCTCTGGGTCCCGGTCGTCGCCACCAGCGCCCACGCCGACACGCCCATCTACGATCACGACTTCACCGGCCCGACGGTCATCGCCATCGGCAACGAGGCTCGGGGCATCAGCCACTACTTCGAGGAGCTCTGCGACACCTACGTCACCATCCCGATGTCGCCCGACGTCGCCACCTCCCTCAACGCCTCCGTCGCCGCCTCGATCTTCCTCTACGAGGTCAGCCGCCAGCGCGCCCTCCGCGCCGCGGCGGACTCTCCTGTCTCGGATCTGAAAGCGTGATCGGCAGAGGGGAGATAGCTATCAGCTTTCAGCTGTCAGCGAGAGACAGAAGTAGGAAGTAGGGGTGTGAAGTCCACACCGGGAGTAGGAACCGGAGTAGGAAGTAGTCCTTGCAGACCCCACACCTTGGGCAGCCGCTGTTTACTCCTTACTTCTTACTCCCTACTCCTGGTTCTGGCTGACGGCTGTCAGCTGAAAGCTGATTGCTGACCCGCTGACCCGCTGACCCGCTGACCCGCCCCCTCACTCCGCCAGCTCCAACTGCCGCTCGTACAGCTGGCTGTAGAGGCCGTTGCGCGCCAATAGCTCGTGATGGTCGCCCACCTCGCGGATGTGACCGTCCTCCAGCGCGATGATCTTGTCCGCGCTGCGGATCGTGCTGAGCCGGTGCGCGATGACCAGGGCCGTCCGGCCCTCCATCACCTTCTCCAGCGCCTGCTGGATCAGGTACTCGGCCTCGGCGTCCACGGAGGACGTCGCCTCGTCGAGGATCAGGATGCGCGGATCCGTGATGATCGCTCGGGCCAGCGCCAGCCGCTGCTTCTGCCCGCCGCTCAGGCGCACGCCCCGCTCCCCGATCTCCGTGTCATAGCCGTCCGGCAGCTCGACGATGAAGTTGTGCGCGTGGGCGGCGGTCGCCGCCGCGATCATCTCCTCGTCCGTAGCGTTGGGCTGTCCGAAGCAGATATTCTCCCGCAGGCTGCTGTTGAACAGGAACGTGTCCTGCAACACCACAGCGATGTGCTGACGTAAGGACTGGAGGTCAAGCTCGCGCAGGTCGTGACCGTCCAGCAGGATGTGGCCGTGGCCCGGGTCGTAGAAGCGGCAGAGCAGGTTCGCGATGCTGGTCTTCCCGGCGCCGCTGGGACCGACCAGCGCCACCACCTCGCCGGGAGCCATGTGGAAATCGATGTCGTGGAGGACCTCGTCGCCCTCCCCGTAGCGGAAGTGGACGTCCTCAAAGCGCACGTCCCCCTCCACCTCCTCCAGCACCCGGGCGTCCGAAGCGTTCTGCACCTGGGGCTCCGCGTCTAGCAGCTCGAAGATCCGCTCGCCGGCTGCGATCGCCTGCTGGAACGTGTTGTCGACCTCGGTCAATCGTCGCAGGGGCTCGTAGAAGGACGCGATGTAAGCCAGAAACGCCACGAGCGTCCCGAGCGTGATGGTGCCATTCACAGCGGCCCGCGCCCCGAAGCCCAGGACCAGGGCCCCGCCCACCGCCGTGAGGAAGTGCAGGGCGGGGAAGAAGGTGGACCACGTCCGGATCGCCCGGACTCGCTCGGTGTAGTACGCCTCGCTGATGGTCCGGAAGGCCTGCAGCGTGGTCTCCTCCTGCTCGAAGGCCTGGATCACGCGGATGCCGGCGAGGTTGTCCTGCAGCCGCGCGTTGATGTCGCCCAAGCGGTCCCGCACCTTCCGGTAGATGGGACGGGCGCGCTGGTTGAAGATGCGCAGCCCGACCGCCATCAGAGGCAAGGGGATGAGGACGACCAGCGCCAGCCGCCAGTTCATCGCGAGGAGCACGGCCGACGCGCCGATGAGGCGCAGCAGGTCCACAACGGTCAACGGCACCCCGTGGGTGATGAAGCTCTCCATCGCGTTCACGTCGTTGGTAGCCCGCGACATCAACTCGCCCGTCGACGTGGTCTCAAAGAACGCCAGCGAGAGCCGCTGTAGGTGGCTGTAGAGGCGGATGCGCAGGTCGAGGACGAAGCGCTCGCCCAGCGCGTGACGTAGGTACATCTCGCCGAAGTCCATCAAGTGCATCACAGCATAGACGCCGACGTAGAGTGCGATCAGCGGCACGAGGCGGTCGAGTGCGCCGGCCTGAATGACGTTGTCCACGATCTGCCGCTGGATCAGCGGAGGCGTCAGATGAACCGCCGTGCGCACCAGCAGGATCGCCGCTGTAAGCACCAGCGCTTTCCAGTAGGGGCTTAGATAACCAAAGAGACGTCGCAGAACGGCCATATTGAAGGATCTATCCTTTATTGACTTGATTTCGCTCTATCCCTTAGTATACCCGATCTACGCTGAACGGCTGACTTTCGCGGACGCGAGATCTGGACTACAATTGAGGAGAAGTCGACCTATGGTTGATCTCATGGCGCGATCCCAACTTGGGTGCTGAACCGCGATCTGTCCACAAGGAGGACTCAGTATGGCATCAAGCTCGGAAGCAGAAAAGCCTGTCTATATGGACCTCGATCGACCCGTTGAAGAGCGCGTGGCGGACCTGGTCTCCCGTATGACGCGGGAGGAGAAGGTGTCGCAGATGATCCACGGCGCCCCGGCGATCGAACGCCTGGGGATTCCGGCGTATAACTGGTGGAACGAATGTCTCCACGGTGTCGGTCGTGCCGGCATCGCGACCGTCTTTCCCCAGGCCATCGGGATGGCGGCGACGTGGGATGTTGAGATGCTGCATCGTACCGCCGAGGTCATCTCCGACGAGGCGCGGGCCAAACATCACGATGCCCTGGATGAGGCTGGCAACAGCGAACAGTACTATGGCCTGACCTTCTGGACGCCCAATATCAACATCTTCCGCGACCCGCGCTGGGGCCGGGGGCAGGAGACCTATGGGGAGGATCCCTATCTCACTGCCCGGATGGGGGTGGCCTTTGTGAAGGGCTTGCAGGGCGACGATCCGCACTACCTCAAGCTCGTCGCCACACCCAAGCACTATGCTGTTCACAGCGGACCCGAGCACGAGCGCCACCACTTCAACGCTGAGGCCAGCGAGCGCGATATGCGCGAGACCTACCTGCCGGCCTTTGAGGCGACCGTGCGCGAAGCGGGCGCATACTCGGTGATGGGCGCCTACAACCGCACGAACGGCGAGCCCTGCTGCGCCAGCCCTACGCTGCTCCAGGAGATCCTGCGGGACGAATGGGGCTTTGAGGGTTACGTCGTCTCGGATTGCGGCGCGATTCGTGACATTCACGCTCACCATCAGGTCGTCGACACGCCGGAGGAGGCTGCCGCGCTGGCGGTCGAGAACGGGTGCGACCTGAACTGCGGCGAGGTCTACAAAGCGCTCATGATCGCGCTGGAGAAGGGCCTCATCGATGAGGAGACCATCGACCGAGCGGTCACCCGTCTCTTCACCGCGCGGTTCAAGCTGGGTATGTTCGATCCCCCGGAGCGCGTGCCCTACGCGCAGATTCCCATCGAGGTCAACGACTCCGCGGGACACCGCGCGCTTGCCCTCAAGATGGCGCAGGAGTCCATCGTCCTTCTCAAGAACGAGGACGACTTCCTTCCGCTGGATCGCGATTTGACCAAGATCGCTGTGATCGGCCCCAATGCCAACGACCCTGTCGTTCTGTTGGGTAACTACAACGGCACGCCCTCGGTCTCCGTGACGCCGTTCCAGGGCATCAAGAACAAGGTCGGGGACGACGTCGAGGTTGTCTATGCCAAAGGGTGTGACATCCGCAGCGACGACAGGTCCGGCTTCGACGAGGCCGTCGCGGCGGCGCGCGATGCCGACGTTATCGTCGCCGTCGTCGGGCTCTCACAGCTTATCGAGGGTGAGGAGGGGCAACGGGAGGGCGTCGCGGGGGACAAGCGGAGCACCGGCGATCGCGAGGAGATCGACCTGCCCGGCGTGCAGGAGGATCTGCTCAAGGCCCTCCACGAGACCGGTAAGCCCCTCGTCGTCGTCCTGATGAGCGGCAGCGCCGTCGCCCTCAACTGGGCTCAAGCGCACGCAGACGCGATCCTTGCCCTCTGGTATCCGGGCGAAGAGGGGGGCGCAGCGCTGGCCGACGTGCTCTTTGGGGACTACAATCCCGCCGGTCGGCTGCCGGTCACCTTCTACAAGTCGGTCGACGACCTGCCCCCGTTCCGTGATTATGCGATGGAGGGGCACACGTACCGCTACTTCCGCAGGGGGCCTCTCTATCCCTTCGGCTACGGCCTGAGCTACACGACCTTCGCCTACACCGGCTTGACGATGAGCAAGCTCGAGCTGGAGCCTGGCGATGACCTCGAGATCAGCGTCATCGTTGAGAATGTGGGTGCCGTCGCCGGTGATGAAGTCGTCCAGCTCTACATCAAGGATCAGATAGCGTCGGTGCCTGTGCCCGCTCAGCAGCTCGCGGGCTTCAAGCGCATCCACCTTGAGGCCGGCGAGTCTCGGGGCGTGACCTTTACGCTGACGCCCAAGCAGATGAGCCTTGTCCTCGACGACGGGCGCCGCGCTATCGAGCCTGGTGTCTTCGGGGTCTTTGGAGGCGGCGGGCAGCCGGCGACGGGTGCCGCCGGGGTATTTGGTACCTTTGAGATCGTCGCTGGCGACCTTTGGGAGCTGAGCGAGGCGTAGGCGCTCCCGCTTCGCCGGCAGGGAAAGGAATCGGATGGCGCAGGCTGCGATTATCGTTGTAGGACACACCTGTCTCGACGTGATACCGTCGCTCAAGGGCAGCGAGCAGCGTCTCTCACAGGTGCTTGCGCCGGGCCAGCTCCGCCAGGTCGGGCCGCTGGTCCTGGCGACCGGCGGCGCGGTGCCCAATACGGGCCTGGCGTTGCATCGTCTTGGGATCCCCGCCCGCCTCGTTGGCAAGGTTGGTGACGACTTCATTGGGCGCGCGATCGTCGAGATCATTCAGGGCTACGATCCGGGCCTCGCGGACGGCATGATCGTCAAGGCGGGGGGCGACAGCTCCTACACGGTGATCCTGAGCTCGCCAGGTCTGGACCGCACCTTTCTCCACTATCCCGGCCCCAACGACACCTTCTGCGCGGAGGACGTCCCCGACGAGGCGCTGCAGAATGGCCGCATCTTCCACTTCGGCTATCCGCCCCTGATGCGCCAGATGTATCTTGATGGCGGAGAGGAGCTTCTGGCGCTCCTGGAGCGGGCCCGCGATCACGGCCTTGTCACTTCCCTGGACGTCTCGCAGCCCGACCCGGACTCCGAGGCAGGACGGGTGGACTGGGCTGCGCTCCTGGGCCGGGTTTTGCCTCTCGTCGATGTCTTTCTGCCTGGCGTCGAGGAGACGCTGCTGATGCTGGATCCCGGGCGCTTTGTGCGCCTTTCTAGAGAGGCCGGCGAGGGGGGCCTCTTGTCCCTCGTTGACGGCGACTTGCTCCAGGATCTGGCCACACAACTGCTGGAGCTTGGCGCAGCTGTTGTCGGCCTGAAGCTGGGGGATCAGGGCCTCTATCTCCGCACGACGTCCGACCACCGGCGGCTCTCGATCGTGGATGAGACACTGCCCATTCAGCATCGGGCCTGGCTCGATCGCGAGCTGCTGGCACCGGCGTTCAAAGCGCACCTGGTGGGGACGACCGGGGCCGGTGATTGCACCGTCGCCGGGTTCCTGACCGGAATGATCAAAGGCCTCGCGGCTGATGCCACGCTCAGGGCCGCCGTTGCGGTCGGTGCCTTCAACGTTGAGGCGGCGGATGCCGTGAGCGGCGTCTCCGCCTGGGACGAGGTCCAGCAGCGCATCGACGCGGGCTGGGATCAGATCCCCACCCATCTCCGACTGCGAGGGTGGGGATGGGAGGTCGACCGTCAGCTCTGGATCGGGCCCGGCGACCGCGGCGGGTTGATCGCGCTAGAGGATAATTGACATTCGCGTTGGATGATGCTTAAATAAGGATAGATAGATATGCCCCGCAAGGGGTCCTTCTTTTCACTTGTATGGTAACGTTATCATATCCACAGAGGAGGTATGATGGTCAACGTAAAGGATATGCAGGTCAATGAGCCAGAGAACCGTCTCATTGGGGACATGCCGAAGATCGGCATCCGTCCCACGATCGATGGACGCCGCAAAGGCGTGCGGGAGTCTCTCGAGGACCAGACGATGGGTCTGGCGCAGGGCGTCGCACAGTTCCTCAGCGAGAATCTGCGTCATCCCAATGGTCTCCCCGTCGAGTGTGTGATCGCCGACCAGTGCATTGGTGGCGCGGCGGAGGCGGCGATGGCGGCGGAGAAGTTCCGCAAAGAAAACGTTGGCGTCTCGCTGACGGTGACACCCTGCTGGTGCTACGGGTCCGAGACCATGGATATGGATCCGCTTACACCCAAAGCCATCTGGGGCTTCAACGGCACGGAGCGGCCCGGCGCGGTCTACCTCGCCGCCGTGAGCGCGGCGCACACGCAGAAGGGTCTGCCGGCCTTCACCATCTACGGGCGCGACGTACAGGATGCCGGCGATGAGTCGATTCCCGAGGATGTGCAGGAGAAGCTGCTGCGCTTTGCGCGGGCGGGCTTAGCGGCTGCGCGGATGCGCGGCAAATCCTATCTCTCGATGGGCGGGGTCTCGATGGGCATCGCGGGCTCCATTGTGAAGCCTCCCTTTTTCGAAAAGTACCTTGGGATGCGGGCCGAGTTCGTGGACATGAGCGAGTTCGTGCGGCGCTTCGAGGAGGATATCTACGACCCCGAGGAGTTCGAGGAGGCCTGGACCTGGGTCAAGGCCAACTGCCCGGAGGGCGTGGATCGCAATCCTCCCGACAAGCAGCGCACTCGGGAGCAGAAGGAGAAGGACTGGGAGCTCTCGATCAAGATGGCGCTCATCGCGCGTGACTTGATGATCGGTAACCCGCGCCTGGCTGAGCTTGGTTATGGTGAGGAGGCGCTGGGACACAACGCGATCGCTGGAGGCTTCCAGGGCCAGCGCCAGTGGACCGATCACTTTCCCAACGGCGACTTTATGGAGGCGATTCTCAATTCCACCTTCGACTGGAACGGGATTCGGCAGCCCTATATCGTTGCCACCGAGAACGACGCGCTGAACGGCGTCTCTATGCTCTTTGGGCACCTGCTGACCGGGCGCGCGCAGATGTTCTCCGACGTGCGAACCTACTGGAGCCCCGACGCCGTCAAGCGCGTGACCGGCTACGAGCTTACCGGCGAGGCTGCCGGTGGCTTCTTGCACCTGATCAACTCCGGACCGACGGCGCTGGATGCCACAGGGCAGCAGACGATCGATGGCGAGCCAGGGATGAAGCAGTGGTGGAACGTCACGCCCGAGGACGCCCAGGCTTGCCTGGAGGCGACGGAGTGGCATCCAGGCAATGTCGAGTATTTCCGCGGCGGTGGCTGGTCGACGCACTTCGTGACCCGCGGAGGTATGCCGGTGACGATGTCGCGCCTCAACCTCGTTGATGGGCTTGGTCCGGCGCTCCAGATCGCCGAGGGCACGGTCGTCGAGTTGCCCGAGGACGTGCACAAGGCGCTCGATCTGCGCACCGATCCGACCTGGCCCACCACCTGGTTCGTACCACGCACCACGGGTGTTGGTCCCTTCCGCGACGTCTACTCGGTGATGAACAACTGGGGCGCCAACCACGGAGCCATCAGCTACGGGCACATCGGCGCTGACCTGATCGCCCTGGCTTCGATCTTGCGCATCCCGGTTTACATGCACAACGTCCTCGAGACGGATGTCTTCCGGCCCAGTGCCTGGACCACCTTTGGCGCGCAGGATCCGATGGGCGCCGACTTCCGCGCCTGCGAGACCTTCGGTCCGCTGTACGGATAGCGCAGCGACCGTCGGAAGGAAAGCGTTTGACGCAGATGTGTGACGAAGACGCCCACTGAGTGAAGTCCGGTGGGCGTCTTCGCCTGCTGACGGTCGCACGGGATCAGGGGAGGCCGGGCGCGACCGATCGGCAACCGTTCGGATGCGTCTGGATGGCGCTCGGCGACTGTTCATCACAAGGAGACGAGCATATGCGGCCGATAATCGTGAGTGGATGGTGGCAGGTAGCGGGAGACCCCGACTTAGGTGAGTATGCCACGCCAGAACAGCAGCCGGTGGACTTCGCCCTCTGGCAGGCTGCCGATGAGACGTGGCAGCTCTGGTCCTGCATTCGGCACACTGCTTGTGGCGGGCAGACCCGGCTCTTCTATCGCTGGGAGGGCGCCGATCTGTTCGACTCGGACTGGAAGCCTATAGGTATCGCGATGGAGGCGCGCACCGACCTCGGTGAGACGGCCGGTGGGCTTCAGGCGCCCCACGTGATCAATGAGAACGGCGTCTATCATATGTTCTATGGCGATTGGCAGCGCATCTGCTTGGCTCGCAGCGAGGATGGCAAATCCTTTGAGCGTGTATCGGTACGCAACGGGGAGCCGGTGCTCTTCTCCGGCCCCTACGGAAACAGCCGCGATCCGATGGTGCTCAAGATCGGCGACGTCTATCACTGCTACTATACCGGTCACGAAGAGCACGCGGAGCCGACCGCTGCGGTCTTCTGCCGGACCTCGCAGGATATGCTGACCTGGGGCGATGCTGTGATCGTCAGCGCTGGCGGGAGCGCTGCACAGGAGACTAACTGGTTCGGCGGCGACTGCGAGTGTCCTCACGTGGTCGAACGCGGGGATCTCTACTGCCTTTTCCGCAACCAACGATACGGGGAGGACGCCCTCAACACGCAGTACGTCTCCCCCGACCCCCTCGACTTCGGCGTCAATGATGACCGCTACCTCGTGGGCACGCTGCCCGTCGCCGCCCCCGAGGTTGTCGAGCATCAAGGCCGGCACTACATCGCGGCGCTGATGCCTTCTCTTAAGGGCATCCGGATAGCAGCGCTCGACTGGGTCGATTGACCTGAGATCCGTCGTGGCCTCGCCATCACCCTTTTGAATGGCGGTCAACTCAGACTTCCAACCTCCCGCTGCAAGCATCGGGCTTCTGGCTTCCGGTATCCGGCCTCCCCTCTCTAAACCCCCGTCGCCAGCCGGATATACGCGCGTGCGATCCTGAGATCCTCCAGCGCCTCTGCAGCTTCGCAGGGTGGCTCGCGTTCGCCCTTGATGGCGGCAACGAAGTTCATAGCCTGTTGGCGCATCGCGTGGATCCAGGGGAGCTGCGGAATCAGGGTCTCCGGTGTCGTGTCCTTGCCTGGATCCCGGAAGAACGCGACGCGACCGGGACGATTGAGCGCCAGTGGAGCTGGGAGCTCGAGCTTCACGGTGCCGCGCTCGAAGCAAACCAACGCCGATTCCTGCCAATCGAGGGTCGTCTGATAGGGTGACATCTCGAGGGTGCATGTCACGCCGCTCTTGCTCTGCCCGACGAGAAGTACCCCCGACGACTCCGCGTAAGTGACGTCGTATGGCTCCCCCAGCAGATGACGCATCAGGTTGACCTGGTGGATGTAGTAGTTGACAAAGGCCGTGTATCGTCTGTACGTCTCGGCGTCCATATCCGAGGCTGGCGGGTCCCGCTCGACCTCCGGATAGTCTCCCTCGACGGTGATCAGATCATTGAATCCACCCGCAACCCAGTCACCGGCGGGCATCAGGATGCGCACGTAGGTCATCTTCCCTAACTCGCCGCTCTCCTTGAGCCGGTCGATCTCGGCCTTGGCTGCCATCGTAGCTGGGTCGCTGCGCTTGTGGTAGCCGACCATATGCCAAGTGCCGCTGGCTTGCGCCGCCTCGACAATCCGTCCGCCCACCTCCACGGACGCAGCCAGCGGTTTCTCGGTGAAGATTGGCACGCCTGCTGTGAGCAGCGCCGGCACGAGGACGCCATGCCGATCGAAGGGTTGTGAGGCGACGATGCCATCGAGCTCCTCATTTGCCAGCATCTCCTCGTGATTGGGATAGACGTTGGGGACGCTGTAGCGGGTCCCGACCGCGTGTCCTAGTTCGGGTCGGAGCTCTGCCAGGGCGACGACCTCGCACTCGTCGAGCGTGACGTAGTTCTTCAGATGGGCGCATTGTCCCATCGCGCCCACGCCGACAAAACCGATGCGCACCTTGCGTTCGGACATGATCCACCTCCTCGAATGGTAGGCTCAGAGTCTGCAGCGAGTATCCCTTCGCTCGTTACTATAGGCAGCACAAGGCGCTTTGTCCAGATGTACCATCATCAGAATAGGGCAATCGCGGTTGGAGTGGGACAAGTGCAACGCACCTAGGCTCGAGGGTGAGCGGTGGCTTTGGCATCGGGTTGTGGTTGCTGAAGCACAGGTGCGTTGCACTTGCTGTGACCAACTGCGATTGCCCCTCACCAGAAGGTGTGTTTATGAGCTTGGCACAACCGCCCGCGATGCTATAATGTTTAGGTTAGAGCCGTGTGAGTCTGGACCTCTGTACCGATGAGCGGGATCAGAGGATCGTGTCGGGTCATAGGTAGGAAGGATGTCTATGCAGAGACGGGGATTGGGTCGTGGCTTGGATGTGCTCATCCCGGCGGGAGATTCGGAGACCGGAGGGCTACGTCAGGTCCCGGTTGGGAAGATTACGCCCAATCCGCATCAACCTCGAACGTCACTCTCCGAATCCGGGCTTGACGAGCTTGCGGACTCAATTCGCGAGCACGGGGTCATCCAGCCGCTTGTAGTGACGCGCGAGACAGGGGGAGGCTTTCAACTCATTGCCGGCGAACGCCGGTGGCGTGCTGCCAGGCTGGTCGGTCTGGAGGAAGTGCCGGTCATCGTTAAGGAGGCCGCGCCACAGGAGATGCTGGAGCTGGCCCTTGTCGAAAACATCCAACGTGCTGACCTCAATCCTTTGGAAGAGGCATCAGCCTATCGCCATCTGGTTGAGGAGTTCGGCCTGTCGCAATCTGAGGTCGCCCGCCGGGTCGGTAAGAGCAGACCCGCCGTGAATAATGTGATGCGTTTGCTCTCCGCCGCTGAAGCGGTGCAGCAGGCCTTGCTGAACGGCGACATCACTGAAGGCCACGGACGAGCCCTCTTAGGTCTCGATACGGAGGAGGCTCAGGAAGCCGCACTCCAGACAGTGCTTGACAAGGAACTGACTGTACGGGAGACGGAAGCTCTGGTCCGGAAACTGCGAGGAGCTGAGACATCCTCTGATTCGCCACCGGCAGAACCAGAGGACCCTCACGTCCGTGCTCTAGAAGAGCGATTTTGCGCAGCGCTGGGCACACGGGTGCGGCTCAAGCACGGCAAGAAGAAGGGTCGGGTGGTTATTTACTACTACTCCGACGAGGAGTTCCGGGCTCTCTACCAGCGCCTGACCGGTGATGAGCTGTAGGTGAGGACCGGGAGCATCTCTCTAGCTGCTCGCGGGGGCAGTGTCCCAATTCAGGACATAGACACAGAGGCCCCCGTGCTTGGCATCGGCCTTTTGATGTTCGATCTCCGCCTCCGCGCCCGCCAGAAGTTGGATCATATGCTGATCGATCTTGCAGGTCTCTCCGTGGGATTGACTGACGTGATAGTAGGGGCAGCTGCTGACGTAGATGAAGTAGCTCCCTTCCTTCTCCTCGTTCTTCTCCCAGCGTGAGACATAGCCCTGCTGGTTCAGGAAGGTTACGATACTATCGATCCGCTCCACAGGATCGCCGGGTAGGTCGCCAGCGCGTTCGGCGATGCGCTCAGCCGCTCTTTCGAGAATCGTATCCCGCTCATCCGGTGCGATGCATTCCTCGATCGATCCCAAAAGCGCGGAAGCTAAACCACTGTAGTTGTTGGGAAAGAGATCCGCAGCCGTCGAGGTCAGCCGATAGACGTAGCGAGGTCTACCGGGGCGATATGACCGGCGAACCTCCGGGTCCGAGATGTACCCCTCGGAGCGCAGGATCTCCAGATGATGACGAACGGTTACGCTCGTCAATCCTAGTTCGTTACTGAGATCTTGGACGGTCACCTCACCGTGACGTTTTATAATCTCTAGAATCTGTTGTCGTGTATCTTGCATAATTAGTCTCCCCACAGGATTCTCTCTTGCGCCTGCAGTCGTCCGAGTGGTACGAATAAGGAAGGTTTACGTGAAACAATTGCATTTTAACACCGTGGGGCAGTTTTGTCAAATGCCCGTATGCTTTTCATAGGGATGTCAGAGGGCACCGAGACCGTGCTGTCGGGGGCAGTTCCGTTCTATTTCCTGAGAGCTGGCGCGCGGTTCTGAGGCGTGCAATTGCTGGTGTTTCACTAAGGGTGTGCTATAATCAACTCGATTTGTGATCGGAGGTAAGTAAGTGTTTGAGGTCAAGAAAGAGCTGCTAGATTCACACGAGGCCGTCCTCGAAGTGGTCTTCCAGGAGAAGGCTGTCGAAGAGGCTAAACGCGCGGCCGCCCGCGAGATTTCTCGCGAGATCAATATCCCCGGATTCCGCCGGGGTCGAGCGCCCTACACCAAGGTCGTACAGGCTGTCGGCGAGTCCACTGTGTTGCAGGAGGCTGCAGAGCACTTGTTGGACGAGCATTACGAGGAGTTCCTCGAAGAGGCCGATGTATCGCCTTATGGGCCCGGTGAGTTTGCGGGTATGGAGATGGATCCCCTGACGTTCAAGATCCGGGTACCGCTGACACCGCGGGTGGAGTTGGGGGACTATCAGGATTTGCGGGAAGACTGGACCCCGCCCTCGGTCTCTGACGAGGAGATCGAGCAGGTTCTGGAGCAGATCCGCGAGGAACACGCGGTCTTGGAGCCTGTCGAGCGTCCCGCTGAGATGGGGGACGAGCTGATGGTTAACGTGCATGCTACTGTTGAAGAGGACGTCATTGTTGACGAGGATGATATCGAGGTCGTGCTTTCTGAGGCGCGTCCCTTTCTGTCGCCGGAGTTCGTGGAGGCCCTCGTAGGGTTGAGCGCGGGCGACGAGAAGAGCTTCACGCTCACGCTCCCGGAGACAATTGACGAACCCTCCCTGCGAGGTGTTGAAGCGGATTTTGACGTTGAGGTCACTCAAGTCTACGAGCGCAATCTGCCAGACCTCGACGATGCGCTCGCCAGTACCGTCGGCTCCTTTGAGACTTTCGACGAGCTGATGGCTGATATCCGCGAGCGCATTCTCTCCCACAAGCAAGAGCAGGCTGAGACAGCGTACCGCGCTAAGTTGGTGGATCAACTCGTTGAGCAGGCCGAGATTGATTACCCCCCTCAGCTGGTTGAGGACACCCTTGATGATCTCGTGGAGGAAGTGGCGCAGCGCGTCCAACGTGAGCAGAAAATGGAGTTGGAGGATGCTCTCCGTCTCGAGGGAAGGACGATGGAGCAACTCCGTGCGGACTTGCGTCCCCAAGCTGAGCGACGTGTCAGACAGTCTTTGGTCTTGCGCGAGCTTGCTCAGGAAGAAGAGCTTGAGGTCAGCGAGGACGAGGTGGTGCAGGAGTACAGCGAGATGCTGAGCCGCTTCGGCCTGCCAGAACAGATGTCCGGGCACCGTGTCGATGCCAACTCCGATATCGGCCGAAGCTTGCGCTCCAGTGTGCTTGGACGCAAGGTGATGGAGCGGCTAGCTGTGATTGGGCGCGGCGAGCTTGAGGACCTGGCGGAAGCTGAGCCCGAGAAGGCGGAAGAGGCCGAGGTCGAGACCAACGTCGAGAGCGATGCTGAGTCCGTTGCGGAGGAAGCACCCTTGAACGACGATACTTCTGAGGAGGAAGCCCCTTCTTC
>CAZPJP010000086.1:0-2797 GCA_964586915.1 uncultured Anaerolineales bacterium
CGGTAGCCAGGATCAGGTCAGGGCGCTCGAGGCCCTCACGCAGCCGCTGCCGCAGCTTCTGCGCGAGCGTCGCCGCGCCACCGTGCATCCGCCACTTCCAGAAACGCGCCGGCAGCGTCAGCAGCGTGACCGCGTGCTCGCTATGCCCCGCGTAGCTCTCAGCCCACGCGCGGTGGCTGCCCCCAAAGTACGGTGCGATGAGCAGAATGTGCATTTTGACAGACACGCTCCGAGTTGATGCTGGAGGATGGAAGCCAGAAGCTGGAAGCCAGATGCGTGATGTTGAATGTTGGATGTTGGCGGCCGGAACGACAATACTCCCTACTTCTCTACTCCCTACTCCTGCTGATGGCTGAGAGCTCTCCGCTGACACCTACTCCCTGACCATCGAATACATACATCCCCGCGGAATAAACCGGACCGGCACGTCGGGGAACTGCGCATGCAGATGCATCGCCAGGGCTCGCATGCCAGGCTCCTCGCTGGTGGCGTGATTGACGATGATCACCGGAAGTCCCACGTCCAGAGCGTAGGCGCCGTGCTGCCAGTAGGTGAACCCGTCGTCGGTGCAGATCGCCAGATCGAGCCCCGGGTCCTCGGCATAGGTCTGGATAGTCTCAAAGAGCGGCGTGATCGCGCCGGTGCCGATCGCGACCCGGCTGACGGGCACGCGGGGATCGCCAATGAGCTGCACCCCCTCCTGCCTGAGGATTTTCGTCCGCGTCGCCACCTCGCGGGCAACCTCCCCGGCGGTCTGACCGCTGACGTCATAGATGCGGAAATAGCCCTCGCCTCCGACCGGGTTCTCCAGGCCGAGCGCCAGTCCCCAGGCATCGGGGATCCCGATGTCGGGCATCTGATCCCAGAGATCGTGACAGCGAAGGATCGTGAGCCCGCTCTCCTCGACGAAAGCGCGCTTCTCGCGCGCCCCCTCGAGCTCGAACACCGGGCTCTCGGGATCGTCGTGGTGATTGTAGTACGTCGGCTCGTGGGTCACGAAGACGTTGCACGCCATCTTCAGCGCCCGCTCAAGGGCGCGCCGGGTGCTCATCCATGAGACAGCGATCCCCGTGATCTCCACCTCCGGGTCGCCACTCTTGAACGTGTCGACGGTGTGCTCCGGATCCACCCACCCACCGTTGAGCGAGCGGAGGTGCGCTTGTAGGTCTTGTGCGCGCATAATGGCTCCTTTCGCAGTTCTCAGCTGTCAGCTAGCAGCCGTCAGCTCTCAGCCATCAGCAGGAGTAGGAAGCTAGAGAAGTAGGGAGTACTCTCGTTCCAACATCCAACATCGAGCTTCTGGCATCCGGCATCCGGCTTCTGGCTTCCGATATCCGGCTTCCGGCCCCTCTCTTCCTCACCAGCAGTGCACGCGCCCGTGCAAGTCGCGGCCTTTCGCCAGCGCAGCCTCCGCCGCCTCGCGTTGTAGGCCGATGATATTGATACCCTTGTCGACGGTATGGTCGAAGATCACGTCCATGTCATTATACTCGGGCTGTGAGAGGTTGATCGTGGTGAGCCCCGGCATCTCCGATGCGCTCGCGATGTAGTGATCGCCGCGACCACAGAAATGGAGGGCGCCGCCGCCGAAGGTTTCGAGCAAGCGACTGTCGTAGGGCTTAATAAAGCGCTCGAACATACGGGGCGACAGGTTCATCGCCGAGTCGTCGCGAAGCATAATATGCCCTTTGTGCAGCATCGCCCAGTGCACCGTGTGGTCAGTGTCGACCGGCACCTGTGTCGCGGACACGTGTGTCTCTGGCACCTGCTCCAGCCACGCGTTCATGAAGGCGATATAGGTCTCGGTCACGAGATCGAGCAGTTGCAGCACCAGGTCGGGCGCCTCGATCAGCGCAAGGAAGAGGGAGCTTCCCCAGAGCAGCTCGCAGATGTCCATCGGGCCCTGTAAGTCCGGATGGTAGACGTGGACGTACCGCCGGATCTTGGGATAGGGCTCGAACCAGCGTTGGTATCGTTCCGCCATCTCAAATACACGCGCGCCCAGGCCTTGATTCAGATCCGGCACGCCCCGGTCCAGCAACCGCTTGACGGCGCGCGCGGCCTTTGTGCGGTCGGCCTGACCCAGCGACGCGTCGAGATTGGTGCTCTCCAGCCCGCCTAACGGCACCACCGTAGGCAGCGTATCGGTCTCCCGCTCCATCACGAAGAGCTCGGCGCCGAAGAGCGTCGGGATGATGCCCGTGCCGTAGTTGCAGCGGACCGCCATCACCGCGCCGGTGCCCTCCGCCAGCGCCTGCGAGCAGGCGCTCAGCTGCTGCAGCGCCATCATCTCGTAGCTATCGAGCGCTTCGTTGACCATCACGTGGGGCCAAGCGACGCTGGGCGGCGCCTGACACGCGCGCCGGGGTGAGAAAATGTCGCCCTTGAAATCCCCATCAGCAAAGGCGACCCACTCAGCCATAAGGCGCTCCTCGACCTCCGGGTCGATCCGCCGCTCTAGATCCTCCAAGTGTCGCTCAATCATCTCATCCGCTCCAAACTCTCACGCAAAGACGCAAAGACGCCAAGGCCACGTTGCATCATGAATCCTCAAGATGGTTGACGACACGGCGAATACCATCCTTGATCCGTGGCATGCCGAAGTTGATCAGCAGCCCCAGCCGGAGATCAGCGACACGAAGATAGGTCAGCAACTGCTTGAGGTGAACAGGCACCATCCGTTCCACAGACTTGAGTTCAACGATCACCTTTTCTTCGACAACAAGATCGGCCCGATATCCGACATCCATCCGAATGCCTTCATAGACCAGAGGCACTGGCCATTGAGAAATAACTC
>CAZPJP010000086.1:2897-16148 GCA_964586915.1 uncultured Anaerolineales bacterium
CTTTGCGGCTTTGCGTGACCTAAAGCTCCAGCGCCGTCAGCACCGGGTGGTCGAGCCGAGCACGGACCTCTCGCCATGCCGCGCGGGCGCCATCGTGGCGCAAGTCGGGCACGAAGCCGAAATCGAGATAGAGCTTGATGGCCGGCAGGCGTTTCGTCTGCGTGCCCAGGAAAGCCTTGTCGTGCCATTGCGCCATCCGCTCCAGCGCGTGGGAGAGCATCGCCTTGGCGAGCCCGCGGCCCCAGCAAGACTCGCGGACGGCAACCCAGTGGATCTGGCCGTAGTCCTCTCCCTGATAGGTTCGATTGTACCACGCGGTGATCGTCGCGACGGCGACGCCCTTCTCGTTCTCCACCATAAAGCCGCGCCAGCCTAGCGCCTGACGATCGTGGCCAAACTGACGGTCGAACGTCCCCTGGTCGACGGACGCATAGGCGTCCGCGTCGCGCCAGATATCCGTCCAGAGCGCGCCCTCGTCCGGTCGCATCGGGCGGATGTGGAAGCCCTCCGGCAGCGCGACATCCGGGATGTCATCCAGATCAGGACGCACCATGGTGATCTCGCGTCCGGCGGGCCCGGGCGCCAGCCGGTGCGCCTCGCGATCGGTCGACGGCATGCCCTGCCGCTCCCTGAAGAGCCGCCCCACTGCCCGATAGGGCGCTTTGCGCCGCCGGTCCCGCGTTAGGACGCCATAGGGGCTCACGGCGAGATAGTTGCAGAAGGCGAAGGTCGCGGGAGGCCAGGCGTGGTCGGCCCAGCACCAGATCGTGGCGCCTGCCACGTACGGCGCGTCCATCCCAGCGAACTCGTGTTCGATCACCTCAGCGTGGTGCGCGCCACTGAAGACGCCATCCGCAACGTCGTAGAAGGACGTCGCCCCAAACTCCGTCACGAGGATCGGCTTGTCGGAGTACGAAGCGTGCAACTCGGCCAAGCCCTCGCGCCAGAAGCTCGTCGACGCCGCAAGATCGTAGTCCAGTTCGCCCTCGGACCAACGCGGTCGGATGCTGGGATAGCCGTTGACGCAGATCACGTCGTCCGCCTCGAAGTTAGGGTAAGCCTGCCAGTGATTGCTGACGTGGACGGCCAAGCGCGTCGGATCCAGGGCCTTGGCAAGACGAACCAGCTCGCGGTTCCCTGCCGCAACCTCCGGTCGCGCCTCCTCCGTCTCGTTACTCACAGACCAAAGGATCACCGACGGATGAGTACGGTCGCGCCAGATCAGCGCCTCGAGCTGCCGCTTGGCCGCTGCGAGCTTCCGGGCGGCAAGCACCTCACCCTCCTCAATGCTGTCCCCTTCCCCCGTCCCAGACCACCAGTAGAGCGGGATCTCATCCATCACCAAGAGCCCCAGCTCGTCACAGAGAGCCACCTCGCCCGGGTGATGAGGATAGTGACAGAGGCGAACGAAGTTCGCGCCCGCCGCTTTCATCGCCTCGAGATCCTGGCGCACCAGATCGAGATCCGGGCACATGTTCCGCACCGGCGAATCCTCATGGCGGTTGAAGCCGGTGAGGAAGATCGGCTCCCCGTTGAGCCACAACGAGCCCTCCCGAGCCTCGATCGCGCGAAATCCTACGCGCAAGGCCCGCGCCTCGTCGACAGCATCACCCCCCAGCCGGAGGCGCAGGGTGTAGAGCTGCGGCCTCACCGGCGACCAGGGACGGACCTCGGGCACGTCGAGGGATACGCCGATCGGCACCGTCTCCCCGACGGGAACCAGGTGCGCGGCACTGGCCCCGTCCGCCAGAACCGGCCCGCGGCCATCAACACCGGCAGCAGAGACCTCGACCGTCAGGACGACGTCGACGCCCTCCCGGGAGCTGTTCCGGATCCACGCCTCGACGTCCAAATGACCGCTACCGCCCGCAGGCTCAGCGACCGTCGCGACGCGATCGATATAGCAGAGGCCCGTCGCCGCTAGCCACGCTTCGCGCAGAAATCCGCCGAAATTGCGCCACCCTCGCTGCAGGCCCGGCACCTCACCCGGTCGCCGCTCATTGTCGATCCGTACAACGATGAGATTCCTGCCGCCAAAAGAAAGGAGATCCTGCACATCGAACTCGAAGGGCAGGAACGGATCCTCACAAACACCGGCCTCATAGCCGTTGACCCAAACGCGCGCGTGGCTGTTCACACCCTCGAAATGGAAGGCGACGCGTCGGTCGCGCCAGTCGCCCGGCACGGTCACCCAGCGACGGTACCAACCTGCGCCCTCGTAGGTATCGAGGTCCGGGTGGCAGGCCTCGAAGTCGACAGGCACCCGGACCTCCCGCCACCGGCGGTCGTCGCAGTCGAGCTCGCTGTATCCCCGCGCCACACCGTATCCGGCGGGGTCGGGTTGGAAACGCCATAGTCCGTCGAGATTGAGTCTCATGCCACTCCATTTACAATCTGAATCACACCGAAGGCCGCCAGCGCGACAGCCGATAGGCCCACTAACGCGCGGTTGATCCTGGGTCCCAATCGTTGCGCGGCGCCAAACAGCACAATCAGCAACGCCAAGGACGCTACCATCGCAAGGTAGAAACCGACGAGAAAGCCGATCCCGCGGCTCGGCGATTCCTGCCACGCGCTGAAGAGAATGGGGCCGGTCACCAAGCCCCAGAAGAGGTAGGGACCCGGGCTGAGCACGTTCATCAGCGCAGCCTTGAGCACACTTTGGTTGACACCGCCGATGTCGGGCGTCGGCGCCGTGAGCCTGTAGTCGCGCCAGGCCACGTAGGCGCCCCACGCCAGGTAGAGGACGAAAATACCGCCGACAACGGAGAGCACCCGCTGCCATCCAGTCGGGAGCTGGTTGAGCACCAGCATCGCCAGCAGGATAATCGGACCATCGCTGATCAACGGCGCAAACGCCGCGGGCAGCGTCCGCCGCCATCCCTTCCGCAGCGCCCGGGAGATGACGTAGGTCTGAAACGGGCCGGGTTGCACCGCAGCCGCAAATCCATAGCCGAACCCCTGAGCTAGGTAGGCTAGCATAGCGGCTCTAGTCCTGAACCCAACTCAGGGTTGCCGCCCGCGACCACCGAACAGCCACAGTGCGAGCCGATGGACCGCTCGTCGCCACGGATTGCATCCTTCCCCCACGCGCTCGCTGCCCTCGCTTCCCGCCCACAACCACCTCCTCCGCACCTCCGGGCACCGCGAGCGTCGGTCCGAGCCGGTGCCTACCTCCCATCATAGAGGGCTCTCCACGACTGGCAAGTCGGCAGCGCCGCCACACCTAGCTCAGGTTGCCTTCTGCAGAGGCCCGGCTACAATATATTCAATGGAATGCATACACCGATCACGACCCGAGAACACAAGCATAGGAGATATGACGACGAACAGCGAGAGTGTTGATTACGGGATGGCAGTGGAGATGTTCCGCCTACTCGCCCATCCGGCGCGACTGCAGATCTTGGATGAGCTGCGGCGGGGCGAGGCATGTGTCTGCCACTTCCAGCAAGCCCTCGACCGGCCGCAGGCGTACGTCTCGCAGCAGCTCGGCGTGCTGCGAGAGGCTGAGGTCGTCGAATCGGAGCGCGATGGAGTCAATATGATCTATCGCTTGGTGGACGAACGGATCGCGCGCTTGCTCGACGACTTGCTAGGGTCACCGGACGCCTACCGAGACCTCCCGGCATGTCCCTGCCCTAAGTGCTCTGACGAGAGCCAGGTCGACGGTGTCTGCGAGTTCGTGCCGAATGCTCCAAGCACGGAAGCTGTAGGCGCAGCGTAGGCGGGTGACCGGAACGGCAACGATGGCCTATCGGCAGATTCTCGTGGATGGCTCCCCCGTGGGTATGCAGGGCTTGGATGACGTCTTCGCTACGCTGCGCGCAGAAGGCTTTGAGCCTGGCGATGCCCAGCTCGGCGCAGAGCTCGTGAAACGGGTGGGTCGCGACAATTACATCCCCTATAGCGCGCGAGAGCTCTACGCAGCGGCGCTAGCGCGCGAGTACGCCGCGTTCCTGGCTCAGCAGGAGGGCACGCAAAAGCAAGAGCGGCAGGGTTACGGGACGTGGCGAGGCTACCCGCGAGAGCAGATCCCTTGGTTTCCCACCGTGGATGAGGATCTGTGCGACGGATGCGGGATCTGCTTGCGTATGTGCAGCACTGGCGCTCTCGAAGCGACCGATAATGGTAAGGTGCGCGTGGTCGAGCCCTTCGCCTGTGTCGTGGGCTGTAGCTCCTGTGCGAACCTATGCAAGCCAGGCGCAATTGTGTTCCCGCCGCGCTCGATGCTGGATGCATATCAGAGACACGCTCGCTAGAGCTGAAGCTTAACGGAATAGAGAATCGAGGTCACTGATGACCCAACCCAAGGAGAACATGAGAGATCTGCTTGCCCAAGCGGACGCGGAGGAGATTGTCATCGCGCCGGAGGATTTGGCATCCCTCTTCAAAGCCCTGGCGCACCCCAAGCGGCTCGGGATCCTGCAGCTACTCCACGATCAGGAGCTCTGCGTCTGCGAGATCGAGGAAGCCCTTGGCCTTCGGCAGTCGTACGTTTCACAGCAGTTGATGGTGCTGCGGGAGGCCGGACTCGTCTGCTACCGGAAGGATGGCTGGAACGTCTACTATCGCGCGGCCCGCCCCGAAGTCTACACGTTGCTCGAGATGGCGACGATCATCCACGGCGGTCTCGGCATGTGCGCCGTGACGGCCCCCGACGACCCTCGCGCTGGCGGCTGCTGCACTCCGGATAGCGCCTGACCGGCCCCGCCTGGAGCGCCTTTTCACCGCGAGGAAGCCGAAGGCGTGCGCTAGTGTCGCGCATCACCCACAATCGTCACATAGCGACAGACGTCGCCCCGATCCTGTCAATCCCATTCGATCTTAGCCCGGAGGTAAACGTATGACGTCAATCGGTAATGGGTATGAGAACTTCAATGTAGCCATCTACACACGTGCTTACGAGGTGGTACAGATGGCCAACCTTGACTGGCTCAAGGCGCGCTTCGACATCATGCAGCGCCATCTGAAGGTCAGCAAGGTCTATCTTGAGACCCACCGGGATACCGTGATGCCCGAGGAGGCCACGATCGAGGGCGCGCGGCAGTTCTTCGCCGACCGGGGCGTCGTCACCGCGGGGGGCATCACCTACACGATCAACGAACGCAATCGCTTCGAGACCTTCTGCTACACTCGGCCTGAGTCGCGGGCGAAGGTGCAGGAGATCGCTGAGTACACGGCCCAGCTCTTCGACGAGTTCATCCTCGACGACTTCTTCTTCACCAACTGCAAGTGCCCGGCCTGCATCGCGGCCAAGGGCGACCGCAGCTGGCACGCGTTCCGCCTGCAGCTGATGGCAGAGGCGGCGCAGGAGCTCGTCGTGGGGCCGGCCAAAGCCGTCAATCCTGACGTGCGCGTGATCATCAAGTTCCCCAATTGGTATGAGCACTTCCCCGCCCTGGGCTTCAACCTAGAGGCGGAGCCGGCGATCTTCGATGGTCTCTACACCGGCACCGAGACGCGCGACCCAATCCTGAGCAACCAGCATCTGCAACCGTACGAGAGCTATCAGATCGTGCGCTATCTCGAGGCCATCAAGCCGGGCGCAAACCTCGGTGGATGGGTGGATCCCTTCGGGTCGCGGACCACCGACCGCTATGCCGAACAGCTCTGGTTGACCGCTTTCGCCAAGGCGCCGGAGATCACGCTCTTCGACTTCCGTTCGCTCCAATGGTCGGTGCAGCTCGGTCAGCGCGCGCTGTGGCAGGGCGACCGGCACATCTCTCCCCAGGTCTGGGGCGTGGGCGTCGAGTTCGACCAAATGGTGAAGGCGTACCGGCAAGACGATGGCGCGCTGGGCGAGGAAGCGACGCTAGCCCTGGCGGCAGGCCACGCCTTTGAGCGTGCCGACACGCTCGTCGGCGAGCTGGGCCAACCGGTGGGCGTCGCCAGCTACCGGCCCTACCACGGGACGTCGGGCGAGGACTTCCTGCACAACTATCTCGGTATGCTGGGCATCCCCATCGCGCTGCAGCCGACCTTCCCCACAGAGGCGGACACCGTGCTTCTGACCGCGGCGGCAAAAGCCGATCCCGACATCGTCGCGAAGATCGCGGCACAGCTGCACGATGGCAAGAACGTTGTCGTGACCTCGGGGCTCTACCGGGCGCTGCAGGGCGGCAGCCCCGGCGACACGATTGAGGATATCGTCGAGCTGGAGGTGACCGACGCCAAGGCGACGGTGCAGGACTACCTCCTAGGGTGGCGCGAACCGGTGCACGGCGACGCCCCTATCCTGATCCCCCACATCCGGTATATGACAAACGACTCGTGGGAGGAGATCTCGGGCCTGACCCGCACGACCGGTCATCCCGTGCTACACTCGGCAGCCTATGCGTCGGGCGTGTTCTACGTCCTGACGATCCCCGACAACTTCGACGACCTCTATAAGCTGCCGGAGGCCATCCTGTCGCGAATCCGCGCGGTCGTGACTGCGGACCTCCCGGTCCGTGTCGATGCCCCGGCACAGGTCGCGCTCTTCGCCTACGACAATGACACGGTGATCGTCGAATCGTTCCGTCCCGAGGTGACGGACATCGCTCTGATAGGACGCGCCGGCGTCACCGGGATGCGCGATCTGTTGACCGGCGACGAGCTGGAGGGCGAACCAGTCCTCGACTGGCGCGGTGAGCCTACAGGCACGACGCGGTTCCCAGCGCAGATCGGCCCGCATATGTTCCGCGTCTTCCGATTTGCGCGGGCATAAGGGCGGGCGTCTACCAGTTCGATGTGACGGCGTGGCGGACACCATCGCTCGCCGCGCCGTCCTTCACTTGACAGGCTTCCAGACCTGTGTATAATATATTCATATAAACGCATATGATTCACGGACGTCGTCAAGATGACGTCCTCTCTTTTTTGCCGGCTATATTCAAGATCGTGCATATTATATAGACGAGGTGATCATGACGACACTCCAATACCTGGCATCCCTTCTGCAGACCGGCCTTGGCAGCCTGGCTGCCTATCTGGCCGCCCACGTTCTGCTCTGCCTGCTTCCGGCCTTCTTCATTGCTGGCGCGCTCTCGGCGCTGATCCCCAAGGAAGCCATCACCCGCTATCTTGGACGGACCACGTCAAAATGGATCTCCTACCCGGCAGCGGCGCTGGGCGGCTTCGTGCTAGCCGTCTGCTCCTGCACGATTATGCCCCTCTTCGCCAGCATCTACACCAAGGGTGCGGGGCTGGGCCCGGCGGTGACCTTCCTCTTCGTCGGTCCGGCGATCAACATCCTGGCGATCTCTCTAACCGGGGTCGCTATCGGCATGGACATCGCCATCGCCCGTGTCGTCCTCGCGATCATCTTCGGCGTCGGCATCGGCCTGCTGATGGCCTGGTTCTTCCGCCGATCGGACGCTGAGCACGATAAGGCGACCAATAACCGCGACGCCTTCGCCCAGGAGGCCGGGGTGCCGGTGCACACCTGGGCCTTTTTCGCCCTACTTCTGGCGACGCTCATCGCAGGGACCCTGCAAGTCAACGTGCTGACGCGCAGCTACGCTACCTTCACGTTGGGCGCACCCGCGTCGGCGCTGGCTGCTGAGATCACGACGGTCGGCACGACTTCCACACTCCCAGCCGGGGCTCACTGGTCCGCCGCCCTGCAGGCCTGGCTGAACCGCGCGGTCCCACCAAACGCTGCCTTGGGCATCGAGGGGGTCACCGTTCAGGGCGTCTTTCTTATCGGACTCCTGCTCGCGATCGGGGGCGCAGCGTGGAGGGGGTTGGGCACGGTGGACGAGGGCTATACGACTTGGACATATCTTACCCTCGGCCTCATCACGATTACACTGGTCATCGCCTCCTTCGCCGTCACGGCAACGCCCCAGGGGTTGCGCATCGGCATCACCGGCACGCTGATCGCCGAGGTGCTCTTTCTCGCCGCGATCTGGTTCGTCGCGACGCGCTATTTCGACACCTGGGAGCTGCAGGAGTGGCTCTGGGAGACCTGGCGTTTTGTGAAGCAGATCATCCCGCTGCTGCTGGTGGGCGTCTTCGTTGCCGGAATGGCCCGTGCGTTGATCCCTGCGACGTGGATCCGGACCCTAGCAGGCCGTAACACCTGGTGGGCGAACCTCGCGGGCGTCCTATTCGGCGTCTTTATGTACTTCCCCACCCTCGTCGAGGTACCGATCGCGCAGACCTTCCTCTCGCTCGGGATGCAGCGCGGACCGCTTCTGGCCTATCTGTTGGCCGATCCAGAGTTGAGCCTACAGTCGATTCTCATCACAAACTCGGTGATCGGCAAGAAGAAGACGGCGGTCTACGTTGTCCTAGTGACGATTTTCAGCACCTTGTCGGGGCTGATATTCGGTTGGGTAGTCAAGTAACACACGTGTCAAATCGCATCTACAAAGGAGAGATGATGGAGATTATAATCCTGGGCAAAGGATGCCCGAAGTGCAAGAAGCTGGAAGAGGTCGCTCACGCAGCGGCCGAGGAAGCCGGGGTGACGGCGACCATGGTCCACATCACCGAGATGGACGAGATCCTCAGCTATGACGTTGCGATGACGCCCGGGTTGGTCATTGACGGCGAGGTGAAGTCCTCGGGCCGCATTCCGCCCAAGGGCGAGATCGTTGCCTGGATCCAGGAAGCAGGAACGTAGGGGGTGGCTATGCTGCAGATCAAGGTCTTCGGCACGACGCCCCCCTGCGCCAACTGCAAGCGAGCGGAGCGGCTCGCGCAGCAAGCCGCGGCGCAGTTCCCCGGTCAGGTCGACGTCGTCAAGCTGGACGTGATGAGTGAGGAGGCTCAGCAGTACGGCGTGGTGATGAGCCCGCTGGTGGTGGTCGGCGACGAGGTCGTCGGTGCCGGCCGGGTGGTCCCTCCACAGAAGCTGATCCCCGTCATCGAGAAGCATCTGGCCACAGAGGCGTGACACAACCATCCTGTATCACCGACACCATCTAGGAGGCAACATGGTCAAACTTGAGGTCTTCAGCGGCGACCCGCCCTGCCCGGGCTGCGTCGCCCTCGTCGAGCTAGCAGAGTCCGTCGCGAGCAGATACGACGGCGAGCTTGAGCTCGTCATCTACCAAGGCGCCGACGCGATGGAGAAGTTCGAGGCCTACGAGCTTTTCTGCGTCCCGGCTGCGGTCGTCAACGGAACCATCCGCATCGAGGGTATGTGTCCTAGCGAGGCCACACTCAACAACGCATTGCGGGAGGGGGGACTATGCCTAAAGTAACCATCGAGGCTTTCGTTTCCATACCACCCTGCTCCGGCGGCGTGGCGGTCAAGCGGTTGCTGAAGGAGATCGGAGAGACCTACGGTGAGCAGGTCGAGATCGTGATGCACACAGGACCGGGCGACCCGGAATGGGAGACCCACGCCATTAACAACGCCCCCGCCCTCGTCGTGGGCGACCTGGTGAAGTTCGTCGGAATGGCGCCCAGCAAGGAGAGCCTCATCGGCGCGCTGCGAGAGGCAGGCCTGGAGTAGTCCGGCGGAGCGGCGAAACGCACCTAAGCTTTGTCCATCACCGTCCGACGCCGGACATGGCGTTGATTGTCGAGCTCAGGCGCGCCTGTGCACGTCACAGGGCCGCACGTGGATCACACCCGTCGAAGGTGCAACGCGCCTGAGCTTTGTCCAGCATCGCCCGATGCCAGAGATGGCATTTATCGTCGAGTCTAGGCTCGCCTGTGCACGTCACACCTGGGTTACGCGCCAGGTCCAGGTATCGCGGAGCGCCGGCTCCACAGCCGTGAAGACCACCCGATTGAGATGGTCACCCCAGACGCCGCCGAGTCGCGGGTCGTCAATGGCGATGCGCTCCACCGTCACCGCGAACGCCTCGCTGTCGTAGATCAGCCGCCCGGCGCCCGTCTCCCGACCACCGCCGTCGGGACCGAAGGCCGTCGCGTTCAGCAATACCTCGCCATCCTCGACCGCCACGTCGCAGGGGGTCAGCAGCGCCACCGCGATCTCATTCGCTGGTTCCGCCAGGACATAAGAGTCCTCAATCGTGACCTCCTCACCGCGCCGGAGCGTCACGGTTCGCCCCCAGGTCCGTACCCCAGCTTCCTCTGGATAGGCCGGAGCCAAATCCAGGATCAGCTTGGCGGTCTCGTCGACAGCATGATAGTGAACACCGCGCGCGGCGTATGCCTCGTCTGGCGCCTGAAGCACGCCATCGATCGTCGGCAGCAGCGTGTGGTAGGCTGACTGCATCGTCCAGATCTCGTAGCGCTGTGGGCTGAAGGTCTTGCGGCGATAGGTCTCCACACCAGCATCCACGATCAAGGGCTTGCCATCAGCGTAGATAATGACATTGCCCACGTCGTTGTGGTTGTGGCTCTCGCCGTTATGGCCACCCTTCGCGGCGACGAAGAAGCCGTCCGGCGACCCGGCGCGATCGCGGGCGACCATCACCTGGATGCCGTCGAACCAAACGTCCCGCGGCAGCGGCTGGACCGGCTCGACCTCCAACGCGGACGGAATCGCAAAGAACGCTGGCAGAAGCCGGCCCAAGCTTCCCTCCCGCTTCCCGCGTTCGCCCGCCTGCTCGGCCATCAGCCAAGCCCCAAACCCCCTCAGGTCCGCATCCTCGATCGCCTGCCCGTAGCGGAAGACGAGCGAGCCCGGCGGCCTATTCACTGCCGAGGCATCGGCGAAGTTCACGTAGTAGTCATCCCAAATATGGACGCGGTAGATGTAGCGCCCCATGTTTTGGATCTTCACGTCGTCGAAGACGTCGATCCCCCCACCGGTCGCGCTCCGCAGGAGATCGAGGCAGTCGAAGAGCGATGCCGCCGCCCGTCCCCAGTAGCCGGGTCCCTCGTCGCAGCCGCCCGACTTGGCGTAGACGCCCAGGAAAATGTCGAGGCTGCGCAGGATCTTGTGGATGGCATCAACCCGACGGTCGGCGTCCTCCTCAAGAAACAACGCTGCGGCGAGCCAGTTCGAGTTGATCCACGGGTTCCAGTTGTTGACGCCGTGGTCGCCTGGATGAAAGCCCATCCACCAGAAGCCGTCGCGCTCGAGGCAGGGATCGAGCACCCGCCGCTTGGCCTCGTAGCGGACGCGGCGCCGCACCAGCGGCGAGACCTCATCGAGACGCTCGCCCAACAGGTAAAGCGTCCACGCCAGCTGCGCCACCGTCTCCGCCGCGAAGAGGTCGACGGTCGGTTCCTCGACGTCGGGCAACCCCACCCCGGCCTCTTGAATGCTGACATGGGCAGGGTAGCCCCAGTAGGTCTCCTCGCACGTCGTCCAAATCCCGTTGACGATGTCGTCGAGAAAACGCCCCTCGCCCTCGAAGCACTCGGCCAGCACCAGATCCCTGAGGGTCGTACGCCGTATGTGGTTGACATCCTGGAAGTTACTCCGGTTCCCGATCCGCGCATACTCCAGGAAGAGCGTAGCCGGCTGGGACGGCCATTCAAAGCCCAGGGCGGCCTCCCCACGGTTCCGGTAGTACTCGCGGAGCCCCGGCGCCAGAGCGTGCCAGCTCTCGGCGTCCTCAACGGTTGGATAGGGATGCCACGCACCACGGGGCGCGAGCATCTCGGACAAGGTCTCACTCGGAAAGCGATCGGATAGCATCAGGTTCACTCCTCCTTTGGACTAACGGTCTCTTCGGTCAGGATCCACAGGCCCGCGCGCATACAGAATCGCCCGACCGCGGCGGCTCATTGCCTCGATCACGCCCATCTCGCGCAGGCAGTAGGCCATCTTCTGCCCGAAGCGACGCGAGCGGCCCACCGCCCGTGCAAGATCCGCAGTGGTGAACGCCGCCGGTAGGTCCGCCGGCAAGAGCGGGGCGAAGTCGACGGGGGACGAGAAACGTCGTCGCTCGACGACGTCTAGGAGCAGGCGGTCGTCGGTGACCCAGCCGTGGGTGCGCCATCCCCGACGCTTGTCGTAGTGGCGCAGCTCCTCCTCCTGCGTGAAGACCACCTCCAGGCTGAAGGTCGGGCATCTCAGCAGGTCCGGGAAGCTCACCAACTCCGGAAAGACTTCCTCGACCGTCCCGCGCTTGGGCGACTTGCGGCGCATGGGTTCCGAGCGTCCGGACCCGGGCTTCGGCGCCTTGAACAGCCAGCGCTCCCGGACGATCGGATAGACCAGCAATACGTGGTGTGTCTCACTGAGGACCCTTAGCTTCTCCTTGATCGACGAAAAGCTCTGAATCTGAATCTCGATGAGCAGGTCGTCGCGGACCACGTCGACGATATAGCCATCAACGGGCACCTCCAGAGCGCCGTCCTCACCGGCGTAATAGATCTTGAGGGCGGCGTGGAGGGATTTCTCGTTGTAGGTGTTGATGGTCATAGGGGGAGTTTTCAGCTGTCAGGTTTCAGGAAACAACCTTCAGCAGTCAGCGGTCGGGCAGTAGGAGTATGGAGGAGGAAGTAAGGCGTAGATTGGCGACACGTAGGAGACGGGGCAGGCATACTGGGTGGCTTAGCTGTGCACGACACGGAGCTAGGTGCCACAGGTGACGACGCGGTGGTCGTAGGCCATCTTGATCCGCTGACCGGGCTGGAGGACGAGGAAGTCATCCCCGTCGGCGGCCCAGTCACCCTCCAGAAGGCGCCGGACGAGGACGATGTCCCCGGCGACCTTGTCGAAGGTCCAGCCACGGCGGTCGGCCTCGGCCCGCGTTTCCGCCTCGACCGCGGCGCTGTCGACGACGCCCATATCGATGTAGGCCGCCCGGTTGTAGTGCTCGCGCCAGGCGCCCATCACCTCCATCAGATAGTCGGCGTTGTCCTTGCCGTACTTTGCGACGTACTCGTCGTACATAGCCGCCACGTCATCGTAGCCCTCGGCGCCCAGCGACAGCGCGGAGCTACCATCGCTGCGCTCGACGTAGTCGCGCACATACCAATAAGTCCCGGGGCGCTCCGTGAACTCGTGCCCATAACGCGCCCGATCGCCAAGAAAGAGCGTAATGCAATCGTGCGCCCGGGGGAGCACGAGCGGCACATCCTCGGCCACCAAGCCTTCGGTCGAACGGCCACAGAGGCCATATGCCAGCACCACCGCATCATAGGCCCGCTCCGCATCCACGGCGACCGCATGGACCGCCTTCTGGAGCCGCGATCGGAGGTCGTCAGGATCGCTGTGCCAGCCGAGCCGAAAGAGCTCGACGTCCACAGTATGGGGCGACCGCGCCGCCGCCAGATAGACCAGGCGCGCCAGCGCCTCACACGCTAAGCATTTCAGGTACATTACATTGCCTCGATACTGGAGAGAACTCAGGCGCGACGGACATCCATGGATCCAGCCACGCCTCGTCA
>CAZPJP010000087.1:0-4683 GCA_964586915.1 uncultured Anaerolineales bacterium
AGCTCAGGCAGACCCGCGCACTCCATAGTTCCCCCTATTCAACGCTACGTCCAACGTTATATCGACGTGATCCCAGCTCGGTCCTGTGGCACTATCGACCTGCGAATAAGAGGCCATGTTGGCCTCGATGGGCTAAGTCACTGATGGGATGCTGCTGTGCGTCGAGACGGTCGGCGCAGACCTATAGGCTGCGCGGTCGTATAGCCTGAATCCTCTCCAGTCCCTCGACCAACGCCACCAAGTCCGCCTCCATCTCCCCCGCTTCCACCTCAAACTCCGCCACCATCGCGTCCCGCACCTCCGCCAGCGTCCGCTCGCCGTCGAGCAGCGACCAGATCCGCGCGCCGGTCTCGTTCAGCGTGTAGATGCTGCTGAGATCCCCCACCTTGTTCCGGATCGGCACCAAAATCACCTCACCAGCGATTTCACGCGAGACGATCGATGGATCCTGTTCGTAGCGGTCGTTGAGCTCCACTATGGATTTCCCTCCTGGTATGCTCACACTGTCTCCAGTATAGCATAGATATCACAGGAAATATAGGTTAGAATCCGCGCTAGAGTCGCTCCATTTGTAGTATGTTGTTCCTATCACCCTATTTGCGTGCCTCAGTTTCGAAATACGCCACCGTCTCCGTCAGCCCCGCGCGTAGATCCACCTCCGCCCGCCACCCCAGCGCCGCCTCCGCGCGGCTCGCGTCGGCGTAGTGCCGCTCCACATCCCCCGCCTTCGCCGGCCCGTGCGGGATCTCGCCCGGATATCCCGTCAGTGACTGGATCGCCGCCGCCAGCTCGTTGACCGATGTCTCCTCCCCCGTCCCCAGATTGTAGACCCCGCTCGCCTCCCGCGCCAGTGCCATCACGTTCGCCCGGGCGCAGTCACCCACGTAGACGAAGTCCCGCGTCTGCTCGCCGCTCCCGTTGATCACGGGTGGGGGGCCCGCCTCCGGCTCCAACATCCGGCTGACAAAGATCGCCACCACCCCCGCCTCGCCGTATGGATCCTGCCGCGGCCCGTAGACATTGGCATACCGGAAGACTGTCGTCCGGAACCCGTAGGTCTCCCGGTAGACGTTCAGATAGGTCTCGATCGCATACTTGCTCGCGCCGTAGGGGCTCAGCGGCCGGATCGGGTGATCCTCGTCGATCGGCAGATAGGCCGGCGTTCCATAGACCGCGGCGCTGGAGATAAAGATCACGTGCGTTGCTTCGTAGCGCCGAGCGCATTCCAGCACGTTCAGCGACCCCAGCACGTTCACCTCCGCGTCGTAAGCCGGCTCCGCCACCGAGCGCCGCACGTCGATCTGCGCCGCGTGGTGGTTCACGACCTCGGGCCGCGCCAGCGCAAAGACCTCGTCCAGCGCCTCCCCGTCCCGGATATCGACCTCATAGAATACGGCCTTCGGGTTCAAGTTCTCACGCCGCCCGTTCACCAGATTGTCGACCACCGCCACCTCGTGCCCCGCCGCCACGTAAGCATCCACCACGTGCGACCCAATAAACCCGGCCCCGCCAGTGACGAGAATTCGCATAGGTATGATTCCTTTCCGAATAGCCAAGAGAACGTTCCAGCGTTGGAACGTTCAAACGTTCTAACGTTCTTCTCCCCGCAACCACGCCTGCAGCTCCCGCTGCGCGTGCCACGCCGCCCTGGCGCTGGGATCGCCCTTCAGCAGGCGCCAGAGGGACGTGCCGTGGTAGTGCAACAGCTCGCCCGGCCGCCGAGTGTGGAAACGGACGCGTTGCCTGAGCGGCAGATCGCGCAACTGCTCGGGGTCGCCCAGCAGAATCGTGCGTGCATAGAGGAGCATCCCCTTCAGGTCCCGGCTGGGCGCATCTCGCCAGATGTGGGGCAGGCGCGACTGGCTACGGGTGCCGGCAACCGTCTCCTTGATCTCTGTGAGGAGCGCGGCCGGTGGCGCCGCAAAGTGGTTCGCCGCCGCTGGCCACGGCGCATTCCAGAACCACGCGCACAGCGCGAGGATTAGCTCGGCAGCGCGTTCTAGCTCAAGGCCCTCGGCCTTCTCGTGCAGCGCGTCCCAATCGTCCGTCGTCCAGTCCTGGGTCGCAAACCTTACGTCCGCGAGCGACTGTACGCCCATTTCCATCTCATGATGGACGAGAGCGTGGTGAATCAGATACAGAACGTGGTCGACAGGGTGGGGCGCCCACAGCCCCGGATAGGTCTCCATCGGATACAATCCGTCCCGCCACTGCGCCATTGTGAACTGTGCGCGGCCCTGATCGCGCGCCAATGCGGTATGCACCTCCAGGGCCAGCCCCAGGGACGCCGGCGCCATCCGTGGATAGTGCCAAGCCCGCATCCCCTCAGTGCCCGCCGCTTGATCATAACCCAGCCCTCGCGCCGCCTCCATGAAGCACGGGCCGTCGCTCTCGTCCACCAGCACGTCAATATCACCGTAAGGCCGCATCCACGGCGCTGGATACGCCGCCGCCGCCGCGGCGCCCTTCACCAGTACCACCGGGATACCCAGCCCGACCGCCGTCGCGCCCAGCGCCTTCAGCTGCTCGTCGGCCAATATCTGCCCCACGGCGACCAGCCTTCGCCTCCGCTGGATCGCCGCCTCCAGCTCCGCCGGCAGCGTCCACCCCTCCACCTCCGCCCGCCACCCCAGTAGCGGCAGCAACCGCTCCCGTCGCGCCCATGCGATCAGCTCGGCCTCGGTCGCCCGCACCTCCCCACGCCACCACAGCGCCATGTAATCGCTCGTCGACGGCTCCACAGCGACGCTCAGATCGGCCCTATCACTGCTTGAGGTCGTAGCCAAGTGTCTTTCTCCACCGGAGGCAGTATAACCCACCCGGACGACAAACGCCACAGGGCTTTCCTACTTCCTACTCCGTTTCCTCCCTGAAGGCTGATGGCTGACAGCTGACCGCTCCCCCCAACCCCAAATACACCCACAACAGCAATCCCGGCTTTTGCCCCAGCGCGATCGCGTCCGTCAGGCCAAAGGCCACGTGTGCCGCAAGCCCCAGCAGCAGCCCCAGCGCGATCGCGCCCTCCGCCGTCCCCCGTGACCGCTGCGCGGCCCCTAACAGCAGCCCGCTTGCCGTCAGCAACAGCCCCACAAAAGCGACGAGCCCTGGGATCCCCAGGTCGAGCGCCGTTTGCAGGAAGAGATTGTGCGCGTGCGTGAAGTCGTTGTCCGGTGCGATGAAGAACGTCGTGTACCGCGCGTGCACAACCGACGGCAGCGTGTCGAACCCGATGCCCGTCACCGCGTGGTCCCACAGGACGTGCCACGACCGGTTCCAGATCTCCACGCGCCCCGCCAGGCTCAGGCTGCTGTCGAAGACCTCACCGCCCCCCAGCGTTGTGAGCAGCAGGACCTCCAGCCCGGTTGCCAGCACCATCAACACCACCAGCACCGCCTTCGGCGCGAGGGCGTACCGTCGCCAGAACCCCAGCACCAGCAGCCACAGCACCAGCGTGACCGCCCCAATCGCTGTCCGCGACTGGGTTAGCATGAGTACGAATCCCGTGAGCGCGAACCCCGCCGTCGTCGCGACCGCGACCGCGATCCGGCCCACCTGCCACCGCCACGCCGAGGTCGCGTGCAGCCACAGCGTCGCCCACAGCGGCACGGCGAAGGCCAGCGTGCCCCCCACTTGGTTGGGGCTGAAGCCTGTCTCCGCCCGCGGCATCCCCTCCACCGCCCGGGGAAGGGCCTCGTAAATCGGCGTCATCAGCGGGCTGACCAGCGGGATCTTCGTACTGCCGACCCACTTCGTGCCTAGCAGCGCGACCAGCGCGATAGCGACGCTGACCATACAGATGCCCGCCGTCATCGCGCGGATCGCCCGTCGGCTCCGTAGATGGGTCGCCAGCGTCTCCGCCAGGACGATTCCGTAGAAGACGCCCGCCACCTTTGGGAAACTGAGCGCGGCATCGTAGGTGACGAGCAGACTGAGGCTGAGCATTCCCGCCAGCCCCAAGAGCGGCGGGTTCAACGGCGTGACCCGCGAGACCTGCCCTGTGACCCCCCAGCGCACCAGCCGGAGCGCCACTGGGATCGCCATCAGCCACGGGGTCAGCGCTGGATCGGGGAAGACGAACAACGGCGCCAGCGCGCCGAGCGCGGCGAGCTCCCCATAGCGCACCCACCGGAGTGCCGCTCCGGGCTGGTTCATACTCAGGGGGTGGGCCCGTCCAGCTCCACCAGCGCCCTACGGGCCCCGGCGTGGTCGGGCCGCAGCCGCAGCGCCCATTCGTACGCGGTTCGGGCGTCGCCGTCCCGGCCCGTGGCCCGGTAGGCCTGGGCCAACAGGAGCAGATTCCCAACTGATGGCGCATAGCCCGTCGCATCCTGCCCGTGCACCGCCTCCTGTAGATACGGCAGCGCCGATTGCGGCTGGCCCTGCTCCAGATGGCAGCGCCCAACCACCACCCGCGCGCGCCCCTCAGAGCTGCCCGTCGGCGCCGCCTCCAGCAGCGGCGCGAGCCACGCCGCGGCGTCGTAACACGCGCCCCGCCCGGCGACGATCCCCGCGATCTCCAGTCGCGCCGTCGCGCTCTCCGGATCCAGCGTCACGGCCTGCTCCAGCGCCCGTAACCCCGCATCCTCCCGATCGAGGTGGCGCGCCAGCAGCCGCCCCATCTCTGTGTGAAGCTCGGCCCTTGCCTCCGGCGTGTCGGCCGCTCTAGCTGCCGCCCCGGCTGCC
>CAZPJP010000087.1:4783-15775 GCA_964586915.1 uncultured Anaerolineales bacterium
CCGGCTGCCTTGGCTGCCGCACCGGCTGCTTCCGCCGCCGCGGTCTGCCCCACGCCTTCAATGTACGTCGCCAGCGCCTCGGTGTAGGCCGCCCGCGCGACCAGCACCTTGCCCAGCGCCAGATAGCCCTCGACTCGGTGCGGATCCACAGCGATGGCCCGCTCCGCGCTCAGCTGCGCGGTCTCAGGATCGCTGTTGCGGAGATCGTCGGCCTGCTGGGTGAAATAGAGCAGCGCGCCGGCCTGTCGCCACGCATCCCGCGCGGCCTCTTCCTCTCCAAGCTCGGCCAGCATCCAGCCGTAGTGAAAGGCCGCCACCTCGTCCCCGGGGTCCCGCGTCACTGCCTCGGCAAAGGCCTCGGCAGCGGCCTCCGCATCGCTCCAACGCGCGTAGATCGCGCCCAATGTCTCGTAGGCCGGTGCATAGTCGGGATCCGCCGCCAGCGCTCGCTGTGCCGCTCGCCCCGCTTTCCCCGTGAGCGTGGTCCGCGCCTCGCGCGATAGCCCCGTCGCGAGTTGAACCCGGTCCAGCCGCAGCGCCGCCAGCGTGTGCCACCCCGCCGCCTCCAGGGCCGGGGGCAGCGTGAGCGTGGCGACCAGCACGGCCAGCGCCAGCGGCACCCACAAGGTCCGGGCGAGCGCCGCGATCGTCCGCTGTGGCGTCCGGCGTCTCTTGCGCCGGGCGCGTCTGACCGTTCGCTCGGAGCTAGGGCTCATGGCAGGGCGACGGTATCCCCAACCTGCACACCGCCGATGACTTGAACCTGTTCTCCCACCGTCGGCCCCAACCCTACCGGCACCCGCTCCACGCGGTTGTCTCTCACGACGTTCACGTACGCGGTGCCGTTGGCTCGGATCAGCGCCTCGACCGGTACCCAGGTTGCCTCGACTGACCCCTCAGTCGCCTTGGTCGGTACCCCAGTCGCATCGACTGGCACTCCAGTCGCATCGACTGGTACTCCAGTCGCCTCGACCTCGTCGGCGAACTCGATCTCGACGTCGGTCCGTCCCGCGTTCGGCGCCGCCTCCGGGCGCCCCAACGCCAGCGTGATCTGCTGTTCCCCCTCCGGCCCCCTCTCCACGGCGTCGACAATGGCGTCCAAGCTTCGCCCCCGGGTCCCGTCGATTCGGACCCAGGCCCCCGTGCCCACCTCCACCGGCTCGCGATCGTCGCTCGGCGCTAGTGTCCCGTGGACCCGCGTCCCGGCCAGGTCGGCGATCTCGCCCACCGGGGCGTACGGCTCGACCCGGTCCCCGGGGGCCTTGGCGAGGCTGACCACCGTGCCGTTGAAGGGCGCGCGAATCGCTGCCGCCTCAACGCGCGCCTGGGCGCGCTCGTGCAGTGTCTCCTCCAGCTTCAGTCGCTCCCGGGCGATGGCCAGCTCGTAAGCCACCGTCTCGCTCGACGCCTGGGCCTCCACCTTGGCGACCTCCAGCCGCGCTACCTTCAGCTCGGTCGCGCGCGCCAGCAGTGCCTCCTCCACCTCGGGGGCGTGGAGCTCGGCTAACACCGTGCCGGCAGTCACCGCTTGCCCTGGCGTGACGTGGATCGCCTTGACGATCCCACCCACCGCGAAGGCCAACGAAGCCCGCTCGCCCACGACCAGCTCGCCTCGGATCACCGGCGCCTGCCGTAGCGGCCCTCGGGTCACGATGTGCGTCGCCGAAATCAGTCTCTCGTCGGCGTGCGCTGGCACGCTGCTCGGCGCGCCGTGGGTATGGTGCTGCGCTGCGAAGCCGGGCCGAGACGCCCGTTGCAACCACCCCAGCAGCTTCCCGCTGGCCCGCTCGTTGCCACCGTAGATATAGTCGCGCCCATGCCCGTAGTACCGGTAATAGTAGCCGCCGCTGCGCGCCGTCATCCGGTTGATCACCAGCCCCAGCAGGTTGCCGCCCACACTCTGCACCCGCTCAATGGTCCGCGCTGCCGACGGCAGCCGCGTCTGGCCCGAGATCGTGACGATCACGACGCCATCGACGGTGCCGGTGAGCACGGCAGCGTCGGTCACCGCCAGCACCGGCGGCGAGTCGATCACGATCAGGTCGAAGGTCTCCTGCAGCGCTGCCATCATCCTCTGGAAAGTCTGCGAGTTCAGCAGCTCCGCGGGGGTGGGCACCACCGCCCCCGACGTCATCAGGCAGAGGCCCTCTACCTGGGTAGGCCGCACGAAGGGCACTGGCGAGATCGTCCGGCCCTCCTGCTGGGCGTCGCTGGACGCCCTCAGCGCCTCGGTCAGGCCCGGCGCCCGCGTCTCCTCCCATAGCTTATGGATCCGCGGGCGCCGAAGGTCGGCCTCCATCAATAGCACGCGCCTGCCGCCTAGGGCCACCACCGTTGCCAGGTTCGCGGCCACGAAGGTCTTGCCCTCGTCGGGCTCCGTGCTGGTGACCAGCAGCGTCCTCAGCGGCGCGTCGAGGCTTGCGTACTGGAGGCTCGTCCGTAGATCCCGGAACGCCTCCGCCGCCGTCGAGAGTGGCTCTTCCTGTGCCAGCCACCCAATCGTGCTCTTTCCCTCGACGTCCGGCACCGCGCCCAGCACGTTGACCCCCAGCGCTGCCCGCGCGTCCTCCGGAGTGTGTACCGTGTCGTCGAGGTAGTCGAGCAAGAACGCCGTGCCCACGCCGATCATACCCCCCACCACCGTGGCCAGCGCTGTGTTGCGTAGCGGCCGTGGCGACACCGGCGCTGCCGGCAGCTCGGCCGGGCTGAAGACTGTGACCGAGTCGTCGTATTGCGCCATCGCCAGTCGAAACTGCTCCGTTGACTGCAGCATCACCCGCAGCCGGGTCTCGTCGTTCGTCAGCTGTGTCTCCAGCTGCGCCAGCTCGGCCCGCGCTGCCGTTGTCAGCGCGTCAACGTTACCATAGCTGACGATCGCCGCCTGCGTGTCCGCGATCCTTGCCTCCAGCGCCGCGATCTGCGCGTCCAGCTCCGCCAGAGACGTCCGGTAGCGGCTCTCTTGCTGTGCCTTAATCTCCTCGATAAAGACCTCGCCTGTCGCCTCGGCCACGGCCTTGGCCATCGCCGGGTCCGGGTGCCTCGCGCTGATCTCGATCATGCCCGTGTCGGCCGTCTGGCTGACCGCGAGCATTCCCCGCAGCCGCGCCGCCTCTCCCGGCAGCCCCAGCCGCTCCGCCGCGCGTGCCAGCACCGACGGCCCCGTTACCTGTAGCGCGTAAGCGTTTGCCCTGGCCTCGTTGTTCAGCGCCGTATAATAGGCGTTCTCCGCCGGGTTGCCCTCGCGCTGCACCTCCAACGTCACACTCGAGCGATAGATCGGCGTCTGCGTCAAGCTAAACCCCGCCGCCGCCCCCGCCGCCAGCACGGTGGTCAGCGCCACCAACCCCCACCGCCTCCAGATCACCATCGCATACTGCGCTAGCTCCATCCCGACCCTCTCCGGACGCTAGGCCAGAGCTGCCCACTGTGGAATAAGAGACCGGCAGTATGAGCCCCTCCGCCCCGGGTCAAAACACACAGCCACCCGATAGCGTCCCCTCCATCCGGTGGCTGACTCCCCTAGCACAACATCTCCCTCACGCACTCATCCGCCCTACGCTTCGTTCCCGATGCCGTTCGTAAGTAACCTTGTCAAGGATTATCCACTCTTAAGGAAACACCACCTTCTCCCCTACCGCCACCCCCGACACGATCTCCACCTGCTGCCCTGTCCGGATCCCCGTCTCCACCGGTACCCGCTCGATCTCGCTCGACCGCAGCAGATCCACAAAGACCTGCTCCCCCAGCGTGATCAGCGCGCTCTCCGGCACCCACGCCACCGCCTCGCGTACCTCGCCCAGCAGCGTCACCTCCGCCCCCACCTGCACCACCGGCGGCAGCGCCTGCCCCGCATTCACCGCCAGCGTCATCGTGTGCGCCAGCTCCCCTTGCCACGCCACCGGCGTCTCCGCCACCGTTGCCACGGCCCCCGTGAACGGCGTGCTCGGATACCCATCCAGCCGAATCTCCGCCGGCATTCCCTCGCTCACCGCCCCTACCGCGTCTGCCGGCACCATCGCCCGCACCTCAACCGCTGCGAGATCGGCCACGACGCCCACCACCTCATACGGATCCACTCGTCCGCCCTGCTGCTTGTTGAAGCTCGTCACCGTCCCCGCGAACGGCGCCCGCAGCACCGTCGCCGCCAGCTGCGCCTCCGCGTGCGCGCAGAGCGCCTCCGCTAGACTTAGCCGCTCCCGAGCCATCGCCAGCTCGAACGTCACCGGCGACGTCGCCGTCAGCGTGACCGTCGAAGGCGCCCGCGCCTCCACCCGTGCCAGTTCCAGTTCCGCCAGCCGGAGATTCGCGGCCCGCTGCACCACCTCCTGCTCCAGCGACGGCGCGTTCAGCGCCGCCAGCACCGCGTCCGCCGCCACCTCGTCGCCGGGCGCCACGTTGACCTCCCGCAACACGCCGCTCACCGTGAAGAACAGCTGTGCCTGCTCCGCAGCCACCAGCTCGCCCCGGACCGTCACCTCCTCCCGCAGCGTCCCCGCCGTCACCGTATAAGTTGGCCGCGTCAAAAAGCCCGTCGTCGCCGCCTCCGTCGGTCGCGCCGTCGGTAGCACGAACGTCGGCGCTGCCTCCGCTCCCCCGCCGCCGCATCCCACCAGCATCCCCAGCGCCAATATCACCACCACCCCATTACGAATCTTAATCATCCCTCACCTTGCTCATCTTTGCGCTCCTGTGAGAGTTCGATCCTACGCCCGACTTCCTACTCCCGTTCCCCCGATCCCCATACCCGTACTCATAACTGTACTGATAATAGTGGTAGTAATATCCTCCGCTCCGCGCCGACAGCCGGTTCACCACCAGCCCTAGCAGCCGCCCCCCAACGCTCTCGATCCGGTCTATCGCCCGGGCCGCCGATGGCAGCCGCGTCTCCCCCGACACCGTCACCAGCACCACGCCGTCCACGTGGTTAGCCAGCACCGCCGCGTCCGCCACCGTCAGCACCGGCGGCGCGTCCAGCACGATCAGATCGAAGTGCGTGTCCAGGATCGCCAACAGCCGCTGGAACGTCTGCGAGTTCAGCAGCTCCGCCGACGTCGAGATGCTTGCACCCGACGTCAGCATATACAGCCCGTCGACCCGCGTCCGCCGCAGGTGCCCCATCGCCGCGTGCACCTCCGCGTCCTGCGACCCGCCGTGTGACTGGCTCAGCGCCTTCAGCGTCTCCGTCAGCCCTGGCGTGCGCTCCTCATCCCACAGCCCGTGCAGGGAGGGGCGCCGCAGGTCCGCCTCCAGCAGTAGCACCTTTCTCCCCATCAGCGCAAAGACCGTAGCCAGGTTTGAGGCGACGAAAGTCTTCCCCTCGCCCGGTTCTGTGCTGCTGATCAGGATCGAGCCCAGCGGCTCGTCGAGGCTCGCGTACTGCAGGCTCGTCCGCAGGCTGCGGAACGCCTCCGCCGTCGGCGAAAGCGGCTTCGCCTGCGCTAGCCAGCCGACAGCCTCATCCTCCCCCGCGAGTTCGGGAAGCGCCCCTAGTACGTTCACGCCCAGCGCCCCCCGCGCGTCCTCCGGCGTGTGCACTGTGTCGTCCAGGTAGTCCAGCAAAAACGCCGTCCCTATGCCGATCATGCCCCCGACGACAGCAGCCAGCGCCGTGTTGCGCAGCGGTTGCGGCGAGATCGGGCTTGAGGGCAGCTCCGCCTGGCTGAAGATCGTGACGTGGTTTCCGTACCGCGCCATCGCCAGCCGGAATTGCTCCGTGCTGTTCAACAGCACCGTCAGGCGCGTCTGGTTGTTCACCAGCTGCGTCTCCAGCCGCGCTAGCTCCGCGCGCCCCGTCGGCCCCAGATCCTCGGCGTCGCCCAGCCCTGCGATCGCCGCCCGGGTCCGCATAATCTCGCCCTCCAGTTCGTCCACCTGCGTCTCCAGCTCCTGCAGCGACGCCCCGTACCGCGCTTGCTGCTGCGCCGCCTTGTGCGCCATAAAGACCTCGGCCGTCGTCTCCGCCAGCGCCTTTGCCAGCGCTGGGTTCGTGTGCTCCGCCCGGATCTCAATCATCCCCGTCTGCCCCACCTGGCTTGCCGACACGTGATCCCTCTTCAGCTTATTCGCCGACATGTTCAGCTGCAGCCGCGCCGCCACCTCCTCCAGCACCGCCGGCGCCGTCGCCTGCAGCGCGTACGCCCCCGCGATCGCCTCGCTGCTCCGCGCCACCAGATAAGCGTCCTGGCTTGGATCGCTGCCCGGATCTACCTCCAGCGTTGTCACCGACCGGTACACCGGCGTCGCTGTAAAGCTGACCCCCGCCGCCGCCGCCGCCGCCAGCACCGTAGTCAGCAAAATCAGCCACCACCGCTTCCAAACCACCATAGCATATTGCCGCAATTCCATAGACGCGATCCTTCCAGAGATGAGTCGGACGGGAAATTGTCAGTATAGCGTTAGAGCGTTCAAACGTTAAAACGTTCCAACGTTCAGTTGGTTCTAGTATACCGTCTCCCAACCTCCCGACAACACAAGAACCGTTGCAGCGTCAAAGCGTTCCAACGCCCGTCCTCTCACCTATTCCCTGCCCCTCCCATCTCACCAGTTCGTCACCGATCCATCCAACCGCCGGAGATGGGGCAGCTCCGTCATCTGCATTGGGCGCGCCTTTGCAGCGTCGCGATCGAACTCGACGCCCAGGCCCGGGCGGTCGGGCGCCAGGAGATAGCCATCCTCCCATTCGGGCTGCACCGGGACGACGTCGGTGAGCACCGTGCCGGTCTTCTGCGGCTGCTCCTGCACGCCGACCAGGGGTGCGGCGAGGTTCAACTGCAGGCAGGCAGCCGAAGAGATAGGCCCGAGTGGGTTATGGGTGGCAAGCTTGATGTAGTGCGTCTCGGCCCAGCCGGCGATCTTCTTCGCCTCGGTGATGCCGCCGGCGATGCAGAGATCGATGCGCGCGTAGTCGATCCACTCCTCCTCAATCAACTGGCGGAACTCCCACTTCGAACTGAACTGTTCCCCGGCAGCCAGCGGCACCGTCGTCCGCCCGCGGAGCGTCTTGAAGGAGTCGGGGTTCTCCGAGCGCAAGGGGTCCTCCATAAAGAAGGGGCGGACGGCCTCGGCCTCCTGGCAGAGCCAGAGCGCGTCGGGCAGGTCGAGCCGCGTGTGAACGTCGAAGCAGATCTCAATCTCGTCGCCCACGGCCGCCCGCACGGCCTCAAGCTGCCTGATCGCGGTCAGCACGGCCTGCCGCGGCTCCAGGATCTCGCCGTCCTGGGGCAGCCCGAAGCGCACGAACTTCCAGCCCGCCTCTGTCGTCTCCAGGCAGGAGTCAATCAGGGGCGACACTTCGCGAGCGTGGCCGCGGTTGTGGGGATAGCAGGCGACCTTGTCGCGTGCCAGCCCACCCAGAAGCTCATAGACCGGGACGCCCAGCGCTTTGCCCTTGATGTCCCAGAGCGCCATATCAATGGCCGCCATCGCCGAGGTCAGGATGCGCTGCGCCGGGAAGAAGCCGCCCCGGAAGAGCATCTGCCAGATGTACTCAATGCGGAAGGGGTCCATACCGATAAGGAGCGGCTTGAAGTGCTCGATGCCGCCGATAACGGCCAGCTCCCGGCCGGTCAGCCCCGCCTCCCCGACGCCATAGATCCCTTCGTCGGTATCCACAACGACAAACAAGAAGTTCCGGTGCCCGCCCCAGACGGGGTAGGTCTCCACGTTTGTGATCTTCATAGGTAAGCTCCTTGTGGTGCGATTTGGTCTGCTTCCAGTTTCCCGTTTCCAGTTATCAGTTACCGCTGCTCGCAGCGAATCACGCAGCACGTAGCTCGACAAAGAACTGGGAACTGGAAACGGGAAACTGCAAACTTCGCTTATCCGATGTGACGCGCTGCACGGCCATGGGCCACCGGGCCGAACGGCGCTGGCGCCGCTCCCTGGGGATTGTACTATCCAACCATGCGCAGCACAACACCCGACCACGTGCTGGCGAGGGCTTGTCCGCCGCCTAGAAGAATGCTAGACTACCATCATACTTAAACCCGTGGGGGAAGGATCGACAACCTAGTGAACAACGAAGCGATCAAGATCCGCCTCAGCCTGGGCTCGGCGGTGGTGCTTGGTTTGCGCGAGGCCCGAATGGAGGCCCAGCCGACGACGCTCTACGCGATGTTGGGCGATCGGTGCCTGGGCGCCTGTCGCTTCTGTGCTCAGGCCCGCGATAGCGGCGCCGACTCGAGGTTTCTCTCGCGTGTGGTCTGGCCCGAATTTGAGCTGGCTGCCGTGCTCGAGCCCCTGCAACGCAACGACAGCCTGCGCCGCATCTGCTTCCAGACGCTCAGGGATCCCGACCTGTTGCCCGAGCTGGTGCGCACGGTGCAGGCCGTACGCGCTGTGACCGATCGCCCGATCTCCGTCTGTATGAATCCCACCGATCCGGCGTGGCTGGTCAATCTCAAGGAGGCTGGCGTCGACCGCGTCGGTATAGGCCTCGATTGTGCCACCGAGGAGACCTTCAAGCGGATCAAGCCGGGATTCCATTGGGACCGGTATCATCAGTTTCTTGACGCGATTGTCGAGGTCTTCGGCACCGGATCGGTGCACCTGATTGTCGGTGTCGGGGATGCGGATGAGGACCTCGTGCGCAAGATGCAGGAGGCTCGGGATCACCATTGCACCATCGCGCTCTTCGCCTTCACGCCGGTGCGGGGCGCCAGACTGGACCTGCCCCCACCGGAAGTTGGGCGCTATCGAGCGCTGCAGCTAGCGCGCTATCTGATCGTCAGCGGGCGGGCCCGCTATGAGGATATGCGCTTCGAGGGCGGACGACTGGTAAGCATTGAGGTCGATCCGACCATTCTTGCGCAGGCGTTGGAGAAGGGGACACCATTCCGGACTAGCGGCTGTCCAGACTGCAACCGTCCGCTCTACAACGAGCGACCGGGCGGCGTGATGTACAACTACGCAGCAGCGTTGAGCTCTGACGAGATATCGTCGGCGCGTGAGGAGTTGGCGGCGTATCTGACGGCGCCCGTTGAGATGACAGAGAGTGCCACCCTCAACCAATAGCCCAAGAGACAAGGAGGCCTTATGACCCAGACCTGGCGTTTGCTCAGGCATGGCGCACGTCGCGCCTACGAGAATATGGCGATCGATGAAGCTGTCCTGCGTCACGTAGCGGAGGGCGCGTCGCCGCCGACCTTGCGTTTCTACCGCTGGCAGCCTTCTGCCGTCTCCATCGGCTACTTCCAGGGCATCGAGCAGGAGGTGGACCTGGCGGCTTGCGAGGAGCGGGGCGTCGACGTGATTCGCCGGCTGACCGGGGGCGGGGCTGTGTACCACGACTACGACGGCGAGATTACCTACTCGCTGACGCTTCCCGATGACTATCCCGGCATACCCCGCAACGTGCTTGACTCCTACGCCGTGCTCTGCGCGGGCCTGGTCGAGGGGTTGCGGGCCTTGGGTATGGACGCAGAGTTCAAGCCCATTAACGATATCATCGTGAAGGACAAGAAGATCTCGGGCAACGCTCAGACGCGGCGATTCCGTGGCATTCTCCAGCACGGCACACTGCTCTGCGAGGTCGATCCGCATCTGATGTTCACGCTGCTCAAGGTGCCCAACGAGAAGATCCGCGACAAGCTCATCGCCGGCGTCGAGGAGCGGGTCACGTCGATCAAGCGTGAGATGGGCGAAGTGGACCGCGACCGGGTCACCGAGGCGATGATCGCGGGGTTTGTTGAGACGCTGGGAATCGCCCTCGAGCCCGGAGAGCTGACCGACGAGGAGATGAGCCTGGCTGAAGAGCTCAGAAGGGAGCGCTATGAAAGCGACACGTGGACCTTTAAGCGCTGATTACAAAGTGCCCGGGGGCAAGCTCCTCAGGGTGCGGCTGACGCTGGACGAGAGCCAGTCGCCGCCGGTCGTTGACTCGCTGACGTTGACCGGCGATTTCTTTATGCATCCGGAGGACGCGATCGACGACCTAGAAGCGCGCCTGATCGGCACGCCGCTGCGCGCCGACGACCTGCAGCGCGCGGCGGAGGGCTTCTTTGACACGGACGTGCAGGTCGTCGGCGCGCAGCCGCGCGATTTCGTGCATGTTATTATGGCGGCGGCGAAAGGGGTGGGCTAGCTTCGCATGCTGCTTAAGACCTATCATCCCATGCCCAAGTTTCCGCCTCTGTCCCTCTCCGGGACGCAGTGCCGGCTCAACTGCCAGCACTGCAACCGCGCCTATCTCAAGGGGATGGCACCGGCGATGACTGACGAGGCCCTCTTCCAGACGTGTAAACAACTCGCCGACGAGGGCGCGATTGGCGTGCTGTTGAGCGGCGGATCCGACCGGGATGGCGCGATTCTCAATCTGCGAGACCGCGTCCACACGATTCGGCGCATCAAGGCCGAGACAGGTCTTATCCTCAACCTCCATCCCGGTCTGATGGGCGCCGAGACCGCCAAGGGACTTGGCGGTGTCATCGACTTCGCCTCCCTGGAGATCCCAAGCGACCGCACCATACGCGACGTCTTCGGCCTGGACGCGACCCGCCAGGACTACGTGGCCACCTACGATCGGCTCCGCGGCGCGGGCATCAACGTCGTGCCCCACGTCGCCGTCTATGAGGGGGGCGAGGATCGGCTCCTAGAGGGGCTCGCCCCACCGGAGGTCGTCACCGTCATTGTCTTCTCCCCGACGCGCGACACGCCGATGGCGGACGCGCCGCCGCCGACGGCGCAGATGGTGGGTGACGTGATCCGTAGGATCAAGGCAGCATACCCCACGACCGAGATCGCGCTCGGCTGCATGCGTCCGCGCACCCGCGGGCTCCGGGCAGCTATCGAGGTGGCCGCCCTCGATGCCGGCGCCACACGTATGGAGCTTCCGTCACGGGAGACATTAGCCCTCGCCAGGGAGCGTGGCTACGAGATAGCCCGCTTTGACGCCTGCTGTGGCCTACCGAAGGCGCTCGAGCCGCTGGCTCGCCACGCTGATAACCTACCCTGACGCAAAGGTGAGGTGCACCTGCAGTTGGTGCGCCTCACCTG
>CAZPJP010000088.1:0-15133 GCA_964586915.1 uncultured Anaerolineales bacterium
GGGATCGGTGCCCTGGACCTCCACCTGTATATAGTGATGGCCAGGCTCGACCGGTGTGTAGGTCGTGGCGACGATCACGCTGCTCCCAGCCGGGATGGTGACCAGCTTGGCAGAGAAGGTGTTGCTGAAGTTGAGGCCGATCCCGAACCTGTCGGGGCTGCTCTGGAAGCGGACCTCCACGGTCTTCGCGACAGCGGCGTTGTTGGTGACCTTGACGGTGATCGTGCTGGGCTGCCCGGCGAGCAGGGGATAGGGATAGATCTGGATCTCCTCCTCCGCGTAAGGGGGTTCGTCGTTGGGGAAGGTGATCTCCGGGCACTCGACCGGATGGCTGACGATGCCGCTAGACTCCGGCGAGGCAAAGGGCACCAGCAGGCGAGCCTCGTTGTTGACCGTGCGCTGGTTGTGACACTGTGAGTCGGAGACACGCACCCTGAAGGAGACTGTCTGCGTGCCATCCGCTGGCGTTACGGGCCACACCAGGGCCCCATCTGGCTGCGACGCGATGCCGTCGGTTGCGCTGCCGGGCACGAACAGTGTGTCGGGAGGGACGAAGTCGATGATCCGGGTCTGCAAGTTGGCGGTGGCGCAGTTGGGATTGTCACGCCAGACGTAGTTGATGGTGTACGCGATGACGTCCCCAGGCTGCACAGCAGTGCCGGCGGGCGGATTGGCGGTCTTCTCGATCGAGAAGCACGCCTCCGGTGGGGGATTGTCAGGTGCGCACTGGAAGTTGCGCATGTAGGCCACGGCGTTGAGGAAGGTCGTCTCACCGTCAGCGGTCATCTCCAGCGGGTTACCGCTGAAGCCCCATAGTTGCCGGCAGCCTTCCTGGATGAGGGAGGCGTGATCGGGGTTTGGCGGCTCCAACCCGATGACCTGAACGCCGGTCGGTGGGTCCTGATCGGCGCCAAGATAGATCCCGACCTCGTTAACGGGGTCGCCGTAGAGAATGTGGTTATTGGCAGGGGAGGGGTAGTAGCCGACGGGCGCTCCAGGACCCCTGTCCACGTCATCCTCTGGCCCGTGCCAACCGTTGGGCCAGCCGATGAAGAGCCCGAGCTGGCCGAAGAAGGCGTAGCCGCCCTCGCCGAGGCCCTGGATAGGTACATCTGGGTCAGGCGCCAGGATCTGATTCACCTGCTGGGTGGTGAGCCCGGGCTGGCCCCACGCGTCCAGGGAGCCGCTGTCATCGGCGATGATGATCAGGTCGTAGGGCGTGAAGTTGGTGCTGAGAACATCGGACAGCGGTATCAGGTCGACGACGTAGCCGGTCCCGGTCAGGAGATTGTAGAAGCTGATCGCATCGACTCTATCGCCTCTAAAGACATAGGCGATCCTGCCCTCCTGAGGATCGTCACATTGGGCATCGACCATGCGTGCGGTCTGCCAAGTCCGCGGTTGGTCGAACCACTGACTGCTCGGCCAGCCGTAATCGTCACCGACGGCCGCAAACCAATGGTGGTAGACGGCGATGCCAAAGAGATCGCAGGCTTGGATGTCGAAGCGGCCTGCGTTGATCGACCATTCGGCGGCATCACCTGCCCCGGTCACTGCCCCAGTTACCCCAGTACCTGACCAGAAGGCGTCCTGGGCGGCAGCGTCAACCCAGCCGTTGGCAAGGCCACTTCCGCGCACCGTACCGGTGCCTGTGCTTGAGATCTCGACGTAGAGACCATAGTCATCCTGTTGAGCATAGGTGTACCCAGCTCCGTCGCCTTGAGGGTCAAGGTAGACACCGGCAAAGCGGTCGTCAAATGATCCCTCCTCTCCTTCTATGCAGGCATAGAGCGTGCCTGTTGTCGTATTATGCGCCAGGTAGATGGTGGCGGTGGTGCCATCCGCGTAAGCGAACGTGTCCGTAAAGGCATTGCCTTCGTAGTCAGCACAGTCGCCGTCGATTTGTGGTGTGGTCTGGATGGGTGGAATGTCGATGACGGCCGATTGGGCCGGTGCTGCCGGGGCTTGCGGTGCGTAAGAGAGGGCGTCAGGCGCGGTGAAGAACAGCAAAGCTACAAGAATCGTGAACAGCAGTATCCCAAAACGAGCAATCGAGCGCCACATCTGGACCTCCTTGGGGTTACCCCCCCCTACTCTATATAGGGTCGAGCGGCAATGGGATCCCTGCGAGACCAAGCTGTATGAGGCCAGAAGATTGTCGGGTCGGCATCTATTGTTGTCATTGCCGCCGTCATCGGCGTGGCCAACGCCGCTTCCGCCGTACTACTTCCCGCCGAAGTTGCTCAGATCATGCCATGGGTACCCCCTTGTTGTCTAGCTTGTGTGGCAACGCTAATGGCTGTATCTGTCTGCGATTCCCCTCTCCAACCGCTCGCGCATATGCGCCAGTGGTACCCGTTCGATAATGGGTCGGATGAAACCTTGGACGATCAGCCGTTCGGCGTCGGGTCGGGGTAGCCCACGCGTCTCCAGATAGAAGCGTTGCTCCGGATCAATGCGCGAGACGGTGGCGCCGTGACTGCACCGGACGTCCTTGGCGATGATCTCCAGTCCAGGGATGGCATGCGCTCTGGCATCGTCCAGCAATAGATTGTTGTTGGCTTGATAGCCTTCGGTGTCGCCGCCAGCCTCGGTCTCCACGCGGATCATTCCGTAGAAGACGGTGCGTGCCCGATCGCGCAGGACGTTGCGGAAGAGAAGGTCGCTATACGTGTGCGGGGCGCGGTGGTGTTGGTAGGTGCTCTGATCCAGATGCTGATCGCCGTGCATAAAGCTGAAGCCAGTCATCGTTGCGCGTGCCCCGGTCTCTCGCAGATCGCTGCGCAGAAAATCCTTCGTCATCTTCCCGCCGAGGGAGCCGGTAACCCACACAAAGTTCGCGTCCCGCTCCACCTGCGCCTCCTGGATAGCCACTGAATACCGGTGTTCGCTCCAGTGCTGGAGGCTGACGTAACGGACCCAGGCACCGGCTTGAGCGTAGATCTCAACCATTTCGGCGTTGAGTTCATCCTGCCCATCCTGAGAGACACGGTCCTGGATGAGTGTGACCCGGCTGCCGCGCTCGGCAATCACGAGCGTGTGGTGCAGACCGGTGCCGCCCTCAGCATCGTAGGCGACCAGGGACTGAAGCGGTCGCGCAACGCTCACACCCGCAGGCACGTAAACGAAGGTGCCACCGTGCCAGAGCGCGCCGTTGAGCGCCGCAAACTTGTTGGTCCCCGGTCGGGTGGTCGCTCCCTGCATCCAATAGGGCCGGATGAGGTCGCCGTGGGTGAGGAGCGCATTGTGGAGGCTCTCCAACAGCACACCGTTTTGCGCGTCTTCGCGACGCAGGGTGCTGTATGTTCGCGCGCCGTTGCAGTGCACCAGTACGCCGGAGACTTGCTCTACGGGGGCTAGCATCACATCCCAGCAAGGTGGTAGCTCGTAGATGCCGTCCAGTTCGCGCGCCGAGAAGACAACCCGCAAGGTGTCGAGAGGATACGCCTTCAAGTTTGTGCGCCGCCAGGCCTCGTCCTTCTGATTGGGTAAATCCATATCTGCGTACAACTCCCACGCGTCGCGGCGGGCCTCGCGCATCCAATCGGGCTCGTCATAGAGTTCGGAGAGCATCTCGACGGTGTCACGGCTTACAGCTGCGACGGTGGGTGCTAAGGCGGGATCATTGAACGTTTGAAGGTTTGAAGGTTGCGACGTTGTAGTGTGCGAACCTGAGAGATCCCTGTTGTCGAATTCTTCGGTCATGATCGCTAGTTATCCTACCGAACCTTCCATTTGTAGCTGCACCAGCCGGTTCAGCTCGACAGCGTATTCCATCGGGAGCTCCTTGACGAAGGGTTCCAGGAAGCCGTTGATGATGATGGCTGCGGCCTGTTGCTCGCTCAGTCCTCGGCTCATCAAGTAGAAGAGTTGATCCTCACTGATCTTGCTGACCGTCGCCTCATGCTCCACCTTGACGTCATCTTCACTGACGTCGATATAGGGGTATGTATCTGAGCGGGACTCGCGATCGAGCAACAAGGCATCACAGACAACCTTTGACTGGGCGCGCTCCGCACCACGCGCGACGCGCACCAGCCCCCGGAATCCCGATCGGCCGTTGTCTTTACTGATAGACTTGGACGTGATGATAGAGGTCGTGTCGGGTGCGAGATGGATGGCTTTGGCGCCCGCGTCATAGTGCTGGCCCGCACCGGCGAAGGCGATGGAGAGCACCTCTCCGTGAGCTCTGGGTCCTTTCAGAATAACGGCCGGATACTTCATCGTCACGCCGCTCCCCAGATTGCCGTCGACCCACTCCATCATTCCATCTTCCTCAACAATGGCCCGCTGCGTGACCAGATTGTAGACGTTCTGGGACCAGTTCTGGATAGTCGTGTAGCGCGCGTGCGCGGCCCTCTTGACGAAGATCTCAATGACGCCGGTGTGGAGCGCGGCCTCCGTGTACTGGGGCGCCGTACATCCTTCAATATAGTGGACGTTGCTCTCCTCGTCCGCGATGATGATCGTGCGCTCGAATTGTCCAAGTGCCTGAGCGTTGATCCGGAAATAGGCTTGAAGTGGGATCTCTACGTCCACCCCCTTTGGCACGTAGACGAAACTCCCTCCAGACCAGAACGCGCTGTTCAGTGCAGCGAACTTGTTGTCCCGGATAGGCACGGCTTTGCTGATATACGCCTGGACCAGATCAGGATATTCCTGCACCGCCGTGTCCATATCGACGAAGATAATGCCGTGGCGTTCCCACTCCTCCTTCAACGAGCTGTAGACCGATTCGGAATCCATCTGGGTCTCAACGCCCGCCAGGTACTTGCGTTCGGCCTCAGGAATCCCCAGCCTCTCAAAAGTATCCTTGATCGCGCCCGGAACCTCATCCCACGAGCGTTGCTTGCCCGGTGTGGCCCGCATGAAGTAGTAGAACTGCTCGAAATCCAGTTCTCCCAGGTCCACACCCCAGGTCGGCATCGGCATCTCGAAGAAAGTTCCAAGCGCCCTGAGGCGAAAATCCAACATCCACTCAGGCTCGCCCTTCAGCGCCGACAGCTCCCGCACGACATCCTCGCCAATCCCCCGTCGGGAGCGGTGTGCATAGTCGATCTCCGTGCGGAAATCGTACTGATCCCGGTCTTTGATGGTTCTTAGGCTATCTTGTTCCGTCGTCATTGTGGTCTTTCGCAATACAGAGAAGGGATAGGGGATCGGTTAATAAGGGGTAAGGCAACGGCTTGCGATCTAGGTTCGTCAATTGCATAATCTATTAGCGACTCGCGCGCTTTCCGCCAAGCCTGGAGCTTCTGCACCCCTTTCATTTCCCCAGCGATCCCGTCCTTATCCCCTTTCCCTTATTCCCATTTCCTGCCGCACCCACTCGTAGCCCTGTTCCTCGAGCACGTCCACGAGCTTGGCGTCGCCGGTCTTTACCACCCGTCCGTCGACGAAGATGTGAACGATGTCGGGGTGAATGTAATTGAGAATGCGCTGGTAGTGTGTGATGACCAATAGGCCGGTATTCAGCTCATTCTGAAGCACATTGATGCTCTCAGAAACGATGCGTAGGGCGTCGATGTCGAGGCCGGAGTCGGTCTCGTCAAGGATCGCATAGCGTGGCTGGAGTACAGCCATCTGGAGTATCTCCGCGCGCTTTTTCTCACCCCCGGAAAACCCCTCGTTGAGATAGCGCCGTAGGAAACCAGGATCCATCTTCAGCAGCTCCAGCTTCTCGTTGATCTCTTGGCGGAACTCGCGCATCGGCATCAGGTGAGTGTTAAGCCGCCCGCGGGCCGGCTTGCGTTCTTCATCCCCGTAGCCGCGGACAGCGCTCGTCGCCGCGTGAAGGAAGGAATAGAGCGTCACGCCGGAGACCGCCACCGGATACTGCATCGCCAGGAAGAGACCTTGGCGGGCGCGCTCGTCGGGACTTAGTTCCATTAGGCTCGTGCCGTCGAGCACAATATCTCCCTGAGTAATCTGATAGTTTGGGTGTCCCATCAATGCGTAAGACAGGGTGCTCTTGCCCGATCCGTTCGGTCCCATCAGCGCGTGGGTGGTGCCGCGTTCAACTACGAGGCTGACTCCCTTGAGGATCTCCTCTCCCTCGACCCTCACGTGGAGGTCGCGAATCTCTAACGCCATCCGTGTCTCTCCTTCGACAAAGCTTCAAACTTCGGTCGATGTGCTCAACCTGAGTATAGGTCACTCCGCTTTTTTGTCAAGATTTTCTATTAAATTACAGGCTAGCTTGAGGGAGTGTGGTGAATGTAGAAGAGAGAGACCGCCCGGCAGCTGCAGGGGCGGTCTCTGCCATCGCTGGGGACTTAGGAGGTTAGCCTCCGAATAAGCCTCCGAGAACTCCGATGCCTAGCGCACCACCGAGACCGACGAGACCTAGGATGAGTCCGATAATCACGGTGATGAGCCAGCCGACCAGGATAGTCACGATCGTGCCCGTGTCATCGAGGTCGAGTCCCTCCTTGATCGCGAAGTAGCTGGCGATCAGCGACCAGATGGCGCCGATGATGCCACCGATGCAGGGAATGATGCTCAGCATCCGTGGGGCATAGGCAAACCCGATCACCCGGAGCATCTCATTGAGCGTGGCCTCGCCCTTGAAGAGCTGAGTGCCCACAAAGTAGGTCACGCCAGACCAGATGAACCAGTTCACGAAGGCCACGATGAAGGTTCCGATGATACTGAGGAGCAGCGCGCCGATGGAGAAATCACCTCCGCGCACGATGTTGAATAGGGTCTGAAGAATCGTCCCGATGACGGAGAGGCCCGCGACGATGGCGACGACGATCGCGGCTTGAGTGGTCGCCGACGGGTCGTGCTCAATGTCAGCGAAGACCTGCCGATCCAATTTGAAGACGCCGATGATACGGTTGAACATAATGCTCCCTCCTTGGAGATAAACACATAATGGACAGTGAAATCCAGATCGACCCTCCCCAATTATAGGTGTAATGTGTCAGTGCGATAGCGTCGGCTGCAACGATCCACTCCTCCGTATTCGGCAGAGTGCGGTCAAGCGCATCACAGGTATGGGGCGTCTTCTCCCGATGATAGCAGGCCGGCGTCGAGCTGATTCCCATTTCAACACTGGGGTGTGCACTCTGGAAGAGATGGGGCGGAGCAAAAACCCCTTGAACAAACGTCCTGGTTGCCGTATAATCGAGGCACAATCGAGGCACGGCAGCGCGGCTGGGCTCGTCGGAGGGGTGCTGTTCCTCGGTAAGCTGTGTTGGGCGTAGTTGTATTGACGGAGGGGGCAACATGCGGGATTTCGTCCACCTGCACAACCACACAGAGTACTCTCTGCTGGACGGCCTGAGCAAATGCTCGGACCTCGCTCAGTACGCCGCAGATCTGGGTATGAAGGCCTTGGCTATCACCGATCACGGCGTGATGTACGGGGTGGTGGAATTCTATCAGGCCTGCCAGGCGGCGGGGATCAAGCCGATTATCGGTATCGAGACCTACGTAGCGCAAACGTCGCGCCGCAGTCGTGATCGCGACGATGGCAAGCCCCATCACCTCGTCCTGCTGGCCCAGAATCAGATCGGGTACCGCAACCTGCTGGAATTGGCGAGCATTGCACAGCTAGATGGGTTCTACTATAAGCCGCGGATTGACAAAGAGGTGCTGGAGACCCACAGTGAGGGCGTGATCGCGCTTTCGGCCTGTGTCCAAGGGGAGATTCCCCAATTGCTCTATCAAGGCCAGGAGGCGAAGGCGCGTCAAGCGGTCGCGTGGTATTTGGAGCGCTTCCCGGGACGGTTCTACATCGAGCTTCAAACCCATGACATCCCCGAGTACGATGAGACCTACCGGAAGCTGGTGGCGCTGGCGCGGGATATGGATGTGCCGCTGGTGGCTACTAATGATATTCACTACACCAGGCGAGAGCAGGCCGATGCGCACGATGTGCTGCTCTGCATTGGCACGGGTAAGAGCGTCAACGAACCGAATCGGCTGCGTATGACCGACGATTCCTATTATATGCGGTCGCCTGAGGAGATGTGGTCTCTCTATAGCGAGCTACCGGACGCTCTGCTGAACACGGTCAAGATTGCCGAGCAGTGTGAGGTTGAGATCCAGTTCGCGCCTCCTTACCATCTCCCGAGATTCCCGGTTCCCGACGGTCAGGGTTCGTCGGAGGCATATCTGCGGCATCTTTGCGACCGGGGAATGAAGTGGCGCTATGGGGAGAGTCACGACAAGCCCGAATACGTCGAGCGGCTGGAATACGAGCTGGGGATTATCCACCAGATGGGCTTCGATGATTACTTCCTAATCGTCTGGGATCTCTGCGAAGCGGCTAAGGAGCGTGATATCTGGTGGAACGTGCGCGGGTCGGGCGCCGGCAGCGTTGTGGCCTACACTCTGGGCATTACCAACGTCGATCCCTTTCACAATCGCTTGATGTTCGAGCGTTTCTTGAATCCCGCGCGCGTCACGATGCCGGATATTGATCTCGACTATCCCGATGACCGCCGTGAGGAGTTGATCGCCTATACTAAAGAGCGCTATGGCGCCGACCATGTTGCGGCCATCATCACCTTCGGGACCTTAGGAGCTCGAGCAGCCATCCGAGATGTCGGTCGCGCCTTGGATATCCCGCTGGGAGAGGTCGATAAAGTCGCCCGGATGGTGCCAAACGTCCCCGGCAAACCTGTGTCGATCAGCGAGGCCCTGGAGACCGTGTCCGAGCTGAAGGAGGAATGCGAGCAGAGGCCCTACATTCGGAACCTTCTTGAGACTGCTCAGGAGGTGGAGGGCGTCACCCGACATGCAAGTACCCACGCTGCTGGGATTCTGATCTCCGACAAGCCCCTGGAGACGTATCTACCCCTGAACCGTCCCACCAAGAGTCAGGGAGATGATAGCCCGGTGGACCGTATCTCACAGTGGCCGATGGAGATCGTCGAGGCGATGGGGATGCTTAAGGTGGACTTCCTGGGCCTGCGCACGCTGACGCATATGCGGAAGGCCTGTGAGCTCATCGAGCAGGAGCAGGGTCACAAGCTCTCTTTGGAGAACATACCCTACGAACGGTGTCCCGATGATCCAGAGAAGGACGCCGAGGTGCGCAAGCTCTATGAGCTCCTTGCTACTGGCGAGACCACGGGGATCTTCCAGGTGGAAGGCGCCGGGATGCGTCGCACGTTGCGCGAGATGCGTCCAGAGCAGTTCCAGCACATCATCGCCGTGCTGGCGCTCTATCGTCCCGGACCGATGGAGAACATCCCTGCCTACATTCGGCGCATGCACGGTGAGGAAAAGGTGGAGTACCATCATCCGATCCTCGCTGACATTCTGGGTGACACGTATGGCATCATTGTCTACCAGGAGCAGATTATGCAGATCGCCGTCGCGATGGCAGGCTATCAGCCGGGAGAAGCGGATATGATCCGCAAGGCGGTGGCGAAGAAGAAGCAGGCGATGATGAACAAGCACCGGCGGATGTTCCGCCGGGGGGCTATCGAGAAGGGCTTTGATGCCGAGGTCGCCGATGGGGTCTGGGCTGACATCGAGTTTTTTGCCCGCTACGGCTTCAATCGAGCTCACGCTACCGATTATGCCGTGATCACGGCCCAGACAGCTTATCTGAAGGCCCACTATCCTCTGGAATTTATGACGGCTCTGATGTCTACGGAGCAGCATAATACGGAGAAACTGGGCTTCCTGATCACCGATGCCCGCCGTAACGGCCTGGAGGTCGAAGGGCCGAGTATCAACCGCTCGAGTGTGGACTGCACGATTGAGCATCGAGAGAACGGCGAGCGCTTCATCCGCCTCGGATTGGGCGCTATCAAGAACGTCGGGGATGATGCGATGCAGATGGTGGTCGACGCCCGGGAGGCGGGCGGCCCTTTCAAGTCCCTCGATGGTCTCGCCGATCGGGTGGACCTGCGTAGGCTCAACCGGAAGACGCTCGAATGCCTCATCCAGGCCGGCGCCTTTGACGAGTTCGGCAAGCGCGCCGGGCTGATGACGCTCATCGACGCAATGCTGAGTATCAGCGCGCAGATCCATAGCGCACGGGATGTGGGGCAGTTCACGTTGTTTGACAATATGCGGGAGATGCGGCACTCGATCCGGGTGCCGAAGTCTGCGCCGCCGATCCCCGACCGTCGCCTGTTGGAATGGGAGAAGGAGCTGCTAGGGACCTATCTTTCGAAACATCCGTTGGCGGATCAGGAGCGCGAGCTGCTGGCGCAAGGCTTGATCACGACGACCATCGGGCACCATCTGACTGAGGCGCCGGGCCAGACCTTGAAGCTCCTCGGAATGGTGCAGCGCGTGCGGCGGATTACGACTCGTAAAGGGGACCCGATGGCCTTTGTAACCCTCGAGGGGCCCGGTGGCACGCTGGATCTGGTCGTCTTCCCGAGGATATACGAGCGTTATCGGGACTTGCTGACCCCAAACCGTGTCCTAGCAGCCTGTGGCAAGCTCGATAACCGGCCTAACCGTGATGAGCATCCCCTATTGGTGGAGTGGCTCAAAGAACCCCATCAGTTCCTGCTGCCGGATTCTGATCCTCCGCCATCTGCGGCGGTGTCGTCCTCCGTGCCCCATTCGGGGCCGGCCCTGGCCCAGGAAGACGTGCCCCGGCAACGTAAGGAAAGCGAGCGCGCTGCGCCTCAGCAGCGGGCCTCGAGACCGAAGAGCTCTGCGACCGCCAGGGCTGATCCAACAGACGCAGATGAAGAGGAAAACACACGGGGCGGGAATGGACATGAAGATCACGAGAGGGGCGGCGAAGCCGTGGCGAGTCGCCAAGACTCCGGCACCGTGTCCGTGCCGCCGCCAGAGCCGCCGGCACCACCAGCGACGCTCTATATCACGTTGAGACGCACCGGTGACAATGTCACTGATTTTGAGAAGCTCTCCTCTCTCCACGAGGTGCTGTTGTCGGAGCCGGGATCTGATCACTTCGTGGTCGTGCTGGACGGCGATCAGAAGATCGAATTGAGCTTTCCCAATGAGTCCACCCACTACACGCCGGATCTACGTCATCAGATCACGTCGATCGTCGGCCTCGAGAACTTGAGGATCGTACAACAGGCAGGTTAGCCATCATGATCACCATTCGACAGATCGACCGCCACGATCGACGGCAGGTACGGCGTTTCGTCAATTTCCCCTACCGTCTCTATAAAGGACACGCACAGTGGGTGCCGCCAATCCGTGGTGACATTCGGACGATGCTCGACCGAGACAAGCACCCCTTCTACGAGCATTCGGAGGCTGATTTCTTCGTCGCCGAGCAGGATGGTGAGGTGGTGGGGCGGATCGCAGCGTTGGAGAATCGAGCCTACAATCGCTATCACGATACCAGGACGGCGAACTTCTACCTCTTTGAGACGGTGGACGATCCTGCCGTGTCGGAAGCGTTGTTCGAGCGCGTCGTCGATTGGGCGGAGAAACGTGGCCTAACCAAGATCGTGGGTCCAAAGGGATTCGGGGTACTGGACGGCTACGGCTTGTTGGTTGAGGGTTTTGAGCATCGTCAGATGATGACGATGATGAACTATAATTACCCCTACTATCCGCACTTGGTCGAGACCGCGGGTTTCGAGAAGTTTGTGGACTTTGTCTCGTGCTACATCAACATTGAGGACTTCAAGCTCCCGCAACGGGTCCACCGCATCGCGCAGCGCGTGCTTGAGCGCGGCTCCCTGGAGATCAAGCGCTTCAGGAGCACGCGGGAGCTCAGGTCCTGGACAGAGCGCACTCGAAGAGCGTATAACCAAGCCTTCGTCGATAACTGGGAGTTTTACCCCATCACCGAGCGTGAGGCTGATTTCTTTATGGATAATGCGATCGGGCTCTCGGATCCTCGGCTGATCAAGATTATTGCCCACGGCGACGAGATGGTCGGCTTCCTGTTTGGCTTCCCGGACGTCTCGGCGGCGCTGCAAAGGGCTAATGGGCGGCTGACCCCGTGGGCTCTGATCGATCTGCTGCTGGAGATGCGCCGTACCAAGTGGTTAGCGCTCAATGGCGCGGGCCTCGTGCCTGAGTTCCAGGGCGTCGGCGGAAATGCGCTTCTCTACGCGGAGATGGAGAACACGATCCGCGAGCGGGGTTTTGAGCATGCTGACCTGACCCAAGTGGCTGAGACAGCCGTCCAGATGCGCAGGGATCTCGAGAACGTCGGTGGCAAGATGTACAAGAATCATCGGGTCTATCGACTGGCGCTTTAGTGCTTCGGCCCTTGCACATCGTATGGAATATGATATACTAGCGCTTGCTTGGGCGGTTAGCTCAGTTGGCTAGAGCGCCACGTTGACATCGTGGAGGTCACAGGTTCAAGTCCTGTATCGCCCACCTCAGAAGGCCGGGATTCCCGGCCTTTTTTCTGTTGAGGCAGACGATGTGCGCCGTCGTTCCGCGGCCTTGACAAAACTCAACGACGACAGACAATCGCTCCGGAGTGTCTATGAATACACACGACAAGAGACGACAGAGACCTGGCTGGCTGTGGTGGGCCCTTGTGGTGCTGCTCGGCCTGTTCGGCGCGAGCGGGTGTGCTGTACCCTCTCCAACGCCCACGCCGACTCCAACGCGCACGCCGAGTCCCACGCTGACCCCTACACCGACATTGACCCCTACCCCCTCCCCGACTCCGACGCCGGCGTTTCCGGTGACGGCTGGGTGCGCCGAGTTCGTGCCAGCCGACGCCTGTGCCCGATTCGAGTCGGTGATAGTGGAGCATCCTGAGTATTTCACCTGGGTGGGGTCTACGTCTCCTGACGTGGTGCTCACTACACGTGAATCTGACACGGCTTTGGCCGTCGGTTCCTGGGTCTACGCGATTGTCGCGCCCTTTTTCACGGTAGAGGACGGCGTCACGGGCGCTGATCTTCAGGCGACCTGGGCGGGAGAACCATTAGGAGCTTTTGTGGGCCATCCCCTGCTGGCTGTCACGCAGACCGTTGAGGCTCTGACAGGTCTGTGGGGGCGCCCTGCGGATGGGGCTGTGCGGCACGTCGCTGCTGATCAACTGCTGGCAGAAGCTGAGGTGGGCAACGGTTGGGCGCTCTTGCCGTTCCACGATCTGGCACCGACTTGGAAGGTGCTTGAGGTCGATGGGGTATCGCTCTTGGCCAGAGGTATCGATCTCAACGGCTACTCCATGCAGATCCCGCTCTACGTCCGGAGCGAGACTCGCCCCGAGACGCTCCCTTTACTTGATCTATCCTCGTTGAGTTTAGCCAATCGCGATGAGTCGCGGATGACGCGTGTGGTGATGACAGGCGTGACCGCGATGACCCGTGCGACAGCGCGATTGATGGATACCAAGGGGGTTACGTATCCGGCGAGGGATATTCAGCCTTGGTTTGACGATGCTGACTTCGTTCACATCAGCAACGAGGTCTCATTCAAGCCTGACTGCGTCGCTGAGGGAAGCGGCTCTATGTCATTTTGCTCTCACGATAGCTACATAGAGCTGCTGGAGGCGATTAACGCCAACATCATCGAGCTCACCGGCAACCATCTGGAGGACAAGGGGACGCAGTGGGTGGACTACTCTCTTGACTTGTACCGGGAGCGGGGGTGGCAGTGGTATGGGGGTGGGGCTAACCAGCTTGAAGGCAGCCGTCCCCTCACGGTGACCCACAATGGCAACCACATCGCTTTTCTTGGCTGTAATACGGTGGGCCCCTTCGCTGGTGAGGACTCCGGGGGAGCCGCACGCTGTGACTTTGCAGCGATGACAGAGACGCTCGCGCAGTTGCGCGCGGAGGGAATTCTACCGATCGTGACGCTGCAGTATCTGGAGGACTACAGCTATGCCCCGACGCCCGCTCAGATCCGCGACTTCCGTGCCTTGGCGGCGGCTGGCGCGGTGGTGGTCCAGGGTAGCCAAGCCCACCAGCCGCAGACGATGGAGTTCTACGACGGGGCCTTCGTTCACTATGGTCTAGGCAACTTCTTTTTTGACCAGATGTGGAGCGATGGGACGCGGCAGGAATTTGTGGATCGTCTGACCTTCTATGAAGGACGCTTGCTCGGCATCGATCTGCGGACGGCGATCCTTGAGGAATATGGACGTCCGCGGCCAATGACCGTCGGCGACCCCGACCCTGCGGCTGATCGGGCGGCGTTTCTGCGGATGATCTTTGAGCTCAGTCCTCAACCCTAGCCGCGGAGAGCCTTCGCGGGGAGCGCTGGGCTCGAGGAAGGTCGACGACGGTCGTATCAGCTTGGAAAGGAGTGACATGCTACCGACCATTGCCATTATTGGCGCCGGGACGATGGGAGAGGCCCTGATCAAGGGGCTATTGCGCGAGAAATTGATCGATCCGCATAATCTTATCGCTGCGGATCCCTGGAGGGAGCGCTTGGCCTATCTCCGGGAGACCTACGAGATCCGTGCCGCTGCGGACAATGCCAACGCTGCTGAGAAGGCTGATATCCTGTTCCTCTCAGTCAAGCCTCAGGCGATGAATGCCGTCCTCCAGGATCTTCGGGGTAAGGTGGGAGCGGAGAGCTTGGTCTTCTCGATCGCGGCAGGGGTGCCGGTGGATAAGATTCGTCTTGGGATAGGGGTCGAGAGCGTGATCCGCGCGATGCCCAATACCCCGGCGCAGATTGGTGAGGGCATCACCGTCTGGACCGCGACGCCGGCAGTGACCGAGTCGCAGCGCGCCTACGCGATGACCATTCTGCAGGCCCTAGGCGAAGAGGTCTACGTCGATGACGAATATTATCTCGATATGGCGACGGCCCTTTCGGGCACCGGTCCGGCCTATGTCTATCTCTTTATGGAGGCGATGGTAGATGCCGGCGTGCACCTTGGATTCTCCCGGCATGTGGCTGAGAAACTGGTCTTCCAGACGGTGATCGGGTCAGCCGACTATGCGCGCCAATCGGGGCTGCACCTGGCGGCGTTGCGGAATCAGGTGACGTCGCCCGGAGGCACGACCGCGGAGGCGCTCTACCATCTGAACAAGGGGGGCTTTAGCACCGTGCTCTCTCGCGCGATCTGGGCCGCTTTCGTGCGGTCGGAGCAGTTGGGGCGCGACGAGTGAGACATCCGCTCCTATGAGACGGAGAAGCGGGAGACCTTGATGGCTCCCCCGTGTTTGTTCCACAAAGTAAAGCCCAACAAAAGCAGCGGGCCCACCACCATAAGGCCGGTCAACAACATCTGGCGCGCCAT
>CAZPJP010000088.1:15143-15639 GCA_964586915.1 uncultured Anaerolineales bacterium
TCTCCCGCTTGTATCTTCCTATAAGTAAGGCCGAACTAACGCTGCGTTCGCACCGCAGTGGATGCGGGTGCTGCGTCGTCGCTTAAGAATTCTAGCTAAGGCTCGCTGTTAGCCCTCACCGATGAGCACAGGGCTCGCTTATTGCTGCAGCTCGTGAATCTGGCTCATCAACCGCGACTTGAGTCGCGCCGCCTTGTTGGGATGGATAACATTCTTGCGAGCGGCCTTGTCCAGCTCGCTTGACGCACGAGGCATCCACGCCTTGGCGGTTTCGTAATCACCGGCCTCGATAGCTTGCCGTACGGTCTTCAGGGCGCCACGCATCTTGCCCTTGACGTAACGATTGCGCAACCACTTTCGGTAGGAATTCCGGATTTGCTTCTTTGCTGACTGAGTATTCGCCACGCTGACTCCTCCAGGACTGCTTATGCTTACTAGGGTCTGTGACTCGAAGCCACAGCATCTTAGCAGTTCACCTTGTCTCTTATGTATCGTA
>CAZPJP010000089.1:0-15536 GCA_964586915.1 uncultured Anaerolineales bacterium
GCAGTATGAGGACGGCCTTAAGCGCCTTCTCGGCCGCCTGTTGCGCCAAGAAGCACAGGTCTTCGAAATACACTTCGGGTATCTCCGCACCAAAACTGGCCTGAGCCAGGTTGCTCTTAGCGCGATTGAGCCATTCACGTGGATCATCGGGCGGATAGCGCACAGGAGACCTCGCGTCAGTCCACGGCATAGATCTCTTGCCCTTCGCTCAAAGCAGGCTCAATGACAAGGCCGATAGCGTCCCGGTAACGGTGGATGTCCTCCGGTGTGACAACGAGGACATCTACCGCTTGCCCGACACCGATCAGGTTCATATAGATCTCCTCGGTCAGCCGCCCTCGGTGAGTAACTCCGGACTTCACCACCAACAAGTCGATGTCACTGTCCGGGGTTAGCTCGCCGCGGGCCGCAGACCCGAAGAGAATAATCCGATCCGGGTGGGCCACGTCGACGATCCGGCGCACAATCTCGCGAAGCTTGTCTGGCTCGACCTCGTGCGTCATCTGGTCCTCCTCTGTCGACGTTTCCTGTTCCCATTGTAGCAGATATCTGGGCGCGGGGAATCATCATCCGGGTGAACAACCTGTGCGCAAGGACCGCTCAGGGAAGCACAGTCCGATAGATAGGCGCAGCCCGAAAACAAAGAGGTGTTGTAGTTTCGCCTTGCCTCGACGCAGATGCCGACTTGCCACGGCGTCGAGTTCAGGATAAGCTCTGGGCCATGAACAGACAACGGACCGCTCGTCGCTATCGCCCGATCCTGATCGCACTTGTCCTGACCGCGCTCCTCACGGGTTGCACGCAGCTCTTGGGCCGCAGCAGCGACACCGCGACCATTACCATTCTCTACACCAACGACGAGCACGGCTGGATGGCGCCGACTGAGGAGCACGGCGGCGCCGCCGGGATGCTGCAGCGCTGGCGTGACGAGGAGGGCTATACGCCCGACGGCCCCTTCCTGATCCTCGGCGGGGGCGACACGTGGACCGGGCCCGCGCTCTCAACGTGGTTCGACGGCGAGTCGATGGTCGAGGTGCTCAACGTCATGGGCTACCATGCCGTGGCGGTGGGCAACCACGAGTTCGACTACGGCCTAGAGGGCCTTCGCGAGCGCGCGGCGGAGGCCGAGTTTGCCTTCTTAGGCGCCAACGTGAGCGTCGAGGGTGCATCGGTGGACCCAATCCTGCCCTACATCATTGAGACGCTGCCGGGATCTGACGATGAGCCAAGCCTCCGGGTGGGCATCATCGGTCTCGCCTCCCTGCGCACGCCGCGGACGACAATGCCGACCCACGTGGCGGGGATCGACTTCGAGGGCTATCCCGCGACGCTCGCGCGCACCGTTCCTGAGGTGCGGGACGCCGGCGCTGACGTCATCGTCGTGATCAGCCATCTCTGTGGCCCGGAGCTGGAGGCGCTGGTTCCCGTGGCTGCCGATCTGGACATCGCGATGATGGGCGGCGGTCACTGCCACCGGCGCGTCGAGCGGGTCGAGGAGGGCGTGGCGCTCGTCGAAGCGGGCTGGCGGATGGAGGCCTATGGCCGTGTAGACCTAACGGTCGACCGCGATAGCGGGGACGTGCTCGACGTCGTCGTCGCGCTGAAGCCTAACCCACCCGGACCCGGTGACGCCGAGGTCGAGGTCGTGGTCGCACGGTGGGAGGCAGAGCTGGGCGAGGCGCTGCTCATTCCCATCGGCTATACAGAGAAGGGCGTTCGGCGCGGTTCGTACGCGATGATGAACATGGTGATGGACGCCTGGCTAGCGGCCTATCCGGCTGACATTGCGATGAGCAACCCCGGCGGCTTCCGACAGGACATCGACCCCGGCGAGATCACGCTGGCCGACATCGTCGGCGTGCTGCCCTTCGACAACACGCTGGTGGACGTCGCGCTCACGGGCCGGCAGGTCATCCTGAGCTACCAACACGGAGCTCGGCGCCCCGCCGTGGGCGGGATGGTGCGCGAGGGCGCCCGCTACCTCGTCGACGGGCAACCGATCGACCCCGAGGCCGTGTATCACGTGCTCGTCAACGACTATATGTACGCGGGAGGCGACGGCTACGCCTTCGCAGACTACGATCCCAACGCCTATATGACGGGCATCGACTGGCGACAGCCCGTGATCGAATGGATCAGCGGCCTCAACACTTCGCCGGAGAATCCGCTCGACGACTACCTCGACACGACGTCACGCTAGCGTCACAATCTCCCCGCCAGCGACGCATGGGCACAGGACGGACCGCGAGTGACCAGACCCGATCGAGGCCACCTGGGTCGTCACCGTTGCAGCACGATCGTCGCCTCTGGCGCGCTTTCCGCGAAAGCCGCTAGGGCGCGCTCGATCAGCGTGGTCGTGGCGCGCACGGATTGGGCGTAGCCCAGGCCGAGGATCCCGTAGAGCAAAGCGAAGGCCAACGTGGCGCCTCCGGCGAGTTGCCACAGCTGCGGCCGGCCAGACAGGAAGGCGCCGCCCACCAGGGCCGCTAGGGTCGTGACCATCACGCCGTGCCAGAGGGCCTGCAGCACCCACCAGCCTATCGATCCCGGCGTCCCGGAGCGCATCTTGAAGACCACCCGCGTCTCACCCTCGGAGCGCGCAAGGCTGCCGACGACATCCAGAAAGACCGTGGTGCCGAAAAGCCGTCGATAGGAGCGATCGCGGCAACGGGCCCTCAGCCGGAAGTCGTAGAACGCCTGGCCGAGGAACTCCAGTTCCGAGTCGGAGACGTCGATTCGCGTCCTTCTGCCGTTCTCGGTCACCACGAAGGTGGACTCCGCAGCAAGGCGCTGAAGACGCCGGGCGCAGGCAGCCGGCGGCAGCGAGGAGACGAAGCCTCTTTTGGGGCGAGCCATAGCTAACCGCGTTGCATCATGGCGCCACTGGCTCCAGCATCTCGTCGGCGCTGTCCTGCGGCGCGTAGCCGAGCACCTCCCGGGCGTGGTCGATATCCACCCAGCTCCACTTGTTGTCCGACACCACGTAGAAGATATCGAAGCGCAGGTCGTCAGGCGCCTCAATAGCGCGCATCACCATCTGGACGGCGTCGCGCTGGCTGCACCAGTGGGCCCGGGCCCAACCGTGAGTGTGGGGCCTGTCCTCGGCGTTGACCCACCCGATGCGCAGGCAGATCACCGAGACCCCGCGCTGATCGGCGTAGACGCGACCCAGCGCCTCGCCCCAGACCTTGCTGGCGGGATATTCGCTGGTCGGGCGCGGCGGCCAGGTGTGGGTGACCCTGGGAATGTCGTCCGGATCGAGCTCGTCGTACCGCCCCTCGGCAATCAGCGCGTAGGGCGCCTCCTCGAGGTAGCCCCAGCTCACCATAATGGAGCTGGCGAAGACGACGCGGGGCACGTTGCAGATCCGCGCCGCCTCGAAGACGTTGCGCGCGCCAACGATGTTCGAGTGCAGGATGCTCTCCCAGGGCGCATCCGCCCGCGGGTCGGCCGCCATGTGCACGACGCAGTCCACGCCCGCGAAGGCCTCGACCAGGACATCCAAGTCACTGAGATCGGAGAGGACGAAGCGCTCGTCGGGGATCTGGAGTCCCCGCTCATCGGGCGAGCGAGTGGACGGGTGTCGTCGCCGCGCCAGTCCGATGGCCTCCGTCTCCTCCCGGGCGTCCAGATGCTGGTAGACGGCGCCCCCAATCAGCCCGTAAGCGCCGGTCACCAAAACCCTCATCTTGGCCATACGGCCTCCTCATCTCGGCTCGTGCCTAAATCCAACGCTAAAAGGGCCACTCCCGACCCAAGTAGTCCATCAGCACCAGGCGATCCTCGTCGGCGCGGGGGCGCAGGAAGAAGGGCAGGGCGTACTCCGCGGCTTCCTCCGGCTCCAGATCCGCCTCGGTGTTCTTCTCACCCCCCATGTAGGAGCGGATCCAGCCGGGGTGATAGAGCCGGAAGGTGTACCCCTCGGGGCGCAGGTGATTGTGCATGATCCGCACGCCCATATTGAGGGCCGTCTTCGACATACAGTAGCCATACCACGCCGTGCGCTGGGCGCGGTTGATGCTGCCCGCCTCCGAGGAGACGAAGCAGAGCCGCTTCAGCGTGCCGGCGTCCAGTAAGGAGATGAAGGCCTCCACGACCCGCAGCGGCCCCAACGCGTTCACGTCATAGAGCCGGTGCATCTCGTCATAATTCTGGCTCGCGCGGATATCGGCGTGCATCGCCGGAGAGGTGACACCGGCGTTGTTGATCAGGAGATCCAGATGATCGACCTCCCGACCCACGGTCTCCGCCGCGCGCTGGGCCGAGTCCGCTGACATCACGTCCAACGGGACGATATGCAGGTGATCCCCGTGCTGTTGCTTGAGCTCCGTCAGCGCGGGCCAATCGGGCATATACTGCCCGGCAAAGACGATCCAGCCGCGCGCCAACAGGCCCTCGGTCAGGCCAAAGCCCAGCCCTCGATCGGCCCCCGTGACGAGGGCAATGCCAGTGAAGTCCATAGGTATCTCCTTTCAGAATGTCCGCGACGTGATCCGTAGTCTACACGGAGATCGCGCAGGAGGAAACCAGAAGCCCGATGCTGGATCTTGCCTGTTGGACAGTTTGACCTCGGATATGAAGGTGAGCCCCCGCGAGGACACCTACTGCCTACTCCGTTACTTCCTACTCCCCCCTAAGCTGAAAGCTGCCCCTCCCCTCACCATCCAGACGCCCACGCCGTGATGGCGAGGCCGTCGTGCGGCAGGTTAACCAGGAGAAAGTCGAGCTCCGCGTCCGTCAGGGGGCCCTCGAGCAGGAGAGGCTTCTGGGCCAGGATCTTACGGAGGATGGGCACCATCGTCTCGAGCGAAGGGGCGTTGGGCGTGGTCTCTCGGGTGATCTGGATGGCATCGGGTTTGTCGACCCCAAGCAGGGCATCGACGGTGTGGAGCGACGTCGAGTGGAGGTGGATGATGGCGTCGTCGGTGCTCTCGGAGATGCGCACGTCGTAGGGGAGGAACCATTCGGCATAGTGGTGGGACGAGAGGAAGGCGGAGGCATCGCACTGGGTGCGGACGACGGTGCCCGGCGCCCAGATGCCAAAGTGGCTCACCACCCCGCCCTCGACCCGCGGGATGCGGGCCAGGAGCGCATTGTGGATGTCGATGAAGAGGTTGGTGACCTCATCAAGGAAGGCGCGGAGCTCGTCGGGATGATCGTAGAGGGAGAGCGACATCAGCTCGGGGCCCAGGACGGCCTCGGCGATATCACTGGGCCCGCGCATGATGGGCTGGACGACGGCATAGCGTCCGCCGCTCCGCGCCACGAGCAGCTCGGTGAGGTGCAAGAGAAGATCGTACCAATCCTGGTCGAGATGTGCCTCGACGCCGTGCCACGCGTCCCAGCCGTCGACGAAGGCGCTGGTGCGCATGCTGCCGCCCTGAATGGTGGCGCGTATGGGCGTGCCCAAGATCGCCTCCACCCACGGGACCCGCTGAAAGGGCGCGACGATCTCGAAACGTAGCGCGTGGGTCCGCAGCGGACCGTTCGGCGTCACCGGGCCGACGATGCGCTCGACGTCGAGCATGTCGGGCGTGAGGTCGGTATCCTGCGTGGCAACCGTCCCATCGGAAAGAGGTAACCATAGGTCGCCGAGGGGCGATCCCGCGACGCGCGAAACCAGCGCGCCCTCGCGGCGCCACCATTGGCGGTGGCGCTCGATCAGGGCGTGACCTTCGTCATCCAGTGTCATGGTACTCACGTGTGTCTCCTTGTGTCGCGCTGTCTTTTTGCGGGGGTCTGCGCAAGAGAATCATGACCACCAGGCACGCCCCCTCCCAACGTCCCCCGAAGGGGAGAAGCCTGTAGACTGGGAGGGCCTCGCTCGCCCGTGCACGGTATAGGTTTGGCGTCAGAAAGCGCGCGCGCCGCTCGGAATGTAGCGCACCGGGAGGCTGGGCAGGCGCTCGGCGAGCATCTCAGCCTGGCGCCGGATGGCGGGGCTCTCGCTGACACTGTGCAACGTCTCCACCACCGGCATTCCAAGCTCCAGCGCGCTGATCACGATGAACTCGCTCATCTCGCCGATGATCAACGCCTCGGCCCCCATCTCCCACGCAACCTGGGGCATATGCAGCTGGTTCTCGCCAAAGCCCCCGATGAGAAAAGCGAAGCGCCGGATGCGTTTCGTCGGGTCGCCGAAGACCCGGCAGTCATCATAGCCCAACGCCTGAGCTGCACGCGCCCGCAGCTCAGCCACGGCAAGGGAACGTGGCAGTTCGTGCACTGAGAAGAACTGCGCTCGCGCCACCTCGCGGAGATCGGAAAACCCCAGGGCAGCCACGGCCTGATCGGGGACGCCGTCGCGCGGCAGGGCATCCCAGTTTGAGTGGCTGCGGTAGACGACGTTCTGGTGCTCGTCCAGCAGCTCGCGGCGGCGCTGGTTCACGACGATCCCCTCCGCGGTTGGGACGTCGTACCAAGGGCTGTCGTCCGCCGGCATCCAGAGCCCCTCGTGGCAGATGATCATGTCCAGCCCTTGGGCGGCGCAGGCGCGAAGGCTGGCGGTATGGACGTTCCAGAGGCACGCCACACCGGAGATCTCTTGATCAGGATTGCCGTACTGAAAGCCCAGTTGGTCGCCGGGCAGGCCCAGGGTCAGCGGCGCGATCTGCTCGACAACGCGTGCCACGTCCCGTGCGGTGGTCATAGAACACCTCCTATACGCTGGGGGCTAGATACGGTCGATCTCGCGGCGGGCGATGCGCACCGCGCGCCGGGCGTTGTCCAAGTCGCCGTGAACCGTGTAGACATCGCGGATGATGAACTCCACGAAGACGCCCCGGGTCGCCTCTAGCGTGTCACGGATGTGAGAAGCCCACGCAGCCTCGTCCAGGGTCTCATCGACGCTGAGAAAGTTCGGATCGGGCTTACGCGAGTAGGCGATGTCCGTACCCTGGAGCGCCTCCCCCATAAACGCCTCATCGCACCAGCGCGAGATCGAGATCTTCTTGAGGTTTGGCAATCGCGACAGGTCATCCCAGAAGGGATGCGCCGGCTCGCAACAGCCATAGTAGAGGAGGCCCATCGGCTCACAGACGTCACGATAGTAAGGAAAGCAAAACTCGTGGAACATCTTAGGTGAGACGCCGACCGTCTCCTGGCTGTTGGCGGAGCCCCACATATCGCGGAGACGCGCCGGAGGCCCGTCGTAGCCCGGCGCCGGCAGCTGCGTCGTGAAGTTGTAGCTCGAACCGAAGCTATCCTGGTTGCCGTTGTTGAGGCGCAGCAGACCCTCAGCCTCAGCCCAGTGCATCACCCGCAGCGCGTTGTCGCGCAGGAACGCCATCAGGCGGTGGAGCGCGTCCGGCGCATCAAACATCGCCACAAAGTAAGCCTCCATCCCCATCAGTTCAACGACGCGGTGGGTCAACATCGTCGGGCCAAAGGTGCCCGTCCGGATCTCTACCGGCAGCTCATCGCCCAAGAGGTCATCGAGAAAGGCCTGCCACGCCCGGGTGCGCTCCCGGTCAACGGCGCATACGGCGGGCTGGAGCTTGTCCAGATCCCGCTCGAGGTCCTTGATGGGATGGTGCCAGCGGTAGCCGGTCTCGACGCCCTGGGCGTCCTTCACCGTGGTGCGGTCGATCTTGACGCCAAGCTCGTCGATGTCGACGAACCATCCGATGTCGAAGGTGTCGGGCGCGACCTTATCGTCGTCGATCAGCTCGTGGTTGCGGATGACGCGCAGCAGACGCCGCTCGATGGCGCGGCCCACCTCGGTGGTGCACCGCAGAATGTCCTCGGGCATAAAGTCGCGGTCGAAGGTCCAGGTCTCGATAACGACCGGCGGGCGTGCACCCGTGCGTCCGTCGTTGAGATCATACCACATCTCCTTCCGCGCTTCCATCACCGGGAGCGCTGCGATCTCCGCCTGGCGTGCCGCCAGGTCGCGTAGGTAGGTACGTTCGGTTTCGGGCAAAACCCACTCGGATGACATCAGACTTCTTCGCTCCTCAAACTGAACGACTACAGACTAACAGAGAAGGCGGTGACCCCCTCCTCCGGCACGAGTTTCGTTCCCAACGGGTCGGGCTCGGCGGTGGCGCCGCTGACCGCCGTCACGCTGTCCACGCCGCGAAGCAAAACGGACCACTGCCCTGGTCCGCCCTGAGTCTCGACGGCGAGGGTGTCTCCGGTGCGCATCACCCTGCAGGTCATTGCGACCTCGCCCTTCATCGTCGGCACCAGCGCGGCGGCGACCTCGCCCTCGGCGGGCTCGAAGACGTGGAACGTCACGCCCTCAGCATAGTCATAGTCGGGGCGCGTCGCCTCGGCGCCAACGGGGATCACACTGTTGGGCTTGACCAGCAGCGGCAGGCTCATGTAGTCGTGGGTCTCGCGGATCCATCGTCCGCCCTCCACCGTCTCCCCCGTCAGGAAGTGGGTCCAACGTCCGTCGGGCACGGGCCCGCTGGGCACATAGTATTCAACTACACCGTCGGGCGTGAAGACCGGCGCCACGAGCAGCGCGTCGCCCAGCACGTACTGGCGGTCGAGTGCGTCGCAGCCGGGATCGTCGGGGAACTCCAGCACCATCGCGCGCATCATGGGCACGCCGGTGGTGTTGGCCGCGACGGCCTGGGCGTAGAGGTAGGGCATCAGCCGGCACTTGAGCTTGGTGAAAAGGCGCAGCACGTCGACAGCCTCCTCGTCGAAGAGCCATGGGACGCGGTAGGAGCTCGATCCGTGCAGCCGGCTGTGCGACGAGAGCAGGCCGAAGGCGCACCAGCGCTTATAGACGTCGGCCGACGCCGTCTGCTCGAAGCCGCCCATGTCGTGGCTCCAGAAGCCAAAGCCGCAGAGGCTGAGGCTGAGCCCGCCGCGCAGGCTCTCCGCCATCGACGCGAAGGTGGCGGTGGAATCGCCGCCCCAGTGGACCGGGAACTGCTGCCCGCCGGCGGTGGCCGAGCGGGCGAAGAGGACGGCGTTGCCCTCGCCCTTGGCCTCCTCCAGCACCTCGAAGACCGTCTGATTATAGAGATAGGAATAGAAATTGTGCATCTTGACGGGGTCGGAGCCGTCGTGGTAGACGACGTCGGTGGGGATGCGCTCGCCGAAGTCGGTCTTGAAGCAATCGACGCCCATGTCGATCAGCTCCCGGAGCTTGTCACCATACCAGCGGCACGCCTCGGGATTGGTGAAGTCGACGACGCCCATGCCCGCCTGCCAGCGATCCCACTGCCAGACATCGCCGTTCGGCTTCCTCAAGAGATAGCCGCCCTCGACGGCCTCATCGAAGAGCGCCGACTGCTGGGCAACGTAGGGGTTGATCCAGACGCAGATGCGCAGACCGCGCTCCTTGAGACGCGCGAGCATCCCCTCGGGATCGGGGAAGACCTGGGCGTCCCATTCGAAGTTCACCCAGTGGAAGGCCTCCATCCAGAAGCAGTCGAAGTGGAAGACGTGCAGCGGCAGGTCGCGATCGGCCATCCCTTGGACGAAGCTGGTCACCGTCTCCTCGTCGTAGCTCGTGGTGAAGGACGTCGTGAGCCAGAGCCCAAAGGACCACGCGGGCGGCAGGGCAGGACGCCCCGTCAGGGCCGTGTAGCGGTTGAGGATCTCCTTGGGCGTCGGACCGTAGATCACGAAGTAGTCCAAGGTCTCGCCGGGCACGCTGAACTGGACGCGCTCGACCTTCTCCGAGGCGACCTCGAAGGAGACGAGCTCGGGGTGGTTGACGAAGACGCCGTAGCCGCGGTTGGTGAGGTAGAACGGGACGTTCTTGTAGGTCTGCTCGCTGGCGGTGCCGCCGTCGGCGTTCCACATATCGACGACCTGACCGTTCTTGACGAAGGGCGTGAAGCGCTCGCCGAGGCCGTAGACGCACGCCCCGACGCCCAGGTCGAGCTGCTCGTGGATGTAGCGCTCTTCGGCGAAGACCGAAGGGGCGTAGTCGGCCAAGGGGCCGCGGTCCGACTGGTGCCAGGCCTCGTCGATATCGACAAAGCCCAGCGCGCGCCAGCCGCTGGTGGTGAGCACGCGACCACCGTCGGGGCCATCCCCGATGAACTCGACGCGCCAGCCCTCGCCCTTGTCGACGCGGACGGTCAGGTCGCCGCTGGTGAGCGTCGCAGCGTCGTCGCCGTCCTCGATCTCGACGACCGGGGGCGGGACCGGCTGGAGGTCAAAGTCCGACCCGCGGTGGCGAACGCCCTTGTGATGCGCCACCTGCACGCGGATGACGTTGGGCATCGGTGACGTATAGCGTACCGTGAGGACGGGGAGGTTGAGCGTGTCCCCGCGGCCCTCCACCCGCTTGGTGGGCGCGTAGACGACCAGGGCACCGTCCTCGACCTCGGTCTTGTAGACGTGCGCCGCAAAGTGCGGCGTGACGCCCGGTCGCATCTGCCAGTAACCGTTCGTGAATTTCATACGATCGCTCCTTGTGTCAACCTTTCGTACGCAGTCCCGTAGGGCGAACCATGTCCTGAGCGAGCCTGTGAAGTCTGCAGGCGCCGAAGGATGTCTTGTTCGCCCAGCGCTGGGCGAACAAGACAGTTCGCCCTACGATTATGCAAAATCATCTATCACGTGCACAGAAACCTGGGCATTCTACAGATCCAGCGGCGCTGCAGCGACACGGATCTCGCCCGGTACGGTAATCACGATGACAGGGCTCTACTGAAAGACTCACCAGACCTGGGCCGCCTCCCCACCTCCAAGCCTCGCTTCAGGCGGACTACAGTCCGCCTGTCCCGGTGCGCAGCTCAGCTCAGTTCCACCACTCGATTCTCCTCCGCCGATTTCACGATCGCGGCCACCACCTTCGTCTGGCGCAGTCCATCCTCGGCGGTGGGCAGCGGCCCATAGTTCACCCAGGAGGAGGGCGTCAGGGTATCCTCGAGGACGGCGTCCACGAAGCCACGCGCGACGCGCCACCAGTCCTGCGGCAAGGCGCCCGCCTCCAACGCGACCCGCTCGGCGCTCTCCGTCTCCAGCTCACCGGCGGTGAGGGAGGGGCGGTGGACCAGGGCGCGCACGCGGATGTCCTGAGCGAGGAGGGCTTTCTGGTGCGCCAGCAGCGCATCAGGCTTGACGGACGCACTGAGATTCGCCCGCCATGCTTCGGTCTCACCAAAGGTGGGCCGCTTGATGTAGGTCAGCGACCCCTCGGCGCCGGAGAAGGCTATGGAGAACTCCACAAGCCCGTCGATGTGCTTAATCCACTCGGCCTTCACGCGGATCTTCGCCCCGTTGTCGAAGGTCAGGAAAGCGTCGTAGAGATCGGGCGTGTAACCGAGCACCTTGCGCTGGGTGATGGCATAGACCTCGACCACCTCGGACGGCGCCATGACCCAGTGCAGGAAGTCCACGACGTGGCTCAGGAGAAAGTGCGCGGTCGACGAGCCGGCAGCCCAATCGCGGGTCCGGTCACCCCACATCTGAGTCGGCACGGAGATATTGTCATCCAGATGGATCTCACCGTAGACGACGTCGCCCAGCAATCCCTGCCGGATCACGTAGTAGGTGGCGCGGTCCAGCGGCGAGCCGCGGTTGGCAAAGTTGACGAAGATGCGGGTCCCGGCCTTCGCAGCCGCCTCCGCCATCGCCTCGGCATCCTTCACGGATGTCGCCATGGGTTTCTCCTGGATGATCGCGGGCGTCCCGGCCTCGATGGCAGCCATCACGGGGTCCTTGTGCAGGGGATCGGGCGTCGCTACGACGGCGATATCCGGCGCCAGCGCCTTGAACATCGCGCGGTAATCCGTGTAGACGGCGGCGCCGACGTCGTGGGCGATCTCCTGCGCCTGCTCTCTGCGAATGTCCGCGACGCCGACCACCTCGACCTCCGGCTGCTCCGCCAGGAAGGTCACGTGCTGGCTACCCAGAATACCTAAGCCTACTACTGCTGCTCTAAGCGTCATCTCTAAACCTCCTATTCACGTCTGTCGAGTCTCGTTCCCAGTTTACTCCCACCAGGGCTCGTCCGCGGCCCGGTTGACCTTAAGATAATCGAGGTCCAGCTGCAAACCCAGGCCCGGGCGATCGGCAACCTTCATCATGCCGTCCTCAATCACCAGCTTCTCGCCCGTCGCCTCAGGTGCCTGATCGGCGTTGCGGGTGCATTCCATCCGCGGGCAATCGAAGATCCCGGCCGAGAACTGCTGCGATGCCATATTCAGGACGTAGCCGCTGACGTTGTGCAGAGAGATCGGGATCTGGTAGAGCGCCGCCAGATCCGCGATCCGTTTCGCACCGGTGATACCGCCGCAGTTGATCAGGTCGGGCTGCAGGCAGTCGACAACCTGGTTCTGGAGGAAGGGGAGTGCGCCCTCCGCCAGGGCGACGTTCTCGCCGGTCATCAAAGGCAGCCGTGTCGTGCGCCGCAGCGCCAGCCAGGAACCGGAGAAGCTCGGATCAATGGGGTCCTCAAGGAAGAGCGGTTTGATGGGCTCCACCGCTTCGGCGACCTTGATGGCGCTGGGTAGATCGAGCTCGTTGTGGCAGTGGACGATGATGTCGATCTCGTCCCCAACGGCCTCCCGCGCCAGCGTGTACGCGCGATGGACGTCGCGGGCCTCCGCAACCCCGATGCTGGGCACCCGCTGCTGCATCGGGGTGCCGAGCACGTGGTGGATATCGATCTTGTAGGCCGTAAATCCGTGAGGGTCGTGCTTCATATCATCGGCGCGCTCACGCCACTCCGCCCGGTCGAGGAAATCGCCGCCTCTGCAGTGGGAGTAGAGCTTGATCCGGTCGCGGAAAGGACCGCCCAGCAGCCGGTGGACCGGCTGGTTCAGGATCTTGCCCGCCAGGTCCCAGAGGGCGATGTCGATGGCGCTCAGCACGCCCATCTGCCGCCCCCGCTGTGGATAGGCGTAGAACATGTTGTGAAAATGAACCTCGATCGCCAACGGATCCTTGCCAATCAGGCCAAGGTGCGGCAGGCGCGGGCCCTCGAGCCGCTCGATGGCGGCACGGACGAAGGGGCCGCTGCCGTGGCAGGGACCGTAGCCACAGAGGCCGGCGTCGGTCTCCACCCGCACCAGGGTCGCGCCCCACTTGGGCTGCAGCGCCTTGATCGCCGTGATCTTCACCTGTCCGCGGGCGGGTGACCTCTCCGGTGCCGCCTGGGTCTTTCGATCCTGCAGTGATTCGCTCATCCGTACTCACGCCTTTCTGGCCCCAATGGGGCCTTTTATCTTCTCTTCCAGCGCAGCGTCAATCACCGGTGCGCTCGGAATCGTGGCCATCGCCGAGGAGTGCGCCATCCGCGCTCACCCGCGCCGCGCCCGGCGGCACGACAACCGGGCGACGACCGACCGTGACGCGCGCCGCCACGTCACCAAAATTCGCCAGAACACTATGCCGCCGGCCATCGGCGCCGACGACCCAGACGCCACGCACCCACGGATCGTCGATCTGGAGCACGCCGCCCTCGCACGCGGCGGTTGCCTCAGCGGACGCCCCAGAGAGCACCACAAAGCCCGCGTCGATCAGGATCTCACCGGGCTCGGTGGGCCGCGGCCCCCGCTCCACCACGCTGCAGACCTCCTCCACAAAGAGCGACCGATAACGACCGCCACGACGCTCCGGGGCGCGATCGAGCCAGAGAGGCCCGTCGCTGCTCAGCAGGACCACGCCCAGGACGTCGTCGACGTTGAGCCAGGCCCCTACTACGGGCCGGGTCAGCGCGGCGTCCGGGGGCGAGGTCAAGGTCAACGTCGCGTCCTCGCTGTAGAGGGTACGACGGAACCCGTTGAAGAGATCGTTCGCGACGTTGAGGTGCAGGCCCTTAAGTTCGATCAGATAGCCGATTCGGTCCCGAGCCGCCACCACGAGCTGCATTCCGACACAGGTTCGCCCGTCGGGTAGCGCCGCAAAGGCGACGTGGGTGACCGCCTGGTTGGTGCAGCGCGCGCCCTCATCGATACGCACGTCGACGCCCTCCATCACCGCGCCGCAGGTTGCGAATCCGCCCGGGAAGCTCTCCAGACTGTATCGCAACAAGCGCCGGTGCTGGGCGCCCTCAGCGTCTCTGTCGCCCAGGAAGCGCACGACGGGCGTGAGGTTGCGCGACCACTCGGCCGTGCTGATCGCGGTGGGATCGCCGGGCGGCACGCAGAGCGCCTGCGCCAGCCCGCGCGCCCGCCACGAGAAGGAGGCTAACCGCGTCGGCGATCGGTGCAGCACCGCACCGTGCTCCGGCTCGGACCATCCGCCGGCGACAGAGGCTTCGAGCGACGCTACGGGCTCAGGCGGCGTGGTGAGGAGCGGCAGGTAGGTGATCAACATCGACAGGACGCAGGCGCGATCGGACTCCAGCCGCGTGAAGTAATGGGGATTGGCGTCGCGTAGATGACCCATCCGGCGACCGTAGAAGGTGCCATCATCGCTCGCCGCCGTTTCCTGCTCGATCAAGCCAAGCTGCTGCTCTGCCAGACTCAGCGCGTACGCGTCATCGAGAGCATCCGTGGCGAAGAGGAGCGAGGGCAGCAGATACTCCTGGCAGTAGCTGTACCGGACGCGGCTGTCACCACCGATCCGGGCGAGCCGTCCGTTCCCGAAGATCATACGGCGCAGGACCTCCCAGAGGTCGGCCTGGTGATGGACCAGGGATTCGGGGACTGGCAGTCCGGCGCGCTTCATATCGAAATGGAGCATCGCGGCGTTGCTGACGCAGATCGCCATATAGCCCACGTTGAGGTAACCGTGGTGGTCGAGGGCGTAGTTCGAGAAGAAGTTGGCCCCGGCGAACCACTCGGCGACCGGCTTCCCGGCGATCACCGTCGTGTCCTGAGCGTCCTGGGGCACGGAGATGCCGTTGATGAAGTAGGCATGCGCGCGCGCCTTCCAGGCCTCGGCGTTCAGAGCATCGGGATACCGCTGGGCCGCCCGCCAGAGGAGCGCGCCCCACCAGATGTTGGACTCGGGCACGTTTTTGCCGCTGTCGTTCCAGACACCCCCAAAGACGCCGTGGTGATCGCCGCGGTGGGCGTCGTGGAGCAGCCAATCGGCCTCGCTCACCAGCACCCGACGCAGGGCTGCACGGTCGCGGTCCGCAAGGTGATCCTCCAAAAGCGGCAGGGCGTGCATGCCGCGCTCGATCCCAAGCATGCTGATCCAGCTATGGCCCCACTGGCGACCATCATTGCCGGTGCGCTCGCCGGTCACGTGCGTCGCGAGGGCAAAGCGCAGCGCGGCGGTGGCCCGGGCGCGCCAGTGGTCGCGGCCCCCCACCCCGGGCTGCGCTGCCAGCGTGGCCATCGCGGCGGCGTAGTTCCAGTTGGATTGAACGCCCCAGTGGATGTAGCCCGGGCCATAACATCCGAGGGGCTCGGCTCCCGCACCTTCGTGCCAGTAGCCCTCGACGGCGCGGGCCCACCGGGCCAGCAGGGCGTTGGAGCGGGCGCTTAGCGTGTCAGATGCCATGGGCCTCCCTATTACGGCGGTCAGCGGTCAGTGGAAGTAGGGAGTATGGGAGTAGGGAGTAAAGGTCAACCACACGATGCCGGGGCCCGTACTCCATACTTCCTACTCCCTACTCCTGTCTTGACCCACAGACACCGCATCGCTCAAATGCGCGCGCCGCT
>CAZPJP010000090.1:0-8238 GCA_964586915.1 uncultured Anaerolineales bacterium
CGGAGTATGGCGTCAACGTTCACATGTGGTGGGATCCCTGGGCGGCGGTGCGGCGTGACTGGGCGCTGATTGAAGAGGCGGGCTTCACTTGGGTCAAACAGCGCGTCGCCTGGCAGGATGTGGAAGGCGCCGGTCCGGGCCAATATGACTGGACGATTCTGGACCGCATCGTGGATGAGGCGGACCAAGCCGGGGTCGAGCTGCTCCTTCGCCTGGATCACCCACCCGCCTGGGCGGTCCTGACGCCTGAGGCGGATGCTGCCCCGGACAGCGCCACGCCTACGATCCCGTTCTCCATTGACGCCTTCGAGCGCTTTTGCTCGGCGATTGCCACGCGCTATGAGGGACGCGTCAGCGGCTATCAGATCTGGAACGAGCCCAATTTGGCCCGAGAGTGGGAAGGGCGCGTGCCGGACCCGGCCGGGTACGTGGGCGTGCTCGCGCGCTGTTATGCGGCGATCAAGTTGGCCGACTCCGACGCGCTGGTGATCTCAGCGGGCCTTGCCCCGACAGGCTCAAGTCCCCCCGAAGCGGTACCCGACGTCGATTACCTCGTGGGAATGTACGAGGCGGGAGCGGCGCCGTATTTCGACCTTTTGGGCCTCAATGCCCCCGGCTACAAAGCCCCGCCGGAGATCTCGCCGGCGGAGGCTGCGGATCCCGAGAGCGGCTACGGCGGTCACGCCTTTTTCTGCTTTCGCCATGTCGAGCAGATGCGGGCGATCATGGAGCGCTATGGGGACAGCGACAAGCAGGCTGCCATCCTCGAGTTTGGCTGGCACACGAACGATAGCCCCGAGCATCCGGACTACGCGTGGTTTGCTGTCACAGCGGACGAGCAGGCTGCGTACCTTGTGAGGGCCTTTGCGTATGCCCGCGAGCATTGGACGCCCTGGATTGGTCCGATGTTTGTCTGGAACTTCCCGGACCCAAAATGGAAGCCACACGATGAGGAGTTTTGGTGGGCAATTGTGGATCCCTTCTGGTGGGGGCGTGAAGGTGATCTCGGCGCTTGGCCGGGCGGCGAGGTGCGCCCGGCGTATGAGGCCCTGAAGGCGATGCCGAAGCCATGAGATGCGTGCAGTGCTTGTCGAAACGGTCGTCGGGGGGTATAATCTCTTTGACGGGGGAGTGTCGGAACAGGCAGACGAGCATGACTTAGAATCATGTGCCGCGAGGCGTGCGGGTTCAAATCCCGCCTTCCCCAACGGAGGGGCGAGATCAGTCTCCGCGAGAGGGCGCTCTCGCTGTGGGATATCTCGCCCCTCAGCTTTTCAGGAATCCTATCTACGGAGGCGATGCGATGACGCAGAAGACCCGACAGGATGACCCCCACAGGGACGACGCCGGACGGTCGCGCGCTCCGTCGCTCGGTGCGAGGCTGTCGCCTGAGGTCCCGCCTGAGCTGCAGCCCTCGGTCAAGCTCACCACTCTAGACCGGGTCTATGCGTGGGCCCGCAAGCGGTCGCTCTGGCCGATGCTCTTTGGTCTGGCGTGCTGTGCTTTTGAGATGGTTGCGACAGCCGCATCGCGGTACGACACGGCGCGTTTCGGTATGGAGATTATGCGGGCAAGCCCTCGACAGGCCGATCTTCTCATTGTCAACGGCACGGTTACCAAGAAGATGGCTCCCCTGTTGGTGCGTCTCTACAATCAGATGGCCGAACCGAAGTACGTGATCGCTATGGGAGCTTGTGCGATCTCCGGAGGGCCCTTCAAGGAGGGCTATAATGTCGTCTCGGGGGTAGATCGGCTGATCCCCGTCGATGTCTATATCCCAGGCTGCCCGCCGCGGCCCGAGGCGCTGCTTCACGGGATACTGACGCTGCACGCGCGGTTTGACCAAGAGTCGATTCAGGATATCCGGGCGTTCCAGGCCGGTGTCGACGAGGGGGTTCCAGAGCCCGTCTTGGGCCGTGACCTGGTCAGCTGGCGCGACCTGGAGGATCTCGTCGGCCCGCCGGAGGAGGAGGCCTAGATGGCTGAGCGGATCAACGATATGCCGGCCGAGGTTTGGGAACGCCTGCACACCGCCTTCCCAGGCGCCCTGAGGCCGGCCATGCCGCAGGATCTGGGAGAGACCAACGGATATCCGGAGCCTGTCGAGCACCGGATGACCCAGGCTGTGTCGCGTTCCTCGTTGATGAATCGACCGAGGTACGAGGGTGTGCTGGTGCACGCGAGCAAGCTAGTGCCGGTGCTGCGGTTTCTGCGGGATGAGCTCGGATACCGTTACCTATCCAACCTGACCGCCGTCGATTATCCCGAACCCCTGGAGCAGTTCCCACCTCATATCGATGTGGTCTATCACCTCTTTAGGATCACGGGCGGCGGCTATGTCCCCGTTCACGTCCATACCAGTCGTGACAGCGCGGTTCTGCCCTCGATCACACCGGAGTTTCCGGCTGCGAACCTCCAAGAGCGGGAGGTCTGGGACATGTTCGGCGTGCGCTTTCAGGGACATCCTGATCTGCGTCGTCTGCTCATGTGGGAGGGATTTGATGGATTCCCGCTGCGGAAGGATTGGCGCGAGGCTTACTATGAGGAGGAGCACAAGCCCTATCGGAGTCGATTTCCGAATGGCGGCAACCCATTGTACGCTGAGGACCGGACACCCTGCCGCGCGAACATCAGGATGACCGGTGAGGAGCTCTCCGAAGCGTGTCCGCCTGATGATGTCGATTTCAGTGAGGCGGATCGCCTGCTCTACGAGCGTATGCTATCGGTGGATCGTGACCCTGACAAACCGCTCAAGACGGAGGAGATGATCCTCAATATGGGCCCCCACCATCCCAGCACCCACGGCGTCTTCCGGATGGCAGTCCGGTTGGACGGTGAGACGATCCAGCATTTGGAGCCGGTCTTCGGGTATCTGCATCGCAATCATGAGAAGATCGGCGAGCGCAACACGTGGCTGCAGAATATCCCCTTTACCGATCGCCTGGACTACATCAACGGGATGACGAACAATCTCGCCTACTGTCTCGCCATGGAGAAGCTGCTGGGTTGGGAGGTGCCAGAGCGCGCCGAGTACATACGGGTCATTATGTCTGAGTTCTCGCGCGTCGTGAATCATCTGCTTGCCGCGGGCTTCTTCAGTAACGAGTTGGGTATGTACTTCACCGGCTCCCTCTACGCGATGGAGGAGCGTGAGCTCATCCTGGATCTGTTCGAGGCCGCCTCGGGGGGCCGCATGATGTTCAACTATATGCGGCCTGGGGGCGTGGCGCGCGATCTGCCGGCGGGGTGGGTCGCGCAGGCTAAGGCCCTGGTCCGCGATCGACTGCCTCGGAAGATCCGGGAGATGCAGGCATTCCTGATGGATAACGAGATTGTCCAGGCTCGCAGTATGGATGTTGGCGTCCTGACGGCGGAGGAGGCCGTGGCCCACGGCGTTGCAGGTCCGGTGCTCAGAGCCAGCGGAGTCCCTTATGATGTACGCAGGGCTGAGCCCTATGGGATCTACGACCGCTTCGACTTCGATGTGGTGACGCGCGAGGAAGGGGACGTCTACGCGCGTCTCGCCCAGCGTTTCGATGAGGTCTGGCAGAGCTTGCGCATTCTCGAACAGGCGCTGGAGGAGATCCCCGACGGGGAGGGGGTTGACGGCATCCAGTCTCATCGCCTCTCGCCCCTGATGCGGATCCCACCGGGCGAGTCCTACGGTCGCATTGAGGCGCCGAAGGGCGAGCTCGGCTTCTACCTCGTCTCTGATGGCGGCGCAAACCCGTATCGCTACCATATCCGGGCGACCTCCTTGCTGAACCTGACCCCGCTGAGCAAACTCGCCCGCGGTGTTAAGATCGCGGATATCGTGGCGATACTGGGCAGCATCGATCTGACGATGGGGGAGGTGGACCGCTAATGTACGGTTCGGGTATTGTCAAGACCTTGGCGCTGACGATGCGCCACTTCCTTATGACCTACGTCGACGATGTGCGCGCCTGGGTGCGCCGACGGCGTGGGGAGAAGGTGGACGACCGGGAACACGAAGGGATTTTCACCATACAGTATCCGGCGGAGCGGCGGGAGCTCCCCGAACGCTATCGAAACCTGCCGTTCCTGGTGACCGACGCTGAGACGGAGCAGCTTAGGTGCACGGCGTGTGGTATTTGTGCGCAGATCTGTCCGGTTCAGTGCATATGGATCGAGCGCGCTAAGGATCCTGAGACGGGACGTCCGCGACGCTATCCCATTGCTTACTATATCGATGTGAGTCTCTGCATGAGCTGTGGCTACTGTGCCGAGTTCTGTCCGTTTGACGCGATCAAGATGGATCATGAGTTTGAGATTGCTTCATATCAACGTCTGGGGCTGGTAAGTGGCCGGGATCTGGCAAAGCCGGAGTCTTATCATGCCGAGCTTCATCCGGCAGCTTACGCGAAGGAAGAGGGAGACAAAGCGGGGGCGGGCAATCCGGACGGTAGCGCTGAGTCCGATTCGCCATGAGGCGCTCTCGCTCAGGCATAGGGGGAAGGACAATGACCGTCGGCGCCTGGCCGACGGTCATTGATATTCGATGCGACTCTGCGGAGGCGAGGTAACCGGTCTCGGTCGAGGGCTATCTGGTTAGCAACTGGTGCAGTCGCTCCGTCAGCTCCATGCATGCTCGTCCATTATGATAGGGGCATTTCCAGAAGCTGACCTTTGCTGCGTCGGTGCCCGGCGTACGGTCCCGCTGAACGTATCTCAGCCATTCCCCGTGTTCGCGATCGATCAGGTAGGCAGTGATAAAGTCCCAGCTTCGGAGAGCGGCCTCAAGGAAGTGATCGTCCCCTGAAAGCTGATACGCGTTCAGGAAGCCGACCGCAGCCTCGGCCTGCGGCCACCACTGCTTCGTGTCATCCAGCAGACCTTCCGGCCCCGCCTCATAGACCAAGGCGCCGTCGGGATCCAGGCCCTCATCGTATACGGCCTGCGCTATCTTCACCGCCAGAGGGTGCGCTCGATCATCGAGCTCGGCATCCCCGAGGACTTCGGTTGACTCCACCAGCAACCAGCTTGCCTCGATATCGTGACCGTAGGATACGGCGTCGGATTGAGGGGTCCACGCTTCATCGAAGAAGAGGATCAGGTGGGACGTCGTCGGGTCGACAATGTGCGTCATCATCAGGTCCACCAGCTCGGTCTGCCGGGTCCTCAGTGTCTTGTCCGGCCAGACTCGCAGCAAGTTTGTGAATGCCTCCATCACGTGCAGATGGCTGTTCATGGATTTGACCTCGTCCATATCCACGGGGCTCAGACGCATATCCTCGGCCAACTGCCAATCCCGCGTGAAGGCCTCGAAGTAGCCGCCATTCTCAGGATCGTAGCTGTGGTCCTCCAGCGCTTGGAAGATGGCCTGCGCCTTCTTCAGCGCCGTCTCTTCCCCTGTCGCGGCATAGTACTCCGCCAGCGCGTAGATGCCGAAGGCCTGGGCGTAGATCTGCTTACGGGCCTGCACAACGGTGCCGTCCGCAGCGATCATCCAGTAGAGTCCCCCGTGTTCGGCGTCCCAGAAGCGGGTGATAAGGTCCTCATAGGCCCACGTCGCCATGTTACGGTAGGCGATATTCTGATAGCGCCGGTAGGCCGCAGCATAGGTCCACAGGATGCGGGCCGTCAGCAGAGCGCCGCGGGGTGCTTCCTCGCGGACCTGAAGCTCGTGGCTGATCTCGCCGTAGAAGCCTCCTCGCTCTCCATCGACGGCATGCTTGATCCAGAAGGGCAGGATGTTTTCTCGCAGCTCGGCTTCTGCTCGCTGCATATAAGCCCTCAGTCTCGTCTCATCGGGCATAGCTGTCTCCTGTTGTCATCGCGGTGATGTGCACGCTACACCGGGGACGTCTTTCGACACACCTGACGTCCCCGGTTTCGGTGACCCGGTAGCGGAAGGCTTCCCGGTCGTCGCAGCGTGCAGCTTGCTGGGGCGAAAGGTGTCAGCCTCCCAGCGCCTCGAGCGAGTTCTTCACGATGCCGGTGAAGGACGCCACGTCCAGGCTTGCCCCACCCACCAGCGCGCCGTCAATCTGCTCCATTACAATGAAGTCGGCAGCATTGTGAGGCTTGACGCTGCCACCATACTGCACCGGAATCGCCTGCGCGGTGGCTGCGTCGTAGAGATCGGCCAGCACGTCACGGATGGCCTCACGGATGATGCGATCAGCATCCTCCGGCATCGCGGTGCGTCCGGTCCCGATAGCCCAGATGGGCTCATAGGCGAGGACGACCTTACGGGCATCCTCGGAGGAGATGCGCGCAAAGGCGGCTCGGATTTGACCGCCGACGAAGTTGACAGTCTCGCCGGCTTCGTTCTGCTCGAGGCTTTCGCCGATACAGACGATGGGCGTCAGCCCGTGGGCGAGTGCGGCATTCAGCCGCCTGTTGACGGTCTCATCGGTCTCGCCGAAGGTCTGACGGCGTTCTGAGTGGCCGATGATCACGTAGCGTGCCAGCTCCTTTACCATAGGGGGAGAGATCTCGCCGGTGAAGGCGCCGCTCTCCTCCCAGTGCATATGCTGTGCGCCGACACCGATGTTGGTCCCAGCCAGTACGTCGCTCACCGCGCTCAGCGCGGTTGCTGTTGGACAAACGGCCAGGTCCATACGTTCCACGTCGGCCAACGTCTCCTTAAGCCCCGCGGCGAGGTCAATAGCCTCGGTCACGGTCTTGTGCATCTTCCAGTTGCCTGCGATAAACGGCCTACGCATGAAAGGCTCCTTTCGCTCGTGAGTCGGAAGCAGGGGTCTCCCGCTCCCGACTCCTGTGATTCCTTACGCTTTGTCGTTCAGTGCGGCGATACCGGGTAGGGTCTTGCCCTCAAGAAACTCTAGGCTCGCGCCGCCGCCCGTCGAAACGTGGCTTACCTCGTCGGCGACGCCAGCTCGGTTGATCGCGGATGCGGAGTCTCCGCCGCCGATGATGGTCACGGCGTCGAGGTTTGCCAGGGCCTCCGCGATGGCGAAGGTGCCCTTAGCAAAACTAGGCATCTCGAAGACGCCCATTGGACCGTTCCATACGACGGTCTTGGCCCCCGTGAGCTTCTCTTTGAACATAACGATCGTCTTTGGGCCGATGTCCAGGATCCGCCAACCGGGCGCAACGCTCTCCACGGGGATGACTTGCTGGTTCGCGTCGTTGTCGAAGGCGTCTGCGACGACCGCGTCCACGGGCAGCACGAGCTTGTCCCCGGCCCTTTCCATCAAGGTCTCGGCGGTGTCTAGGACGTCGTTCTCGACCAGAGAATCGCCCATCTCCAGCCCCTTGGCTTTGAAGAAAGTGTTAGCCATCCCGCCACCGATCAGGATCGTATCGGCCCTGCCGAGCATATTCTCGATGACGCCGATCTTGTCTGAGACCTTGGCCCCGCCGAGGATCACGACGTAGGGATGCTCGGGATCGCTGGTGGCCTTGCCGAGGAACTTGATCTCTTTCTCGATCAGGAAGCCCGCCACCGCCGGCAGTTTCTCGGCCACGCCAACCGTGCTGGCGTGTGCCCGGTGCGCTGTGCCGAAGGCGTCATTCACGTATAGATCGCCCAGGCCCGCCAGCTTGCCGGCGAACTCAGGATCGTTGGCCCGTTCCTCACTGTGGAAGCGGGTGTTCTCCAGCAGCAAGACCTGGCCCGGTTCAAGGGACGCAGCCATCTCCTCGACCTCATCACCCACACAATCTGGCGCCATAGCGACCGGCCCATCCAACAGCTCACCCAACCGCGCCGCCACCGGTTTGAGGCTCAGATCCGGATTGACGCTGCCCTTGGGACGACCAAGATGGGACATAAGAATCAGCGATGCACCCTGGTCCAGGACGTACTGGATGGTGGGGAGCGCTGCCCGAATGCGGGTATCGTCGGTGATTGTGTCGCCTTCGAGCGGCACGTTGAAGTCCGCACGCATCAAAACGCGCTTGCCCTTGAGTTCAACGTCACGAACTGTCTTCTTGTCCATACTAACTCCTTTCTTAAGGTTTTACCCACACATCGGGCGATTTACCCTCGTGTGCGATTCATAACAGAAAAGACATAAGGTGCGATTCCTTATCCCTTTTCCTGTCATCTCCGTGACCTTTCTCTACAGTTTCACCACGACAATAGCTGCCAGGTCCGCTACCCGGCAGGCGGTGTCTCCACTCATTATCCTACCAGGACACGACTTTGACGAATGGCTATCCGGTTTGCATCTGATTAGGAACCGGGGGTTGATGATTAGCCTGGCATAAGGCCACGATGTGACCCCAAAGCGTGTGCCTGTATCGTGC